>CAZGRM010000119.1:0-10569 GCA_964528295.1 uncultured Lachnospiraceae bacterium
CCGAGACAGAAACCGCCGCTGAAGAAGAACCTGCCGCTGAAGAAGAACCTGCCGAGATCGCGGAAGCCGGAGAGACGGAAGAAGTAACTGAGTCCGCCGAGACGGAGGAAGTGACGGAAGCCGCTGAGACGGAAGAAGTAACGGAAGCCGCCGAGACGGAGGAAGTGACCGAAGAGGTAACGGAAGCCGCTGAGACCGAGGAAGCTACGGAGGCCGTTGAGACCGAAGAAGTAACAGAGGCGGAGGAAACAGAAGCCGGAGAGACGGAAGAAGTAACAGAGGCCGCTGAGACCGAGGAGGTAACGGAGGCCGTTGAGACGGAAGAAGTAACAGAGGCCGCCGAGACCGAGGAGGTAACGGAAGCCGCTGAGACGGAAGAAGTAACAGAGGCCGCCGAGACCGAGGAGGTAACCGAGGAAGTCGCTGAGACCGAGGAAGCCGCGGAAGCCGGGGAGACGGAAGAGGCTACTGAGGTGACTGAGGCGGAGGAGGCCGCTGAGTTTGTGGTTCCCGAGGGGACACATTACAAGGCAGTTCTTCTTGTGAACGGAACCCTGGGTGACAAATCCTTCTTTGATTCCGCCAATGCCGGACTGACCGCTCTGCAGGAAGAGCTGGGCGAGGATGTGTTTGAGTTTAAGGTGGAGGAGATGGGCGGTACCTCCGCGGACGCGGCCAACTATGAGCCCATCATGTACGATTACTGCGACGATGGCTCCTATGATGTGATTATCTGCGGCGCTTATCAGGTGCTGGACGCTCTGATCAACGCGGCAAACGATTATCCGGACCAGAAGTTTATCTTCTTCGACGAGGCCTTTGACTTCGAGGCCTGCGAGAACGAGAATGTCTACAACGTAATGTTCAAGCAGAACGAGGTATCCTACCTGGTAGGCGCCGCGGCAGCCATGATGACCACCGACGCTGACCTGGAGAAGATCGACCCGGACAACAAGATCATCGGTTTCCTTGGCGGTACCGACGGTTCTGTGATCAATGACTTCCTGGTGGGCTACGTGGAGGGCGCTCAGGCCATTGAGCCGGATATCGAGGTGGCCATCGCCTATGTGGGCGATTATGTGGATTCCGCAAAGGGCAAGGATCTGGCGCTGGCCCAGTATCAGAACGGCGCGGACGTAGGATTCAACGTGGCAGGAAGCGCCGGACTGGGACAGATCGAGGCCGCAGCGGACGCGGACAAGTATGCCTTTGGCGTGGACTCTGACCAGGCGGCTCTGCTTCCCGACTATGCGGAGTACATCCCCACTTCCGCACTGAAGAACGTGGGCAATGCGTTGATCAATTCCATCAAGAGAGATATCATGGGCGAGCTGCCCTTCGGTTCTCTGGAGTACATGGGCTTCGCCGAGGGCGGCGTGGAGCTGGTACTGGATGAGCATTATGAGGAGGTGGTGCCGGAGGATATCCGCACAGCCGTCGCTGAGCTCCAGGAGCAGATCGAGAACGGCGAGATTGTGGTAGATTCCACGCTGGGAGACGCTCCCATCAGCGAAGAGGACTACGAAGCGCTGATCGATTCCGTAAAGGTAAAATAAGAAAGGACAGCAGTCAGGGCTGACCGGGGGAAGGGACTTCCTGTGGGAAAACATAGGCCCGGGGGAGAAGGGATTTCCTCCGAATCAGCCGGACTGTAAAAAAAGAGAAAGTGGAAGAGGGTGCCGCAAAGCAGCAGTCAGCCACAATGTCTGGCACGGCCGGTTTACCGGCAGGTGCCGGAGGCTGTGCCTGAACCGGATTTGCGGCGCCCTTTTTCAGAGAAAAAGAGGTGATTCGGGTTGGAAAAACGCATTCTACTGCAAATGAATCATATTATGAAAATCTACGGAAACGGCGTGGTGGCCAACGAGGATGTGTCACTGGAGCTTCGGGAGGGGGAGATCCATGCGCTGCTGGGAGAGAACGGAGCGGGAAAATCCACGCTGATGAAGGTACTCTTTGGAATTGAGCCGCCGGATCAGGGGGAGATCCTGCTGGAGGGCAGGGCGGTACCTATCAAATCTCCCCAGCACGCCATCGCCCTGGGGATCGGCATGGTTCATCAGCATTTCATGCTGGTTCCGTCCCTGACGGTGGCGGAGAATATCATTCTCGGCGTAGCGCCGAAAAGGGGGCTGTTCATTGACTCGGAAAAGGCGGTGGCTTCGGCGGAGCGGATTGCGGCGGAGTACAATTTTGATATTGACGTGCGGCAGAGGATCGAGGAAATCCCGGTGGGCATCAAGCAGAAGGTGGAGATTCTGAAAGCGCTGTACCGGGGAGCGAAGATTCTGATTCTGGATGAGCCCACAGCCGTGCTGACGCCCCAGGAGACGGAGGAGCTCTTTGTCCAGCTATTGAAGCTGAAGGAGAAGGGACACACGATCATCTTCATCTCACATAAGCTGGATGAGATCAAAAAAATCTGTGACCGGGCCACCATCATGCGGAATGGGCGGAGCATGGGCACCTATCAGGTGGCGGAAATCTCCACCCAGGAAATGTCCCGGCTGATGGTGGGACGGGAGGTGTCCTTAAGCTTTGAAAAGCGGCCAAAGCGTCTGTCGGAGCAGGTGCTGCTGAGGGTTCGGGATCTGACGGTGCACAATTCCCAGGGAGTCTTGAAAATCGACGGCCTCTCCTTTGATCTGAAGGGCGGTGAAATCCTGGGAATCGCTGGGGTGGAGGGAAACGGCCAGTCGGAGCTGGTGGATGTGCTGACGGGTATGAACAAGAAGTACCACGGACAGGTTCAGGTCAAGGGCAGCGACATTGCCAGGGCCTCCATCCGGGAGATCCGGGACCGGAAGGTGGCCCATATTCCCGAGGACCGGATGGTGTCCGGCTGCGCGGGCAATCTGAGTATCCAGGAAAATCTTTTTTCCAGTCAGTACCGTCTGGCGGAGTATTCCGGCAGAATGCTGCTGCGGACCAAGGCCATGGCGAGGCGCAGTGACGAGCTGATCCGGGAGTTTTTGATCAAGTGCGGGTCCAGAAAGCAGAATGTGGGGATGCTTTCCGGCGGAAATATCCAGAAGGTAATCGTGGCCCGGGAGTTTTCCTCCGGGCCGGATGTGATCATCGCCAACCAGCCCACCAGGGGAATTGATGTGGGAGCCACGGAGTTTATCCGGCGCCGGCTGCTGGCGTTTCGGGACGCGGGCTGCGCTGTGATTCTGGTGTCGGCGGACCTGACGGAAATTTTCTCCCTCAGCGACCGGCTGGCGGTCATGTACAAGGGAAGATTCGCGGGATTTTTCACCGATGTGGACCGGGTGACGGAGGATGAGCTGGGCCAGCATATGCTTGGCATCAAGAAAATGGAGGAATTGGAGGGAGTTCTCTATGAGTAGCGCAAAGAAATTTGACATTTTGCGGACGCTTTTTTCTGTGCTGATTGCCCTTGGGATTTCGTTTGTGTTGATTTTCCTCATGAGCGAGCAGCCGGTGCAGGCCATTGTGACGCTGCTGACAGGGCCGCTGTCCAGCAAGCGGAATATGGGAAATGTGATTGAGTCCATGATCCCGCTGATTTTTACGGGAACGGGGATCTGCATTATGTTTTCGGCCAATCAGATCAATCTTTCCGGCGAGGGGGCCTTCCAGATCGGCGGGCTTGCCGCGTCCTGCGTGGCGATTTACTTTACGGCGAACTATCTTTCGCCCGCGGCGGCTCTGCTGTGCGCGGGGGCGGCGGGGGCCCTGTTCTCCATGATTCCGGCCATCATGAAGATCACCACCACGGCCTCCGAGATGGTTTCCTCCCTGATGATCAACTACCTGGCCCTGTATTTCGGCACCTATATGCTGAACCATGTGATCAATGATCCCAAGGCGAACACGGCCTCCTATGAGCTGTGTGAGGCCTCGGAGCTTCCGGTGCTTCTGGAAGGCACCAGGGTCCATGCGGGGATCCTCATTGCTTTGGCCGCGGCGGTGCTGGGATATGTGTTCCTGTTTCGGACGAAGCTGGGCTATGAGCTGCGGCTGACGGGGGAAAACACGGAGTTTGCCCGGTACTCCGGCATCAATATCACAAAGGTGATCGTGGTATCCCAGATCATCGGCGGATTTGTGGCGGGGATCGGCGGAGGTGTGGAGATGCTGAGCCCCATCTATTCCCGGTTTAACTGGACCACCCTGACGGGATACGGCTGGGACGCCATTATCATTGCGACACTGGCGAAGAATAATCCGCTGTACACGCCCTTTGCGGCTTTGTTTTTGGCTTATCTGCGGACGGGGGCGTCGATTATGTCCCGGAGGACCGATGTGTCTTTGGAGATCGTGCAGATTACCCAGGGGATTATCATCATTCTGGTGGTGGCGGAGCAGTTCCTCAGCGGATACCGGCACCGGATGATCGCAAAGGAAGCGAAGGCTTCCTTGAAGGACGGGGAGGTGGCGTAGCATGTGGAGCGCGGTATTTTCACCGGAGTTTTTCGGCACGGTTCTGCGGGCCACCACGCCGATCCTGTTTGCCACCCTGGGAGCCTCCATCGCGGCAAAGGCCGGGATCACGAATATGGCGCTGGAGGGCATTATGCTGTTCGCGGCCTTGTTTGGAGTGATTTTTTCCTCCATCACCCAGAGCGCGTTTCTTGGGCTGTTGATTACCCTTGTGCTGGGGGGACTGCTGGGGCTTTTGCTGGCCTTCTTCGCCCTGAACTTGAAGACCGATGAGATTCTGGCGGCGGTGGCCATCAATTTGATTGCCACGGGGGGCACGGTGTTGATTATGGTGGTGTACTCCGGCGACCGGGGTGTATCCTCCTCTATCCGCAGCTTTGCGGCGCCTGCCGTGACGATTCCCTTTGTCAGCCGGATCCCGGTGATCGGGGCGCTGTTGTCGGGGCATAATGCCATGACCTGGCTGGCGTTGATCTGCGTGGTCCTGCTGCATCTTTTCCTGTATAAGACGCCTCTGGGACTTTCCATCCGAGCGGTGGGGGAAAATAAGAATGCGGCGGAGTCTGTGGGAATCAGCTCCAGGAGGGTGCAGTACATCGCTCTGATTTTGAGCGGAATGCTGGCGGCGGCGGGAGGCTTCTATTTGTCAGGCGGCTATATGAATATGTTTACAAAGGATATGTCCAGCGGACGGGGCTTTATCGCTTTGGCGGCGGCCAGCATGGGCGGAAATACGCCGGTGGGCGGCTTCCTGGTATCCCTGCTGTTCGGCATTGCCCAGGCCTTTGCCAACATCATGCAGCTGAAGGCGCTGATGTCCTATGAGATTGTGCTGATGGTGCCGTATATCACCACCCTGATTGGACTTGGCGTGTATTATTACGCGCAGAAAAAGCGGAAGGAAAGGCTGTCCGGGAGATAAATAGCAGAAAGAAACGGCGGCGTGCCGATGATGGGGCCGTCAATGAAGCGAAATGAAATGATTCCTTGCGGGAGACGGCAGGGCCTTGGCCTTGTTGTCTCCCGCTTTTGGCCCGTCCGGCGGGAACGCAAGTCTCCGTCCGGGCGAAGCCGTACTTTTTATAGAGTGGAAAAAGCTTCGGGTGTAAAGTGAATCTGAGCGAAAGCCTCGTCCGAAAGCAGGGCTCCCTCGGTCTCCACCACCTTGGCGGCGGCCTGGTTGGCGGTCCGTATGGCTTCGGGGAGAGAGAGGCCCAGATGGACGCAGGCGATGACCGCCCCTATGTGGGAGTCCCCGGCCCCGATGGTGTCTGTCTGAATCGCGGGGAAGGCGGGAATGAGGCCGGAGGTGGTCCCGGTGTGGTAGTAGGTGCCCCCGGCCCCCAGGGTGATGATGACAGGGGCCTTGGTCCTCCGGTAGAGAGTCCGGGCCGCGGCTTCGAGGGCTTGCTCCTTTTGCGCAAGGGTCCCCGCCGCCTGAGCTTCTTCCATATGTGCCTCCCCAGCGCCATCATGAGCAGGCAACTTCTCAATGCCATCATGGGTATGCGCCTCCCCAATGCCTTCCCGCGCGTATCCCTTCTCCGCCTCGTTTCTGAAACGGCCCGAATCCCCGGCCGGGTCCGGGCCGGGCGAGCCGCTGGCTGTGCCGGCGGTGAAAGCGGTCCCGGAGGTCCTTCGGGAGGCCTCCAGGGCGGTGTAGGACAGGGCCTCCTCGTCGTTTAAATGAAGGATCGGGCGCAGGGCAAACAACCGGTTCAGCAGGGCGGGATCAATCTTGGTGATCCGGGGACCGGGGGCAAAGTAGATCTGGTACTCCGGGTGCCGCTCCAGAT
Source organism: uncultured Lachnospiraceae bacterium (assembly GCA_964528295.1). Taxonomy (GTDB): domain Bacteria; phylum Bacillota; class Clostridia; order Lachnospirales; family Lachnospiraceae; genus Choladousia. The sequence continues at coordinate 6,204 of CAZGRM010000119.1, forward strand.
ACTCCACAATGTGGCGTCCGGTGGTCTCCTCGATTTCCAGTCCGCAGATATAGACGCTGCTGATCTCGGCGGGATCCGGGATCCGGAACCATTCCGGCCGGAACAGGTACTCCGCGCCGTGGTAGGAGACGAAGGTCCGCTCCCCGTTTTTTTCTACGAAGCAGTAGCAGCAGCCGTTGTCCAGCCCGGGGCATGGGATGGGGGTGGTGATATTTTGGGCGGCGAGCCGGGCGCGGACAAAGTCCCCGTAGGCGCCGGTGCCTACCGGGGAGAACAGAATATAGGGGACACCGAAATGGCGGATCATGTCTGAGACATTGTAGGCGCAGCCGCCCAGGGACATTTTTTGGCTGAGTACGTGGACATCCTCCTGGGTTTTGGGGAGGCGGTCCAGATTTATGATGACATCCACCACGGTGGAGCCGATGACCAGTATTTTTTTCATGGGTAGAAATCTCCTGTTTTTTTGATTTTGCGGCATCGTTTCCGGCCGGAAGGGGGAAACTGAAAATGCCGGCCGCGGTATGACTGAATGAGTATATCATACCACGAACCGGGAGGAAAAGTATTTCTTTTCCGGAAAGTGCTTTTCCGGTGAGGGCGGAAATATAATGATAGAGCAGACAGTGGAATCGGGACAGGCGGGAGGCGGAGCATGAAGGGAAGCGTGGTGAGACGGTGGCTTTGGCGGATCGGATCGGCGGTGTTGGCGGTGGGCTGCGTCCTGGGGGCCTTTTGGCTGCTCTGCCGCTATATGAGGGAGAACCGCACGGCCAGCGCTCCCGCGGAGCTGATCCGGGAGGAGAGCGGGGAGACCGCCCGGGAAGAAGGGGCGCGGGATGCCGGGGAGGAAACCGGAAAGGGTACAGAAACAACGCAAAGCGCCAGAGATGGGATCGCACCGGGGATCGGGAAAGAAGCGACGTGGGATGCCGGAGACGAAATTGGAAAAGGCACCGAAGCGGAAACAGCGCAAAATGCCGGAGACGGGACCGGGGAAGCCCCGGGGGATACGGAAAAAGAAGCTTCCCGGAGTGAGGGAACGGAGACCGCTTCCCGCGGGGAGCTTCCGATCCGGGTCCACATTCTGGGAGATCATTATAAGGGGAACTATCATGACTCGGTGAAGATCAGCGCCTCCGGCGGGCTTGCGGTGGAGGTGTTCACCTCACAGACAAAGGAGGGCCAGACCCGGAGATTGTCCGGCTCCTCCTGGGATGCTCAGGAGGAGGAGCTGTCCCCGGGCGATTACTGCATCCTCAGCGGCCTGGAGGGCGGCCCTCTGGTGATCGAAAGCCTGAAGCGGGCCCAGGGCAGCCCGGAATATGCGGGCAGCATCTATGTGTACCGGGAGGAGGAGGGCTACCTGCTGGTAAATGAGCTTTTGCTGGAGGAGTATCTGTGCGGTGTGGTATCCAGTGAAATGCCCTCGTACTACCCGGAGGAGGCCCAGAAGGCCCAGGCGGTGTGCGCCAGGACCTACGCCCTTCACTGTATGGAGGCCAGACGGGGGGAGGCCTTTTGGGAGAAAGAAAACAGGGACCAGGAGGCGGAGTATGGACCGGGGGAAGAAAAAAGTGACATTTTTTTATCAGATTTAGATGACAGCGTGGCATTTCAAGTATATAATAATCAGAAGACTTCGAAAACCTCCCGGGAGGCAGTGGAGGCCACGGCGGGACAGTTTCTTCCGGTGAAGGAGGTGCTGTACTATTCCACCTCCTGTCAGACCGAGCATCGGGAGGATCTGGCGGAGGAGGAAGCCTTCTGGAATTTTCTGCTGGCAGAGCCGGAGGCGGATCAGGAGTACGGCTCTCCCTGGCTGCGCTGGCAGGTACGGGTTCCCAAGTCCGCGGTTCTGGCCGCGGTTTGGGAGGATTATGGCTTCACGGGGGAAGAGGTGGAGCATATTGAGGCGGCCGCGCGGGAGAAGGACGGACAGGTGACGGAGCTGCTGGTCAGTGGAGACGGGCAATCCGTGACGGTGGACGGTGAGTACAATATCCGTCAGGTGCTTTCCCCGGAGGAGACCGCGGTGTACTTGAGGGACGGGACAAAAATGAGCGGGATGACGCTGCTGCCCAGCGCCTATTTCTGTGTCCGGGATGGGGAGACCGGCGGCGATAGCTTTTCCGAGGAGGATGACGGCGGCCCCGGAGCTTCCGGGGAGGAGGCCTTTTTTCTCTACGGAGGCGGCTACGGGCACGGGAAGGGTATGAGTCAGTGCGGAGCGGCGGCCATGGCGGCGGCCGGGGCGGACTACAGGGAGATTCTGGAGTATTATTACGGAAATGACGGTTTAAAGACGCTGATTCCGGCGCGGACAGAGGAATAGAAAAAATTACCGGAAAGTGAGTTTATTTATGTCGATGATGAAAAAGCTGGCAATGATCGCGTTCAGATTTCAGAGAAAACTGGGGAGGGATAAGATACGGGCCCATTCGGCGGAGGCGGGCTTTTTTATTATCATGAGCTTTTTTCCGATCCTTATGCTGCTGCTCACACTGATCCGGTATACGCCGCTGACCCAGGAGCAGCTGATGTTCGCCATCGAGGAGATCACCCCCTTTGAGGTGGCGGACGCGCTGCGGAGCACGGTAAACAGCATTTACAATCAATCCGTGGCGCTGATGTCCACCACGGCGGTGGCGGCGGTCTGGGCCTCGGGAAAAGGGGTCATGGGATTGTCGGACGGACTGAATACCATCTTTCGGATCACGGATACGAGAAATTATCTTGTGGCCAGGATCCACTATACCTTTTACACGATCATTCTGGTTCTTGCCCTGATCCTGAGCCTGGGTATTCTGGTGTTCGGATTTGGCATTCTGGATTATCTGATCCGGCGGTTTCCCGCGCTTCAGCAGTATCAGGACATGCTGGTGGTGCTGCCTACCGGGGTGGCGCTGGTGGTGCTGGTGCTGCTGTTTACGGTGCTGTATATGTTTCTTCCGAACCGCAGGCAGACCTTCCGCAGCCAGTTTCCGGGCGCTGTTTTTACGGCGGTGTCCTGGTCGGTGTTTTCCTACGCCTTTTCCATTTATCTGGACTATGCGGTGAATATGTCGGTGATTTACGGCAGCTTGACCACGCTGGTGGTGGTGATGCTGTGGCTCTATTTTTGTATGTATCTGCTGTTTTTGGGCGCGGAAATCAATCAATATATCGTAAATCCGGAATTATTTACTCTTGACAGATAGGTTTCCTGTGGTAGAATAATGGATAGCACGGTGGCGGAATCAAGAGCGCCACATACGCATGTCAATAAGAAACAGAGGCATAGATGGTGCATAGTAGAAAGACGATTTCCGTCAGAGAGGGGAGGTCGGCGGCTGAAAGCTTCCCCGGGTTCAATCGTCCGACGAAATTCACACCGGAGCTTCATTTCTGAAGGCAGGATTTTTCTGTCCAGTAGGAAATGACGGGAATGCACGTTACGCATACCGAGTGCCTGCCGTATGGCAGGAAGCAGGGTGGTACCACGGAACAGAAGCTTCGTCCCTATGAGGGGCGGAGTTTTTTTGTGATATGGAAAATTTCGCTTCCCGTATCACAAAACCTTCTGGGGGAACTCTCTCAAGTGAAAAACATCAGAAAGGAAAAGAGCCATGAAAGAAAGATTACAGGCAATCAAGGAGGAAGCTCTCGCCCAGATCGAAGAGGCGGGGATGCTGGAGCGTCTGAACGAGGTCAGAGTAAATTTCCTTGGAAAGAAGGGGCAGCTCACCGCGATCATGAAGAGCATGAAGGAGGTGGCTCCTGAGGATCGTCCGGCCTTCGGCCAGATGGTGAATGAGACGAGGCAGCAGATCGAGTCCTTCCTGGAGGAGACGAAGCAGAGGCTGGAGCAGGAGGCTCTGGAGCGGAAGCTGAAGGCGGAGGTCATCGACGTGACTCTTCCGGCCAAGAAAAACAACGTAGGTCACCGTCACCCCAACACCATCGCCCGGGAAGAGGTGGAGCGGATCTTCATCGGCATGGGATACGAGGTGGTGGAGGGACCGGAGGTGGAGTATGACCTCTACAACTTTGAAAAATTGAACATCCCTGCCAATCATCCGGCCAAGGATGAGCAGGATACCTTTTATATAAATAAGGAGATCGTGCTGCGCACCCAGACTTCTCCGGTGCAGGCCCGCATCATGGAGCAGGGCAAGCTGCCGATCCGGGTGATCGCGCCGGGCCGGGTGTTCCGTTCCGATGAGGTGGACGCCACCCACTCCCCCTCCTTCCATCAGATCGAGGGACTGGTGGTTGACAAAAATATCACCTTCGCGGACCTGAAGGGGACCCTGGAGCAGTTCGCCAAGGAGCTGTTCGGACCGGAGACAAGGACGAAATTCCGTCCCCATCACTTCCCCTTCAC
>CAZGRM010000120.1:0-10345 GCA_964528295.1 uncultured Lachnospiraceae bacterium
TGCATAGTTTCATTTATGGTGGTGTCAAGCGTGCGGACATGGGGGTTTATACACCTTTGTACGGACTCTTCCCATAAGTTTCCGCATATAAAAACTGCCGCACCGGCTTTTACACCGGTACGGCAGCTTTTTATTTCACAGAAGATTTTTTCTTTCTGGCGTTCTCGCTCCAGGCGTGCATCACCAGAGCCAGGGCGATGACGCCGTAGCAGATGAAGACCCGGAAATATTCACCGATGGCCGCGTCACCGAAGAGATTCTTTCCGGCGGCGGGAGCCAGGATGAACATCAGATGAAACACGACGCAGCCGATCAGCGCCTGGGAGTTGGTCGCCCGGACCACCGACGCGCCGCCCACCAGGATGGCCGCTCCCGCATACAGACCCACCTGCTCATGGGCGCCGTAGGTCTGGAAGGCGCCCATATTCTGCACGAAGATGAGCTGTCCCCAGCCGGCCAGCACGGTGGAAAAGATGACAGCAATGATACGCACGTGGTCCACATTGATGCCGGAGGCATTGGCCACCGTCCCATTCTGCCCCACAGCCCGGAACTGCTGTCCCAGCTTGGTCCGCATGATCACCACATTGAAAAGGCACAGAAGGGCCACACAGCCAAAGGTAATCACCGGCACATTTACCATGGAGAACAGCTCCTTCACGAAGGGCAGCTGGGCCAGAGCGGCAGCCGCCGCCAGCACAGCCAGCTGGATCCCCAGCTTTTTCGGATTCTTTTTGTGGCTCCTTCCATAGCTGAGAATCAGGATCAGGCCGATCACCGCCGCAAACACCAGCGCCGCCCGGGAGAAGGGCAGCCTCCACAGCCCGTCCAGAGCGGAGGCGATGCCGTTCTCCTTGGACAGATCCATGGTATTGGCGATCCCCTTTGAGCCCTTGATGGTCAGATCCGGGTTGTGAATGGGTATGATGTTGTCAAAAATAAACAGAAACAGCAGCTGATAAAGACCCGTGGCAAAATAGCTCAGTACCAGAGAACCGATCATCTCCTGCCCCTTCATTTTGTTCAGCAGCTTACCGATGAGCCAGCCAAACAGAGTCCCGAAGGGCACCGTCAGAAGAGCCGCCAGGCCAAAGCCGGCGATGCCCGGCACGCCCCACTCCAGGATCAGCAGGCAGGAGATCTGAGCCGCCATGGCGCCGATGGTGATGGCGAAGTTGATACCCATACCTGCCACAATGGGTATGATCAGCGAAAGCACAATGAACATATTTCGCGAAAGCCGGCCAAACAGCTCATACAGCACATAGGAGGGCGTATATCCTGAAAATCCCATGCACACCGCGCAGAGAACGATAAACATGATGGTTACGATATTATTTTGAGCCCACTCACGCAGTTTACTTTTATCCACGACTCGCACCTCCTGACTTGGTAAGAGCATACAGAATGATACCTTGAGAGATCAGAATACGCAGCGTCTCAGAGATGGTACTCTGGGGCACCAGCGCATTGGCCACCGGCATCCCCAGTGTCAGCACACCCTGAAACAGGAAGGTACCGATGATCACATGGCTGATCCGGGCCCGGGACGTGGTGGCTCCGCCCAGCAAGATGGCGGAAGCGGCCAGGAATCCCATCTGGCGGGGAGCCTGGTAAAGCTGCATGAATCCGTAGCTCTGTCCATACACCACGATGCCCACCGCCGCCAGGATCGTGGAGAGCATGGTGCCAATGCACCGCATCTTATCCACATTGATGCCGGTGGCGGCCGCAAACCGGGGATTCGCCCCGGCGGCCGACATGGCGATGCCCGTCTTTGACCGCATAAACAGCCACACAAGGAAGCAGCAGAGGGCAAAGAACAGCAGAAGTCCTGTGGGAATCGTCACCCCAAACAGCTTAAAGGCCAGGAAATCATTCAGCAAATGGCGGTATGTGGACTGCAATCCGATGGTGGTACGCAGCCCCTTTCCCATGGGCCACTTCATCACTTTACTCTGGAAGGGCAGCACCAGCCACGCGATACACATGAGGGAAACGAAGGAAAAGCCCACGTAGGTGGTGACGCTCATCTCACTCCCCTTCAGCCGGTTCAGCAGCAGGCCGTAAAGATATCCGGTCACCGCGGCGATGGCGATCCCCACCAGGATGGCAAAGAGAAAACCGAACCATCCGCTAAAGCCCAGCTCAATGCAGAGCAGACCGCCGATCAGGCCGCCGATGATACCGATGGGAAGACCCAGGTTCAGGCTGATCCCGCACTGGATCCCCGGCAGCATGGCCAGCACCAGCACTCCGTTCATACCGAGACGCACCAGGGTATTGCTGATCTGCCCCGGCAGGGACAGGTTATAGATAAAGGCAAGCAGGCAGAGCAGAATGTAAAACAGCCCAATCAACAGACGGGGCACTCCCAGCTTCTTCACCAGCGGCGTATAGAAAAACACCACCAGGGCCAGGATCACCAGTCCCACCCCGCTGGTGGTCAAGGTTTTTCCCTGACGCATCACCGTGCCGCTGGCTCCCGGATTCATTCCGCTCATCTCCATCGCCCGGTCATACTGGGCCTCAAAGGTATCTCCCTGCTGGGCCACCGTGCCGGTGATGGTGGACTTCAGCGTCTCCAGAATATCGTCTGTCAGAGCCGGGAACACCTTCTTGATCTCGCCGCAGAGTCCCCCGTAGGCCTCATCCACCTTGGCGGAAAGGGCCACCATCTCCCCCGTGGCCTCGAAGCCGGAGAGATCCACAGTCTCCTCCTCCAGCTCCAGATCCTCTGAGCCGGTATCCTCCGCCCCGCTGTCCGAGATCCCGTCCGCCGCGGCCGCTTCCCCGGCGGTGTCATCCGCCGCCACCGCCTCATCCGCGTGCTCCTCTATGTAACGGGCCTGTGCCGCGGCCTCCTCCGCAAAGTACGCCTCCTGCGCCTCCGCCAGCACATCCAGGGAGGCCGCCAGAGGAGCTGTGTCAATCTCCGTCAGATCCACGGAGCCGATCCCTTCCTTCTCAGCCAGAGCCAGCGCTTCCTCTTCCGCCTCAGCGGTGGCCTCCCGGATCTTGTCCATTCCGCCGCCCTCGGCCCGGACCCTGGCGGTGGCCTCCGCCTTGGCGGCCGCCACATAGGCGTCCACCGCGCCGGTGCCGGCGGTATCCAAAATCGCCTGGAGCCGCATGTTGCTCAGGATCTCACTTCCCCTGTCCGCGGAACGGGAAAACAGACCATACATTCCCACGCACCCGCAGACGGCGGCCATCAGCACCAAAACCGCACAGGCGATCAGCTGACTCTTTTTTCTCTTCTGTTTATCCACAGCTCACACCTCCTCTTTCCGGCTTGATTCCCGACATAGCGAGACCGAAATCCGCATCGGAGCTGTCCACCGGGAGTACATCCACCACTTTTCCCTCAGAAACGATGGCGATATTATCACAGATTGACCGAAGCTCCATGAGCTCGGAGGACACCATCACCACAGTCATCCCCAGCTCCCGGTTCAGCTTCACCAGTGTCTCCAGCACCAGCTTCTTGGCTCCAATGTCGATTCCCCGGGTGGGTTCCGACACAAACAGAAGCTTCGGGTGCATGGTCAGCGCCCGGGCGATGCACACCTTCTGCTGATTCCCTCCCGAGAGGGTCCCCGTATGCTGCAGCGGGGAAAAGCAGCGGATATCCAGCTCTTTGATCATGTCCTCCGCATGCTTCCGGATCGCCTTCGTGTCCTTCTGGGTAAATCCAAGGAGCTTTTTCGTATAATCTCCGTTGATCTGCATGGCATTGAATACAATGTTGTCCTCGATGGACTCGTCCAGCAAAAGTCCCACACCCCGCCGGTCCTCGGACACCATGGCCATGCCGCCTGCCAGAGCGGAGCGGGCGTCGTTCAGATTCATCCTTCTGCCTTCAAACTCCACCTCGCCGCCGGCCTCATACACCCCCATGATACCGTTGGGCACGCCGATCTTTCCCTGACCGGCCAGACCGCCGATCCCGAAAATCTCCCCCTGGTGAACCTGGAAGGACACATCCTTCACCGTCTCACCTGGCATATCCACCGCCAGATGACTCACCCGCAGGGCCACCTTGTCCGCCTCTGTGAACTGCCTCGGCTCCGCGGTCACAAAGGAAAATTCGCCCTCCTCACGGCCGATCATCATTTCCGCCAGCCGGACCGCGTTGGTGTCCTTTGTCAGACAGGAGGCCACGAACTGGCCGTCCCGGAGGATGGTGATGCTGTCGGCGGCGCCGATCACCTCATCCAGACGGTGAGTGATAAAGATAATGGCGATCCCCCTGGAGGCAATGTCCTTCATCACCTTCAGAAGCTGGGAGGCCTCGCTCTCCGTCAGCACCGCCGTGGGCTCATCAAATACCAGCAGCCTCACGCCCCGCTTGTCGATCTCTCTGGCGATCTCCACGAACTGCATATAGCCCACGGGAAGGCCGTGAACCATGGTGTACTCATTGATGCTCATCCCCACGCTGTCCAGCGCTTCCCGGGCGTCCTCGGACATTTTTTTCATATCCAGGGACTCCATCTTTGAGCCGAAAACCCGGGATAAAATGTTCGGTTTGGTAATCTCGCGATTCAATTTAATATTCTCTGTGATGGTAAAGCCCGGCAAAAGCATAAACTCCTGATGAACCATACCGATTCCCTTCAGCATCGCGTCGTGGGGAGAGGCGATCACCGTGTTTTCCCCGTCGATCAGCACCTCCCCGGAGAAACCGCCGGTGGCATGAATCACAGGCATACCAAAAAGAACATTCATCAGCGTACTTTTCCCCGCGCCGTTTTCTCCCAGCAGCGCATGTATTTCACCCGGACGAATTTTCAGCGATACATTGGACAAAACCGTGTTCTCACCGTATTGTTTGGTGATATTCTTCATCTCCAGAATGTATTCCGCGGCCAATTTTTTCCCTCCTCGTTTTCCACTTGTCTTTTATCCGAAAAGGACCCGCCTCAACGCACGTGAAGCGGGTCGGCATTTTCTATTGTCTATCAGCGGCATTTCCTCCGGCAAACCGCCGGAAGCCTCCTTACTTACTCGAGATAATCGTTGAAATCAACCGGAGCAAGCAGAACGGTGTAGTAATTGTCCAGCGTGGTGCCGTCCGCGTTGGTGTAGTTCTCTACGATGGCGCCCGGGCACTTCTCCTCGAACATCCCACAGATCTTGTCATGATCGTTGGCCTCTGTCACTTCGCCCTCGATGAAGGCCTTGGAATACTCTACGGCCACGTCGATGATGGTCATGTTGACCGGGGAAGCCCAGGTGGAGTAACGGCTTACCGCGTCATGCTCGGAAAGCTTCTCAGCGATGGCCTTCAGCGCTACGGTGTCATCTCCGCCTACGGAAATCTCCAGGCCAAGGGAGGCCGGGAACGCATGGTAGGGGCTGGGGCAGCAGGGCTGCGGATAGTAAGCGTCCGGCTGGTCCAGAATCGCTGCCTGCAGCGGCTCCTGCATGGAGCAGTTGGTGGTAAAGAAAGCTACCTTCTTTCCCGCGTACTCTTCCATCTTCGCCGGAACATCCTCCAGGATGAACTGCTGCGCGCCGGAAACGCCCGCGTCACCTGTGGGATCCGGAGCGGTGGCCTCTACGTACTCGATGCCGAGGGCCTCACAGTTCGCCTCCAGAAGAGCCTTACGGGCGGCGATGGTCTCCATAGCCAGATGACGGGGGAAGGAATAATGTACAAATACCTCTACGCCCCAGTTCGCGCAGGTCTCCATGATGGTGTCGCCCTGCTTTGCCTCGTTGGTGTAGAATACCAGATCAGCGGCGGCGGAGATCACCTCCGGGTCCTCCTGGGGAACGCCCGCGATCAGCAAAATATCTGCCGTGCGGAATTCCTGTTTGTAAAAAATGCCTGTTTGCGGTACAATAGGTCCAGAAACAGAAAGGCGGATTTGCGTTATGGATATTTACGATATTTTGGGACCGGTGATGGTAGGCCCCTCCAGCTCCCATACGGCGGGAGCTGTCCGCATCGGTCTGATCACCCGGCGGCTGCTGGGGGAGACCCCGGCCCGGGCGGAAATCTCTCTGGCCGGCTCCTTCGCCGCCACCGGGGCGGGACACGGTACGGACCGGGCGCTGGTGGCCGGTCTGCTGGGGATGAAGCCGGACGATATCCGGATCCCGGACAGCTTTCAGGTGGCCCGGGCGGAGGGGCTGGACTTCTCTTTCGAAAAGATCACACTGAAAGAGGCCCATCCCAACACGGCCATCCTGAACGTCACAGGTGCGGGCGGCCGCACCCTTACGGTACAGGCCGCTTCCCTGGGAGGCGGGCGGATCATCGTGAACCGGCTCAACGGGATCCAGGTGAATTTCACCGGCACCGCTCCCACACTGATCGTCCAGCATCTGGACCAGCCGGGACACGTGGCGGAGGTGACCTCCATGCTTTCCCATAAGTCGGTCAACATCGCCACCATGCAGCTTTACCGCAATCACCGGGGAGGATATGCCGTCATGGTCATCGAGATGGACAACGACGTGCCTGACGACTCCATCCGGTGGCTGTCCCGGCTGGAGGGCGTGATCCAGGTCACTTATCTGAATGGAAAATAGACGATTTGGAAATAATTGTGAAAAAAAAGTGGAAGGAGCCCTTGTTTTATGGCATTCAATTCATTGGAACAGATCGCGAAGCTGTGTGAAAGTGAGAATATCGCTTTTTCGGAGGCCATTATCCGGGAGGATATGGCGGACCGGATGGTGAGCCGCGAGGAGACCTGGCAGACCATGGAGGGCATGTGGAAAAACATGCTGGCCGCCAGCGACTCCTACGAGGAGGACCGGCGCTCCCGCAGCGGCCTGGTGGGCGGCGCAGGAGGACAGATGGAGCGCTATGTGGCGGAGGGACAGCCCCTCTGCGGACACCGGATGGGGCAGGTCATCGCCCAGGCCCTGCAGATGGGGGAATCCAACGCCTGCATGAAGCGGATCGTGGCGGCCCCCACCGCCGGAGCCTGCGGGGTGCTCCCCGCCGTGCTGATCCCCCTTTATAAAGAAGGCGTCTTTTCGGAGGAGGAGGGAATATCCGCCCTCTTTGCCGCCGCAGGCATCGGACAGGTCATCGCCACCAGGGCCAGCATCGCCGGGGCCTCCGGCGGCTGTCAGGCGGAGATCGGATCCGCCTCCGCCATGGCGGCGGGAGCTCTCGTATCCCTGCGGGGCGGCAGTCCGGATCAGATCCTCACCGCGGTGGCCGTCAGCTTGAAAAATCTCCTGGGTCTCGTCTGTGATCCCGTATCCGGCCTGGTGGAGGTGCCCTGCGTGAAGCGGAATGTGGTGGGCGCCGTCAACGCCCTCTCCGCCGCCGACATGGCACTGGCCGGGATCCAAAGCGCCATCCCTGCGGATCAGGTCATCGACGCCATGAAGGAGGTGGGAGATCTGATGGATGTCTCCCTCCGGGAGACGGGCCGGGGCGGTCTGGCCGCCACCAGGACGGCCCTGGATATCAAGAAAAAATTACAGACCGGGGAGTGATTGGTCAGCTCCCCTTCACTTCCCGCAGAAGCTCCAGGAACGCCTCCCCATACCGCTGATATTTCACCTCTCCCACCCCGGATACCGCCATCAGCTCCTCCTTCGTGGCGGGGCGCATCCGGCACATCTGGGCCAGAGTCTTGTCGGAAAAGACGATGTAGGGCGGGATCTTTTCTCTCCTGGCGATTTCCAGGCGAAGGCTCCGCAGCCGCTCAAAGAGCCCCTGATCCACCTCTCCCCCTTCGTCCGCCGGGATTTTCCTCTTTTTCTCCTTTTTATCCCCCTTGGGCCGCTCCTTCGCCGCCTTCATGATCACGGGAGCGCCGGACAGCACCTCCCGGGAGCTCTCGCTCAGCTCCAGCACCGGATACTGGGCGTCGGTCTGAATCAGATACCCCTTTATCAGCAGGAAATTCAGGATTTGGCGGAGCTGGTAGACCGGCGTGTCTTCGCAGGATTTGTACCAGGGATTCCGGTCCATTCCCGTGCGCTGGATCTTGACATTGTTGCTGCCCCGCACCGTGTCGATGATGACCGTCATCCCGTAGCTTCTCCCCGCCGCCTGCACACAGCCCACCAAAGCCCTGGCAGCCCGGCTCACATCCCGCTCCTCAAACTGGGTCAGGCAGTTGCCGCAATTGCCGCAGTAATTGCTTCCGTACTCCCCGAAATACCGGAGAATATATTCCCGGAGGCACTCGTTGGTAAAGCAGTAAAAGGTCATCCGCTTCAGACGCTCCCGGTCCCGCTCCTTCAAAAGCTCCGCGGTCTCCCGGTCCGTCCCCTCCGGCACCGACATCCGGTCAATGAGATACTGGTTCAGGGTCACATCCTGACCGCCGTAGAGCAGAACGCACTCCGAGGGCAGCCCGTCCCGTCCGGCCCGGCCCGCCTCCTGATAATAGCTCTCCATATTTTTCGGCATATTGTAGTGGATCACGTAACGCACATTGGATTTATCAATCCCCATGCCAAAGGCATTGGTGGCCACCATGATCTGCTTCCGGTCAAAAATAAAATCCTCCTGGTTCCGCCTTCGCTCCTCATCCCCCAGGCCGGCATGATACCGGGTCACAGAGAAATCCCGCTTCGTCAGCTCGTCGCAGACCTCCTCCACCGTCTTTCTGGTGAGGCAGTAAATGATCCCGCACTCCCCCTCATGCTCCTCCAGACAGGTCAGCAGAGCCTTCAGCTTGTCGGCGGGCTGCTGTACGGAAAATTTCAGGTTTGGGCGGTCAAAGCCGGTGGTGAGGCAGACCGGATCCCGCAGGGAGAGAAGCGCCTGGATATCCTCCCGCACCTCTCTGGTGGCGGTGGCCGTGAAGGCGCTGACCACAGGCCTCTTCCCCAGGCCCTCCACAAAGTCGGTGATATGCACGTAATCCGGCCGGAAATCCTGCCCCCACTGGGAAATGCAGTGCGCCTCGTCCACACTGACCATGGAAATCTCCAGCTGGCTCACCGCCTCCCGAAACCCCGCCGTCATCAGGCGCTCCGGAGCCACATAGACAATCTTGTACTGGCCCCGCGTCATGCGGCGCACCGCCGTCTGGTACTGTCCCGGCGTCAGGGAGCTGTTCAGATAGGCGGCATGGATCCCCGCCTGATTCAGGGCCGTCACCTGATCCTTCATCAAGGAAATCAACGGAGATACCACCAGGGTAATTCCCGGCAGCAGCAGCGCCGGAATCTGGTAGCACAGGGATTTCCCCGCCCCGGTGGGCATGATGCCCAGCACGTCCCGGCCCGCCAGGATGCCCTCCACCAAGAGCTCCTGCCCCGGCCGGAAGGTGTCATAGCCGAAATATTTTTTTAACGCTTGCTCTTTTGTCATAAAACCATCTCTTCTACTCTCTTCCCCTTGTCAGAGCCTCTTTGCGAACTATTTTTGCGCGTTCTCCCGGCTCACAGCTCCAGCGTTTCCAGATCCTCGGGAACGTACAGGCTGCCGCTGTAATACTGCCGCCCCTCTTCCAGATAGAGGGCTTTGCGGTTTTTGATATTTTGATCCTCCGTGTGGTAAAGAACCAGATTCTTTACTCCCAGCTCCTCGGCCAGCTGACAGGCGTCCTTCACCGTGGAGTGGTGCTTCTGATAGGGCTTAAATACATCCGCCTGGGAGTGGAGGCAGAATGCCTCATGGAGGAGCCATTTGCTCCCCTGGGCGTAGGCCCGGTTGGCCTCATTGAAGGGCTCATCCCCGCAGCAGGTCAGCTTCTCCTCCCCGTCAAGATACATGGTAAACCCGTACTGCTTCGCTTTCGTGGAGTGGATATCAAAGAACCCGGTCCTGTGACCCAGGATCTCATGCTCGTCCCCGTCCTCCAGCGGAATCAAGTGGAGCCGGGCCCCCAGATATTCCATATCCTTTTTCTCCAGCAGCATCCGGGAAATCTGACAGACCGTCTCCATCAGCTCCCGGTGAGCGTAAAGCTTCGCCTCTCCCTCATAATTTCCCCGCCTCATATTCTGGCAGATCAGCCGGATCATCCAGATAATTCCCATCACGTGATCCACGTGCTTGTGGGTCACATAAATTTCCCGGATATCCCTCCAGTCTATCCCGGCAGACTTCAGCTGGCGCAGAAGCGTATTGCCGCCCCCTCCGTCCACCAGAAAATGTTTCCCCTCCTCGCTCAGCACAAAGCAGGTATTATAGCACTCCGTCACCACCGCGTTGCCGGTGCCCAGCATCGTAAGCTTCATGATTTGCCTCCTCATTTCCGTCATTTTTACCATCATAAAGCAAATTACTGTCTTTTTCAAGCAGAAAAGGAAGAGGCATGCGGAAAACGAAAAAAAGCGGGCCTGCGCACAAATGCGCCGCCCGCCTCAGCTTTTGTCAAACCATCATTGGCAATGACCGCCGCAATGCTTA
>CAZGRM010000121.1:0-10270 GCA_964528295.1 uncultured Lachnospiraceae bacterium
CCATACCACGGCGGCCTCCCACAACCGGGTATTTATCGTGGAGGTTATGGGCCATAAGGTAGGCTGGCTGACGCTGTACGCGGGGATCGCGGGCGGCGCGGATATTATCCTGATCCCGGAGATTCCCTATGATATCAAGAAGGTGGTGGCCGCCATTGATAAGAGAACCAAGGCGGGGAAGGGCTTTACGGTGATCGCCGTGGCCGAGGGCGCCATCTCAAAGCAGGACGCGAAGCTGAATAAAAAGGAATACAAGAAAAAGGTGGAGGAGCGCAAGTTCCCCTCCGTGGCCTACGAGCTGGCGGAGCAGATCAAGGCGGCCAACGGCCCGGAGGTGCGGGTGACCGTTCCCGGCCATACCCAGAGAGGCGGCAGTCCCTGCCCCTACGACCGAGTTCTCTCTACCAGAATCGGCGTGAAGGCCGCGGAGCTGATCCTGAAGGATGAGTACGGCTACATGGTGGGTATCATCAACGGCAAGATGAAGAAGGTGCCTCTGGGCGAGGTGGCCGGAAAGCTGAAGACCGTATCTCCCAAGGATCCCATCATCGAGGAGGCAAAGCTGCTGGGCCTGAGCTTCGGAGACTGACCGGAGGCAAAGCTGCCCCGGGGAAAAAGGTATTGTCCGCATGGACTGAAAATGATATACTGAATAGCAGCTTGGGCTGCCACAGAGCATCCGGTGTACTGGTGCCCTGGGGCAGCCTGTGTTTTGTCTGGAAAACAGAGCCCTTCGCACCCGAGGAATCGGGCGGTGAAGCGGATTGCTGTACTGAATTGGATCCTGTGCCGGATAGGGGCAGGGCTTTGGAAATGGGAGTGAGACAGATGGCATACACAGCATTGTATCGGAAGTTCCGGCCGGACACCTTTGAGGATGTGAAGGGGCAGGAGCACATTGTAAAGACATTGAAAAATCAGATCAAGGCGGAACGGATCGGCCACGCCTACCTGTTCTGCGGCACCCGGGGCACCGGAAAGACCACCATCGCCAAAATCCTGGCCAGGGCGGTGAACTGTGAGCATCCCACAGACGGGAATCCCTGCGGGGAGTGCCGGTCCTGCCGGGCCATCGCCGCGGGCTCCTCCATGAACGTGATTGAGATTGACGCGGCCTCCAACAACGGCGTGGATAATATCCGGGAGATCCGGGAGGAGGTGGCCTACTCTCCGGCGGAGGGCAGGTATAAGGTATACATCATCGACGAGGTTCACATGCTGTCCATCGGCGCCTTCAACGCTCTTTTGAAGACCCTGGAGGAGCCGCCCTCCTACGTGATTTTCATTCTGGCCACCACAGAGGCTCACAAGATCCCGGTGACCATCCTGTCCCGGTGCCAGCGGTACGATTTCCGCCGGATCGGCCAGGAGACCATAAAGGACCGGCTCCAGGATCTGATGAATCAGGAGCAGGTGGAGGTGGAGGAGAAGGCGCTGCGGTATATCGCAAAAAAGGGCGACGGCTCCATGCGGGATTCCCTGAGCCTTCTGGACCAGTGCATTGCCTTTTATCTGGGAGAGAAGCTGACCTATGACAGGGTGCTGGAGGTACTGGGGGCCGTGGACACGGAGGTGTTCAGCCAGCTTTTGAGGAAGATCCTGAAGGGGGACATCCGGGAGGTTATCGCCGAGCTGGAGCGGCTGATTCTCCAGGGACGGGATTTGCCGCAGTTTGTCAACGATTTTACCTGGTATCTTCGGAATCTGATGCTGCTGAAGGCCTCGGATGACATGGAGGATATCCTGGATGTGTCCGCGGAGAATCTTATCCAGCTTCGGGAGGAGGCCTCCATGATCCGAAATGATACGCTGATGCGGTACATTCGGATTTTTTCCGAGCTGGCCAACAATATCCGTTATGCCACAAATAAAAGAGTGATGCTGGAGATGGCCCTGATCAAGCTCTGCCGGCCGGAGACGGAGAAGGATGAGATATCCCTGGTGGAGCGGATCCGCCGCCTGGAAAAGCTGGTGGAGCAGGGCGCCGGGATGCCGGGGAGAGGCCAGTACGGCGGTTCCGGACAAGGTGGCGGCCAGTACGGCGGTCCGGGTCAGGGCGGTTACGGCGGTCCGGGCCAAGATCCGTACGGGGCGGCCGGACCGGGAATGGCCGCCCCGGAGATGGACGTATATGGCGGCTATGCGCCGGATGGCTTTGGCGATGATTACCCCGGTGATTATCCCCCCGCGGATTTTGACAGCCGTCCGTCAGCTTACCCGCCGCCCTCCGGAGGCCAGACCGCCTACCCCAAGGCCGCCCCCGAGGATCTCAAAAAGGTGAAATCCATGTGGAAGAGCATCGTGTCCGAGACTGCGGGCCGCTTCCGAATCACTCTGAACTCCGCCGAACCCAAATTCAACGCCTCCGATGAGAAGGATACCCGCCTCTTTGTGGTGTTCGCCGATTTTCTGGCGGAGCGCTATATCAACAACAGCGAGCGCAAAAAAGAGCTGGAGCAGATCATCGCGGACAGGACGGGGAAGCAGGTGGAGGTGAAGTTTGTGCTGGCCGCCGACGAGGGAGTCCAGAGGGGAATGCTGGCAAAAATCGATTTGGATGAAAGAATCCGGGAATTTATTCATACAGATATAGAAATTGAAGAGGAAACATGATAAACTGTTCAGAGCG
Organism: uncultured Lachnospiraceae bacterium; assembly: GCA_964528295.1. Taxonomy (GTDB): domain Bacteria; phylum Bacillota; class Clostridia; order Lachnospirales; family Lachnospiraceae; genus Choladousia. The sequence continues at coordinate 2,630 of CAZGRM010000121.1, forward strand.
AACAGCGATTTCACATTGAAAAAATATAGGAAAAATGGAGGATCATAGAATGGCAAAGCGTGGAGGCTTCCCGGGCGGGATGCCGGGAAATATGAACAACCTGATGAAGCAGGCCCAGAAGATGCAAAAGCAGATGGAGGAGAACCAGAAGGCGCTGGAGGAGAAGGAGTTCACAGCGGCCGCCGGCGGCGGAGCCGTGGAGGTGACCATATCCGGAAAGCGGGAGGTGACGAAGGTAAAGCTGTCAGAGGAGGTCGTGGACCCGGATGATATCGAGATGCTGGAGGACCTGATCGTGGCGGCCACCAACGAGGCCCTGCGCCAGGTGGAGGAGGCGGCCTCCTCCGCCATGTCGAAGCTGACCGGCGGCATAGGCGGCCTTGGAGGCTTCGGATTCTGATGGATTACTACGGAAGTCAGATGTCAAAGCTGATCGAGCAGCTTTCCGCCCTGCCCGGCATCGGCGGGAAATCTGCCCAGCGGCTGGCATTTCACATTATTCATATGCCAAAGGAGCAGGTGGAGCAGCTGACCGGCGCCATCACCAACGCCCGAAACAACATCCGCTACTGCCGGGAGTGCTACACCCTGACGGATCAGGAGGTGTGTCCCATCTGTTCCAACCCAAACCGGGATAAACGGACCATCATGGTGGTGGAGAGCACCAGGGACCTGGCGGCCTACGAGAAGACGGGAAAGTATGAGGGCGTCTATCACGTGCTCCACGGGGCCATCTCTCCCATGCTGGGCATCGGCCCGGGGGATATCCGGCTGAAGGAGCTGATGCAGAGGCTCCAGGGAGAGGTGAACGAGGTGATTATCGCCACCAATTCCAGCCTGGAGGGAGAGACCACCGCTATGTATATCAGCAAGCTGATCAAGCCCACAGGTATCCGGGTCAGCCGCATCGCCAGCGGCGTTCCGGTGGGCGGCGATCTGGAATACATCGATGAGGTGACTCTGCTGCGGGCCCTGGAGGGCCGGGTAGAGCTGTAAAAGCATACCTGCGACAGAAAGGATGGAAAAGATGGCGGAAAAAAAGAAAATTCTGGTGCTCTGGGAGCTGACCGCCGGACAGAGAGCTCTGATCGAGGACAGCTACCCGGAGGCGGAATTCCAATATGTTTCGGAAAAGGAAGTCACCGCCGGGACCGTAAAAGGGGTCCATGCCATACTGGGGAACCTGGCGCCCTCCCTCTTACCATACGCGGACAGCCTGGAGTGGCTTCAGCTAAACAGCGCGGGGGCCAACGGCTACTGCGGCCCCGGCGTTCTGCCGGAGAAGGCCGTGCTCACCAATGCGTCAGGAGCCTACGGCCTGGCCATCGCGGAGCATATGCTGGGGATGATTCTGGCGCTTCAGAAAAATCTGCTTCTCTACTATGATAATCAGCAAAACGGCGTCTGGAGGGATGAGGGACCGGTCACCGGCATTTATCACAGCCGGACTCTGGTGCTGGGAACGGGAAACCTGGGACAGGAGTTTGCCCGGAGAATGAAGGCGCTGGGCAGTACGGTCACCGGCCTGTGCAGAAGCCAGAAGGAGAAGCCGGACTGCCTTGACGAGCAGTACACCATGGACTGTCTGGACCGGAAGCTTCCCCGGGCGGACATCGTGGCCTTATGTCTGCCTGGGACGGACCAGACCCGCCATATCCTGGATGAGAGAAGGATCGGCCTGATGAAAAAGACGGCCCTGCTGGTCAATGTGGGCCGGGGAAACCTGGTGGATCAGGAGGCCCTTGTCCGGGCGCTGCGGGAATGCCGTCTGGCGGGAGCGGCCCTGGACGTGACGGAACCGGAGCCTCTGCCCAGGGAGGATCCCCTCTGGAGCGCGCCGAACCTGCTTCTGACGCCCCATGTGTCAGGAGGCTACCACATGAAGGAGACCTTTGAGTATATATTGGAAATCACGGCGAAAAATCTCAGAGCCTACCGCCAGGGACAGCCCTTTGAGCGGAGAGTAAATCTGGAGCTGGGATATTGATTTCAAAAAAAGAGGCACAGCCCATCGTATCTGTAAAGGAGCTTTCGATACGACCGGCTGTGCCCTTTGACATTTTTGCGGCGCTGGCGCCCCGTCCCTTAGACCTTCTCCAGAAAACTCTGAATGTAGGGCAGAGCCGCTCCGATGGAAATATTGTGCTTTGGCATCTTACTGATCCGGAGGAAATCCGAGGGTTCCTCAAAGGGGGTCATCTCCCGGATTTTTTCGTGGAGAAAAGTCAGGTCCTCCTCCCAAAGATAGGGGGCAAGGTACCCGCCCAGGATGAAATCCGTGTCATAGACCAGGTGGAGAAGATTGATGGAGGCGGCCAGGTCCAGGAGAAAACGCTCCCAGCGTTCCCGGAGAGAGGTCCTTCCCGTCTCCTCTCTCAGCTTTTCAAAAAACTCCTCCGGGCTCTCCTCCCCCAGCAGCGCGGAGAGGGAGCAGAGGGTTTCCATGCAGCCCCGCTTTCCGCAGTAGCACATTTCGCCCTCCGGCTTCATCTGGATGTGCTCGATGGTGGAGCTGTGACCGTGCTTTCCGGGAAGGATCTCTCCCCTGGAGATGATGGCCGCTCCCAGATGGCGGCTGATGGATAGGTAAAAGGCATCCTGGAGGCCCGGGGAGGCCCAGAGCTCCGAGATGGCCGCCCCGTCCGCGTCGTGGATGAAGGAGCAGGGGTAGGGAAGATATCTGGTAAAGACGGAGATGGAAAGTCCGGTGCAGGACAGAATCCTGCCGTAAACCATGGTCTGCTTGTCCGGGGACACCAGCCCCTGCATGGCAAAGCCGATGCCGAGAATCTGCTCATCCCCCGCGCCCAGAGCTTCCTTGAAGGCAAGAATCCTCTCGCAGACAGCCTTAAAATAGCTGTCCTCATTTCGATAGGCAATCTCCCATACCTGCCGGTGAAGCTTTTCCCCGTAAAGGTTCACCGCTATGAGCTTCACCTCCTTTTTCAGAATTTCCACACCGATACCGATCCGGAAATCCGGCACAATGGAGTAGGCGGCAGCCTTCCTCCCCACAAATTCCGTGTCGATCTGTCCGTTTTTCCGGATCAGCCCGTCCCGCTCCAGAGCGTTCAGGTTTGCGGTGACGGTGGGGCGGCTCAGCCGCAGCTCATAGGAGATATCCTGCTGGGATACCTTCTTCTTATCATAAATATATCGATAGATCAGATTCCGGTTGTTCTGCTTGATTTGATTCGGCGTAATACTCTGCATAGAATCCTCCTCAATTATGTAAAGCTAATTTGCAAAAAAATTTTAACACAGCCAAAATGAATAATCCATTGTGCAGTTTTGCTAATTTTGAAAAGTAAATCTTGGATATTATTACAGATTGACGAATGAAGAATTATGAGCTATTATGTAATCACAATTTGATAAATCATTTTACAAAATCAATTAAAGAAAAGGAGAGCGTCATGGGTATTATTGAGAAAATGAGATTGGACGGGAAAAAGGGTTTTGTGACAGGGGCGGCCAGAGGCATCGGAAAATGTACTGCCACAGCATTTGCGGAGGCAGGGGCGGATGTGGCCATCGTAGACCTTGACTTTGCGGAGGCTCAGAAGACCGCAAAGGAGCTGGCGGAGAAGACCGGCAGAAAGGTGATCGCCATCAAGACAGACTGCACCGACAAGGAGCAGGTGGACGCCATGGTGGAGCAGGTGGTCCGGGAGCTGGGCGGCCTTGATTTCTGCCACAACAATGCGGGGATCTGCATCAATGCCCCTGCCGAGGAGATGACCTATGAGCAGTGGTACAAGGTGATCAATATCAACCTGAACGGGATCTTCCTCACCGATATCGCAGCGGGAAAATACATGCTGGCCAACGGCGGCGGCTCCATCATCAACACAGCCTCCATGTCCGCCCACATCGTGAATGTGCCCCAGCCCCAGTGCGCTTACAACGCCTCAAAGGCGGGTGTGATCCAGCTCACCAAGTCCCTGGCCATCGAGTGGGCCAAGAGGGGCGTGCGGGTAAACAGCATCAGCCCGGGATACATCGGCACGGAGCTGACTCTGAATTCCCCCACCTTGATCCCGCTGATCGAGAAATGGAATGAGATGGCGCCTCTGGGAAGAATGGGCAGGCCGGAGGAGCTGGAATCCATCTGCGTATATCTGGCCGGTGATACCAGCACCTTCACCACAGGCTCTGACTTTATCATCGACGGAGCGTTCACCTGCTTCTAAGCCGGTGCGGAAAGGGGGCCAACATGGGAAAATGGGGAAAGCGCATCGGATATGGCATCGGAGATTTGGGGTGTAATCTTGTTTTTAGTACGATGGCGTCTTATCTGATGGTGTTTTACACGGATGTATTTGGAATCACGGCGGCAGCGGCCGGTACAATGATGCTGGTAACGAAATTTATTGACGCCCTGACGGATACGGGGATGGGGGCTGATCGTGGACCGTACCCACACCAGATGGGGGCAGGGAAGACCCTACTTCCTGTTTGGAGCGGTACCCTTCGCGGTGTTCACCTTCATGACCTTCTTTATCCCGAACTTCGGAGCGGGCGGCAAGCTGGTCTGGGCGTATGTATCCTACTGCCTGCTCTGTACCGCTTACACAGTGGTAAATATTCCTCTGAATACCATTGTGCCCCGGCTCACCTCGGATGTCCACGAGAGGGACATCCTGGTGTCCACCAGAATGGTCTGCGCCATGCTGGGGACGGCGATCGTTATGACGATCACGGAGCCTCTGGTGCGGTTCTTCGGAGACGGCAGCGAGGCGAAGGGTTATCTTGTGACCATGACCATCTACGGGATTGCCGCCATGTGCATCTTCTTTGTGACCTTTGCCAGCACAAAGGAGGTGGTTCCGCCCACAGTGACCCAGAAGCATTCCTCCCTGAAGGAGGACTTCAAGGGGCTGACCGGGCAGGCCTGGATTCTGTTTCTGCTGAATCTGTTTTACTTCTCCCTCTATGTGGTGAGAAGCACCACGGTGATCTACTACTTCAAGTATAATCTGGGACGGACGGACTGGCTGTCCCTGGTGGGGATCCTGGGCATTCTGTCAGGACTTCCCATGCTGCTGGCTCTCCCGGCTCTGGAGAAAAGGTTCAGCAAGAAAAACCTGATGTTTTTCAGCATCGCCTTGTACGTGGCGGGGGATCTGCTGATCTATGTCGGAAGAAGCTCTGCCGCCTGTCTCCTCATCGGTCTGGTGATAACCGGCCTGGGAATCTATGGAATCTTCGGCATCACCTTTGCGATGCAGCCGGACGTGATCGATTATTCCGAGTACGAAAAGAACGCCAGCGTGGCGGGGCTGATCGCCGCCTTCCAGGGCTTCTTTGTAAAGGGAGGCATGGGTCTGACCAGCTTTATCATCGGCGCCTTTTTGAAAAATGGCGGCTATGTGGCCAATGCGGTCCAGACAGAAAAAGCCCTTTCCTATATTGAAATCTGCTTTATCTAGATTCCCATAGTGCTCTGCGTCCTGATCGGAATACTGACCTGGTTCTATCGCCTGGACAGCCTCCGGGGCGAGATGACCCGGGAGCTGGAGGCCAGAAGAAGGGCGGCCTCCCCGAAAGAAAAGAGATGATTTGACAAAAAAACAGTGTGCTGCCGCCGCGGCAAGAAGCGGCGCGGGCACACTGCTTTTTTTGAATTTAGGAAGGGACCGGCTCAGGTATTCTGAGGGACCGGCAGGACAAGATCGACGATGGTTCCCTTTCCCTCCTGGCTCTCCACCAGCACCCCGTACTCCTCCCCGAAGTAGCCGCGGATCCGCTGGGCCACATTTTTCAGGCCGATGGAGTGGTGACTGTCGTCCCCGGGCAGCTCGGGAGCATCCGGGGACAGGTATTCCCGGTTGATCTTTTCCAGGCGGTCCGGGGAAATGCCGTTTCCGTTGTCCACCACCAGGAAGTGAAGCTGCGTTTCCTCCAGCTGGCAGGTGATGCTGATGTAGCAATCCCTTTCCCGATTGGAAAAGCCGTGCTCAATGCTGTTTTCCACCAGGGGCTGCAGGATCAGCACCGGGATCCGCATGGAGAGAAACTCCGGTGGTATGTTGCAGTCATAGAGGAATTTGCCCGGAAAACGGATATTCTGGATGGAGAGATACCGCTTGACCTGCATCAGCTCCTCCTCCAGCCTGGCCACCGGGAAATGCCGCAGATTGTACCGAAGCAGATCGGACATGCACAGGGCGATGGTCTCGATCTCCGGCACGTTGTGGAGGACGGCCAGGGATTTGATTACATTCAGAGTATTGTACAGGAAATGATGGTTGATCTGGAATTGAAGCATCTGGATGGTCATTTTCTGTTCGTTGAGCTGGATCTGGTAATTTTGCCGCAGGCTTCCGGTGAGCCGCTGGTTCAGGTGATTGAAGCTGACGATGAGCCTTTGCAGCTCCTGATTGGAGCCGCAGTCCGCGACATCGATGAGCCCGCCGCTTTCCGGGTCCAGGGAATCCACCCGGGTGCACAGCAGGGAGATGGAGTGGGACAGCAGGCCGGAGATCACCGCGGCCAGGATCAGCCCCAGCAGAATGCACAGCAGGAGAATCTTGGCGTAGCTGAGAAAGTTGGCCCGGTAAATCTGGGTGATCTCCTGGTTATCCACGAACTGGACGATCTGCCACTTGGTGGTAGGATTGACACAGGCGTTGATGAAATAGCAGGAGGAGCCGATCTGTAGCTCGCTCTGGGCGATGGAAGCGTCCTCCGGCAGCGTGGTGACGAACTTCTGGAGGGCCTCCAGAAGCTTTCCGTATTTTTCCGATTCCTCCGTGTAAGTGGGGACGGAGGAGTAGAAGAGCTCATGGTCCGAGTTGTAGATAAACAAGGTATTCTTCGCGTCCCCGGCGGAGATCAGGATCTTTTCGATCGATTTAAAATTCAGCTCCGCGTAGCAGATGCCGATCTCTGTGAAATCATATCGGTCAAAGAGAATTTTGATCATCGGGATGGTGCTCTTCAGGGTGCCGTTGGTGGTATCGGTCTGGAGGGGAGCGAAGTAGGTGGAATCGGAGGATTCTCTGGCCAGGGATTCCCATTTCTCGATATTTTCATGGATCTGATTCTGCTTTGCCACACTGTTGATATTGTACTCAAAGGAAAAGCCGTACAGATTCTGGAAAAAACAGATCTCCAGATTGCTGTTCAGCCGGTTCGTGTGGCGGAACAGGCTGCGGAACATGGTGGAGTCCTGGGCGTAGGAGAGGTAATCGTCCTGATAGTCTGTGATCATGGCGCGGCGCACCGAGTCGCTGAGCAGGGGGAGATCCGCGATCTTGCAGGCGTCCTGGAGCAGCGTGTCCAGGGACAGGGAGGTCTGGGAGGTGATGGTGTACATGGAGGACTTGTATTCTCCCACCATGATGGAGGCGCATTTGTTGGCCGCAAAAATGCCCAGAAGGACAGAGGGCAGGATCACGAGGGAGAGGGATACCAGAAAGATCTGGGTGCGGAAAGAAAGCTGCGCGATTTTTTTCATAGAACAAAACCTCCCGGGATAATTAGGTGAAAATTTCAGGTTTGCAGTAGTATATCACGTTTGCCCTGGTAAAAACAGACAATAGCAAAGCAAAATTTCATTTTTTTCTAAGCAAAATTCTATTTTTTGCGGCGGTAAGTTTTTATAATGGCACTCATAGATTGATATTTTTCACAGGG
>CAZGRM010000122.1:0-10169 GCA_964528295.1 uncultured Lachnospiraceae bacterium
GGGTGGAGGATCTGATCTCCATCGGCACCATCGGCCTCATCAAAGCCATCAACACCTTCAACCCCGACAAAAAAATCAAGCTGGCCACCTACGCCTCCCGGTGCATCGAAAACGAAATCCTCATGTACCTGCGCAGAAACAGCAAGACAAAAATGGAGGTGTCCATCGACGAGCCCCTGAACGTAGACTGGGACGGAAACGAGCTGCTGCTGTCAGACATCCTGGGCACAGACGAGGACGTAATCTACCGGGACATGGAGACCGAGGCAGAGCACAAGCTTCTCCAGCGGGCCATCAGCAAGCTCTCCGAGCGGGAGCGCACCATCGTCCAGCTGAGATTCGGCATCAACACCAGAGACGGGGAAGAAAAAACCCAGAAGGAAGTGGCGGACCTCCTTGGGATCTCCCAGTCCTACATCTCCCGCCTGGAAAAACGGATCATCAAGCAGCTCCGCCGGGAGATCGTCCGGTTTGAGTAAAAACAGAGGATTTGTCAAGGACTAAAACTTTTTTAAATTTCTCCCGCCGGCGAATAGGCTTTTAACGAATGGTGAATCATTTTACTAGACGATACGTTTAGGAGGATGATCACATGGCGTTGAATAAAGTGGAGATCTGCGGAGTCAATACTTCAAAGCTCCCGGTTCTGACAGGAGAAGAGAAGGAGTTTCTGTTCGAGCGCATCAAAGCGGGCGATGAGAACGCGAGAGAGCTTTACATCAAGGGAAATCTGCGGCTGGTGCTCAGTGTCATCAAGCGGTTTTCGGCCAGCAGCGAGAACGTGGACGATTTGTTCCAGATCGGCTGCATCGGCCTGATGAAAGCCATCGACAACTTTGACACAAACCTGAATGTGAAATTTTCCACCTATGCGGTCCCCATGATCATCGGGGAAATCCGCCGGTACTTGAGGGACAACAATTCCATTCGGGTCAGCCGCTCCCTGCGGGACACGGCGTACAAGGCCATCTATGCCAAAGAAAACTATATAAAAAAACACTTAAAGGAGCCCACCATCAATGAGATCGCGGAGGAGATCGGCGTCCCAAAGGAGGATGTGGTCTACGCCATGGACGCGATCCAGAGTCCCGTGAGCCTCTACGATCCGGTCTACACCGAGGGGGGAGACACCCTCTACGTGATGGACCAGATCAGCGATAAAAAAAATAAAGAAGAAAACTGGGTGGAGGTCATCTCCCTGAACGAGGCCATGAAGCGGCTGGACGCCAGGGAAAAGCACATCATCGAGCTTCGCTTTTACGAGGGGAAGACCCAGATGGAGGTGGCGGCGGAGATCGGCATCTCCCAGGCCCAGGTCAGCCGCCTGGAAAAAAGCGCGCTGAAATCCATGAGAAACTATCTGCGGTCCTGAAAAACATGTGCCGTCCCAACCTTTGCGGGTATCCATTACCCGCATTTCTTTTTGCACTTGTCCTCGTCCACATCCACGAGAATAATGTCCGCCCCGATCTGCACGATGCGGTTCCAGGGAATAAAAAATTCAAAATCCCGGCCAAGGAAAAAGCAGAGCTTGCCGGGACCGGGGACGATCAGGGCCAGGATACAGCCGGTCTTGCAGTCGATATCCAGGTCGCTGATGCAGCCCAGGGAACGGCAGGTCTGGACATTGATGACCTCCTTTTGCTTCAGTTCAAAGAGACGCATGGCGTCATCCTCCGGGAAACATCTTAGTTTTAATATATGATTCACAATTGACAGTGTTTCCTATTTCCGTTATACTCAGGGCATACGGTGCGGCAAAATCCGCCCGCAAAAGGGGAAAAATGAAGGATAAGCAAGGGAAAGGGGAGATTCGATGAAGTGTCCGTTTTGCAACCAGGACAATACAAGAGTAGTAGATTCCCGTCCGGCGGATGACAATTGCTCCATCCGCAGGCGCAGGCTCTGTGACGAGTGCGGGAAGCGCTTCACCACCTACGAGAAGGTAGAGACGATTCCTCTGATTGTGATCAAGAAGGATCAGACCAGAGAGCAGTATGAGCGGAAAAAGATCGAGGACGGTGTGATGCGGGCCTGCTACAAGCGCCCCATTCCGATTCAGCAGATCCGGGATGTGCTGGATCTGATCGAGATGGAGGTCTTCAACCGGGAGGAGAAGGAGATCGAGAGCAAGATCATCGGCGAGATCGTCATGGAAAAGCTGAAGGATCTGGACGCGGTGGCCTACGTGCGGTTCGCGTCGGTGTACCGGGAGTTTAAGGACGTGAACACCTTTATGGAGGAGCTGAAGAAAATATTGAATTAGAGCCAGGGGAAAGGCTGCCGCCGGGCAGAGCCGGAGGCATTGCCTGATTTACAAGATAGATATGGAATGAAATGCGGGTGGGCGTGTCTGAAAATCGCGGGAGCGGATTTTTGGACATGCTCCACGCTTTCTACGGGTGATCAGATTGAAAAGAAGAATTGAACAGTTACTGAATGGGAAATTTGAATACGAAAGGCCCTCCCTTGTGAGGATACCGGAGGAGCTGGAGCTGAAGGTGGTGCCGGGGGAAGCCCTGCGGGGCAGCTTTGTGCTGGAGAGCTCCGACGACAGAAAGATCAAGGGCTTTCTCTACTCCTCCAGCCCCCGGGTGGTCTGCGAGCCCGCCGAATTCCAGGGCATCAAAAATGAGATCCGCTACCAGGTGGACGGAAACGGATTCCGGGAGGGGATGGAGGAGGAGGGATTTTTCTCCATCTGCTGCGAGCTGGGAGAGTACCGGCTCCCCTACCATCTGACCCTGGGCACAAAGAAGTCCAGGGAGAAGGAAGCCATCCCCCTGGAAAGCCCCGAGGAGCTGCCGGATCTGGCCCAGAAGGAATTTCAGACGGCGTACCGGTATTTTATCACAGAGAGCTTCCGGGAGCTTTTGAAGGAAAAAAAGCCGGAGGCGCTGGGATATTATGACAGCCTGGCCCAGCCCTCCTTTGGATATCAGAGCCTGGAGGAGTTTTTGATCGGCATCAAGGCGAAGGCGCCGGTGGAGATTACCCTGGACAGGGCTGACATCGGCCTTTCCGGTCTGACGGAGCCGGTGGCGGAGCGGATCGAGCTGATGAAAAATACCTGGGGCTTCCAGAAGATTTCGGTGGAATCGGACGCCCGGTTTCTGCGGCCGGAGCGGAAGGTGATCACCACCGATGAGTTTGCCGGCAGCACCTACGGGCTGAATCTGGTGGTGGACACCAATCTGATGCACGGGGGCCGGAACTACGGCCGGGTCACCCTGTCCACCCCCTACCAGAAGCTCTGCGTGGAGGTGACGGCGGAAAAGGCGCCCGGTCAGCCCGCCGCCCGGCAGAATCACATCTGCAAGATCATGATGAAAAAGCTGGAGGGCCTCTATGTGGGGTTCCGGCTGAAAAAGATTGACCTGGGCACCTGGGTGGAGCGGTCGGTGAACGTGATCAACAGCTACCGGAGAGCCGGGGGCGCGGATCCCTTTGCGGAGCTGTTTTTGGTGCAGCTCTATTTCGCGGACGGAAAGCGGCAGAAGGCCATCAAGGTGCTGGAGGGGCTGGAGGAGCACAAGGAGCGGCTGGATACGCCGGAGCGGTACGGCTTCTATCTGTACATGACCACCTTCTTCTACCAGGAGGCCTCCTACGTGGACCAGGTGGAGGATGAGATCCGCACCCTCTTCTACCGGGAGAAGACCAACTGGAAGCTGCAGTGGATTCTGCTGTACCTCCAGGAGTCCCTGCTGAATGATGAGACCGCCAAGTACGAGACCGTGGCGGAGCAGTTCCGCTACGGCTGCCGCAGCCGGATCATGTACCTGGAGGCCTACCAGATCCTGAAAAGCAATCCCTTCCTGATGCGCCATCTGGGCTCCTTTGAGCTGCAGCTTCTCCGGTTCGCAAAGAAGGAGCAGGTGCTGACGGCGGAGGTGATCCGCCAGGTGACGGGGCTGACGTCCCATTACGGGAAATATTCCGGGCAGCTCTTTGAGATCCTTCGGGCCGGCTATGAGATGTACCCCTCTGCCGATGTGGCGAAGGCCATCTGCCTCCTGCTGATGAAGGGGGACCGGAGAGATCCGGAGGCCTTCTCCTGGTACGAGAAGGGGGTGGACTACGGACTGCGGATCACAGGACTCTATGAATACTATATGGAATCCACGGATCAGCTGGATCTGGTGTCCATGCCCCAGATTATCCGAATGTATTTCGCCTACGATACCACTCTGGACTACCGGAAGCGGGCGGCCCTCTACCGCCGGCTGGTGGAGCAGCAGGAGAAGGACCCGCAGACCTTCCGAAATTACCGGGCGGCCATGGAAAAATTTGCGGTGGATCAGCTGGAGATGGGACGGTTCACGGAGGACCTTGGGGTGATGTATCAGCACTTCCTGAGGAAGGCCACCATGACCCGGACCATGGCGGAGCAGCTTCTTCGGCTGCTGTTCACCTATGAGGTGACCTGCGATTCTCCTGAGATCCGCAGCGTCACCGTCCACTCCGGCTGCCTGGTGGGAGAGCAGACCTATGTATTTTCCGAGGGCCGGGCCCTGGTGCAGATCTACGATCCCGACAGCGTGCTGGTGGTGGAGGACCGGGAGGGGACCCGCCACGGGGCGGACAATCTCTGCGGTGTCCGAAAGGTGTTTGACAGCGGGGAGATGCTGGAGTGGTGCTCCGAGCTTTCGCCCAAATTCCCGGGATTGGTGCTGTTTATCTGTGCCGGCAGCCTGAAGGAAAACATTTTGAACCGGAACACGCTGCCCTACCTTCGGACCGGCTGCGGCCTTCCGGAGCTGAAGGAGGAATTCCGGGACCGGCTGCGGGGCCAGGTGCTTCATTATTATATGGAGCATCCCCGGGATGAGTCCCTTCCGGAATTTTTGGAGGGCATTCCCTATCTGGACTACGTGAAGGTGGACAAGGCGGCCTTGATCACCCTGCTGGCGGAGGAGGGGATGTGCGCCGACGCCTTTTCCCTCCTGGATATGTACGGGGCCGAGGGGATTCCTCTGCTCCAGCTGGTGAGGATCAGCAGCCGCATGGTGCTGGACCTGGAGTTCGCGGAAAACGGCATGCTGCTGTCCATGTGCCACACCTGCTTTGCCAGCGGGAAGTACAATGACAAGCTGCTGCGGTATTTGCTGCTGTACTACGAGGGCCCCATCGGGGAGATGAAGGAGGTCTGGGAGGCGGCGAAAAAATTTGAGCTGGATACCATGGTGCTGGAGGAGAAAATCCTGATGATGATCCTCTTCACCAGGAGCGGCACAGAGGGCTCCGAGCCCGTGTTTGAGTCCTACCGGAAAAAGATGGGCAGAAAGAAGCTGTGCCGGGCCTATGTAAACCTGAAGGCCTACGAATATTTTGTCCGGGGACTGCCGGTGGCGGAGTCCATATTCCGGTATGTGGAGCGGGACTATCTGCGCCAGAGGGAGAAGGGAGCGCTGCTGGAGCAGGAGGAGGTTTGCCGTCTGGCTCTTCTCCAGCACTATTCCGGTCTGGTGGAGCGGACGCCCCAGCAGAACCAATGCGCGGCGGAGCTTCTGGAGGAATTCAGCGCCAAGGGGATGCGGTTCGCCTTCTGGAAGCGGTTTGACCGGGAGCTTCTGGCCCCCTATCAGATGGACGGGCGGGTGTTTGTGGAGTATGTGGGCAATCCGGCCAGTCTGGTGAATATTTTTTACCGCGGAAAGGGTAGCGGGGAGGAATACCGCAAGGAGGCTGTGAAGAACTGCTTTGAGGGAATCTTCGTGAAGGAATTCACCCTGTTTTACGGGGATGAGCTGGAGTGCTACCTGGAGGAGGAGACGGATGGTAAGGTCAAAAAATCGGACCTCCGCAGCCTGACCTGGGACAGTGAGATCACGGAGGGCGCCAGCCAGTACGAGCTGCTGAACCGGATCTCTCGGGCCCGGATCCAGGGAGAGGAAGAGACACTGGACAAAGAGATGGAAAACTATCTGCTTTTGGAATACCTTGCCAGAGAATTGTTTACACTAGTATAGAGCGGCGCGGGGGCCGTAGGTCCCCCGCCGGGTAGGTGGGAAAACTTATGATACAGGCGACAAACGAATTGATACTTGGGTTTGATTTGAATGAGAGCTATGCCCAGCTGACCTACTTTCACCAGTCGGTGAAGGAGCCCCTGACGCTGGACGGGGCCTTTGGGGAGGAGCAGTTCCTGATCCCCATGGCTCTGCGCCAGGATAAGGCGGGAAAATGGCACATCTGGAACGGGGAGCCCCAGACAGAGGGGGAGGACCGGTGCAGGCTCTCGGGCATATACGAAAAAATAGAGAATGGGCAGGAGATCCGGGATGGGGACCAGACCTTTGCGCCGGAGGAGATTCTGGGGATTTATTTTCAGACCTGCATGGAGCTTCTGAAGCTGCTGACCCAGAATACCCAGGTCCAGGTGATGGTGTCGGTGAAGGAGCTGACAGAGGAATGGAGCCGGGTGATCGCGGAGGCGCTGATCCGGGCCGGGGTGGACCGGAAGCGGATCTACGTCCAGGACTATCTCTCCTCCTTCTATTATTACACGGTGAACCAGAAAAAGGAGCTGTGGTATCAGGATGTGGCGCTGCTGACCTATGAGGAGGAGGCCATCGTGGGCTACGTCCTCCATATCGACCGGAGCACAAAGCCGGCCATCGCCAGAGTGGACAAGGTGGCGAGGCAGCCGGTGGGCGATGAGGTGCGGGCGGACCGGGAGGAGAAGGAGTGGAACCGGGAGAAGGACCGCCTGTTTTTTGAGCTTTTGAAAAAGGTATTTGAGCGGCGGAATGTGACGGTCAGCTATCTGGTGGGAGACTATTTCAGCAAGAGCTGGGCGGAGCGTTCCATCCAGTACCTCTGCTATAAGCGCCACGCCTTCCAGGGCAGAAATCTCTACTCCAAGGGGGCCTGCTATGCGGCCATGGAGCGGGCCGGACTGATCCCGGACCGGGGCATTCTCTTCGGGGGCCGGGATATGATCTCGGTGAACCTGGGGATGGAGATGCGGATCCGGGGAAAGGAGAGCTATTACCCCCTGGTGAATGCCGGCGTCAACTGGTATGAGGTCCATCACGTGTGCGAGTTCATCCCTGCGGGGGAGCGGGAGATCCAGGTGGTGTCCCGGCCCATGGCGGAGGGGGAGCCGGTGGTCCACATGATGCGGCTGCCGGGACTGCCGCCCAGGCCGGACCGGGCCACGAGACTTCGGATGACCGTGTATTTCACCTCCCCCTCCTGCTGTCATATGGAGGTGGAGGATCTGGGCTTCGGGGAGCTTTACAAGTCCTCCGGGATGACCTGGGAGCGGGAAATCCGTTTTTAGTCGGTGGCCGAATTGTTTGACAAAAAAGAGGTGCATAGAATGAGCTACGATCTGTGTCTGCTGCCGCAGGCGAGGAAGCCATATTATATTGAAAATATCCGCACGGACATTTACTCCCTGGAGGAGCTGTGCTTTTATCTTTACCACAATGACTGCCTGATCGACGAGTCCCTGATCAATGAGCGGCTCTGCGACTGGCTGCGGGATGAGCTGGGGCTGACCAGGCTGTACCGCCAGCTCTATGACCAGCTGGAAAAGAAGGACGGGGTGGGCTTTTTCATTCTGCCGATTTTCCGGGAGGCGGGGTATCTGACCTCCCAGGAGACTCGGGAGTATCAGGAGCGGCTGGCAAAGCTGGAGGTTCAGTCGGAGGATATGAAGCAGAAGCTGCGGGGCGACTATCTGGTGAAGGAGAACATGTTCGCCCGGGCCATCTGGGAGTACCGCCAGATTTTGAAGCGGAAGAACCCGGGAAAGCTGGGGGTGCAGTTTTACGCCGCGGTCTGGAACAACATGGGAGCGGCCCATGCGGGGCTGTTCCAGTTTGAGCAGGCGGCCCAGTGCTTTCTGGAGGCCTACAACCTGGTGAAAACGAAGGAGACCTTCCGCAAATACATCAGCGCCCTGCCCCTGTTTCTGTCGGAGGAGGAGTATCAGAAGCGGCTGGACGCTCTCCGGGCGGACCCCTACCTGGTACAGCGGATCCAGGAATACAACGCAAAAATGTGCGGAAACCAGGAATACCTGGACCGGGTGGACCGGATGCGGCGCGGCGAGCGGGAAGCCTGGGTGGAGGAGTGGAAGGAGCGGTACTGCCGGAGCGCGAAAATATGATCCCGCTTTGCGGACCGGGACCAAAATCGGAGCTTGCGCATTCGGCCGGAATCATGTATACTCTCATCGTGTGTGTGGTGTAACAGTTCATAAAGGCGGCCGCGGGAGGCGGCTGACAGCGGATTTCCACGACGTGGAAGACGGGAGTGAAAGAATGAACGACTGTGAAATATACGAGCAGAGTGAGGTTTCCGACAAGCTGAGAGAGGAATGCGGCGTATTCGGAATGTATGATTTTTCCGGGGAGGATGTGGCGTCCACGATTTATTACGGATTATTTGCCCTCCAGCACCGGGGCCAGGAGAGCTGCGGTATAGCGGTCAGCGATACCCGGGGCCCCAAGGGAAGAGTTTTGTCCCAGAAGGGAATGGGTCTGGTGAATGAGGTGTTTACCGGAGAAAGCCTTTCAAAGCTGCGGGGCGATATCGGCGTGGGCCACGTGCGGTATTCCACCGCAGGCGGCAGCACCAGAGAGAACGCCCAGCCCCTGGTACTGAATTACATCAAAGGCGCGCTGGCTCTGGCCCACAACGGCAACCTGATCAACGCGCCGGAGCTGCGGGAAGAGCTGGCGCTGGGAGGAGCGATTTTCCAGACCACCATAGACACGGAGGTTATAGCCTATCATATTGCCCGGGAACGGGTTCGATGCAAAAATGTGGAGGGAGCGGTGGCCAACGCCATGAAAAAGCTGAAGGGCGCCTACTCTCTCGTTGTGATGTCTCCGAGAAAGCTGATCGGAGCCAGAGACCCCTACGGCTTTAAGCCCCTGTGCGTCGGGAAGCGGGATCAGTCCTACATCATCACCTCGGAGACCTGCGCGCTGGACACCATCGGCGCGGAGTTTGTCCGGGATGTGGAGCCGGGAGAGATCGTGACCATCACGCCGGAGGGGATCTTCTCAAATAAGGAGCTGTGTCTGAAGGATCAAAGAGAGACGGCCCGGTGCGTCTTTGAGTACATTTATTTCGGACGGCCGGACAGCTATCTGGACGGGGTCAATGTGTACGGCTCCAGGATCAAGGCGGGGCGGTTCCTTGCCATGGACTCGCCGGTGGAGGCGGATCTGGTGGTGGGAGTGCCGGAGTCGGGAAACGCGGCGGCCCTTGGGTACTCCCTGGAGTCAGGGATCCCCTACGGGACGGCCTTTGTAAAGAACGGATATGTGGGACGGACCTTTATCAAGCCAAAGCAGGGCAGCAGGGAATCCAGCGTGCGGGTGAAGCTGAATGTGCTGCGAAAGGCCGTGGAGGGGAAGCGGGTGATCATGATCGACGACTCCATTGTCCGGGGTACCACCAGTGACCGGATTGTGCGGATGCTGCGGGAGGCCGGGGCCAGAGAGGTGCATATGAGAGTCAGCTCACCGCCCTTTTTGTATCCCTGCTATTTCGGCATCGACGTGCCGGAGCGGGAGCAGCTCATCGCCTACAACCGGGAGGTGGAGGAGATCCGGCAGATCATCGGCGCCGACTCTCTGGGCTACCTGAGGCTGGAGCGGCTTGGGGAGCTGGCGGAGGGACTGCCGATCTGCCGGGGCTGTTTCACCGGAAAGTACCCGGTGGAGCCGCCCAAGGAGGATATACGAGGGGAATACGAGAAATAGCTGTGCGGGAGGCCGGATCGCCGGTCTGCCGGTCAAAGGCCTGAAAAGGCGGAGAGAGTTTCGTAACTTAGAGTTTGGGTTTACAGATATGGAGGAGAAGCGTATGAGCACAGACAGATATCAGAGTCCGCTGTCGGAGCGGTATGCCAGTAAAGAGATGCAGTTTATTTTTTCGCCGGATATGAAGTTTCGGACCTGGAGGCGGCTCTGGATCGCTCTGGCGGAGACAGAGCGGGAGCTGGGGCTGGATATTTCCCAGGAGCAGATCGAGGAATTGAAGGCTCACAAGGATGATATCAATTACGAGGTAGCCCGGGAGCGGGAGAAGGTGGTCCGGCACGACGTGATGTCCCACGTGTACGCCTACGGCGTGCAGTGCCCCAAGGCAAAGCCCATCATCCATCTGGGCGCCACCTCCTGCTACGTGGGGGACAATACGGA
>CAZGRM010000123.1:0-10072 GCA_964528295.1 uncultured Lachnospiraceae bacterium
CACCTGAATGTGAGAGGGAAGAAGGTGGTTTCCGTGTTGAGCGGCGGAAACATGGATGTGATCACCATGGCGTCGGTGGTGCAGCACGGCCTGATCCAGAGAGACCGGATCTTCACCGTCTCCGTCCTGCTGCCGGACCGGCCGGGAGAGCTGGTGCGGGTGGCGTCCGTCATCGCGGAGGAGCAGGGAAATGTGATCAAGCTGGAGCACAATCAGTTTGTCAGCACAAATCGAAACGCCGCGGTGGAGCTGACCATCACCATGGAGGCCTTCGGCACGGAGCACAAGACGAGAATCATCAACGCCTTAAAGGAGCAGGGCTACGACCCGGTTCACAAGGCGGCGAACCTGTAAAAAAAGAGAGGGGCGGTATCCCGGCGTGGGGAACCGTCCCTTTTTTCCTGTCAGGAAGCGGTGGGGGAGAGGGGAAAGGAGAGCTCTGTCAGGAACCGGCAGTCCTCCGTCCCCGCGGTGAAGGTGCCGTTCATCAGCTCCATCATCTTGCGGACGCTTTTCAAGCCGATGTGGCTGCTCTCCACCAGGGCGTAGTCCTGCTTCACCGCATTTTCCAGAGTGATGAGAACGCGGTCCTCCCGGAGGGAGCCAGTGATCACCACGGGCTCCCTTTTTTCTCCATATTTGATGATGTTGGAGAAGAGATTGCTGAAGACCCGCTTCACCATGGTCGCGTCTCCGAGAATTTCCCGGCCGCCGGCCGCCGGCCAGCGAAGCTCGGTCAAAAAGCCGGTGAGTCCGATGTAGTCCGCGTTTTCCCGGAGGCACTGGCCCAGCAGCTCCAGGGACAGGGGGCTGAGGCTGGCCTCCTCCGTCTCCTCGTAGACCAGGGCGTACTCAAACATCCGGTCCGTCATTTCCCGGATTTCCCCGGTCTTTCGGACACAGCGCTCCAGATACTCCCTTTGCGCTTCCGGATTCCGGTTCAGCCGGAGAATCTCCAGGTAGCCGTTCAGGATGGTGAGAGGGGTGCGCAGATCGTGGGACATGGCCGTGATCAGATCCTGATTGGCCAGGCGGCTCTCCTTCTCCCCGCTGATGGTGGCGGAGAGGGCCAGGCGGAGCCCGTCCAGCTCCCTGGAGAGGGTGCCGATCTCGTCGCCGCCGAAGGCCGGAACGGGGTGGTCAAGATCCCCGGAGGACATGCGCAGCACCTCCTGCTTCAGCACCGCCACATGCCGCATCTTTCTGCTGACAAAGAGCAGGATCACCGCCAGAAAAAAGGCGACGGAAAAGGCCAGGCAGAATAAATAATAGGGAAAGATCACCAGGGAACCATGCAGGGAGGTGACGGCCACCTCCCCATAATCTCCGTTTCGGAATTCCACCGGAAGGGAATGGCGCATTTCCACCAGCCCCGTGGTCGCGTCGTAGGCCAGGGCATAGTAGTCCCGAAAGACATCCTCCTCCATAAACCGGGGATACTGACCGGCCCGGTACAGGCCGTCCTCTAGGCCGTAGACGTAGATTCCCGTGTACTTATCCCCAAGCTGTAAAAAGGGCTCCAGCTTCTCCACCGCCTCCGTATCCTTCTCGGAGGCGGGAAGGTCGTATTTGAGGGCCTCCCTTCGAAGGGTCTCCCAGAAATCCTCGTTCAGTCCGAAATCCATTCCGGGAATATCCAATATGAGTTCCCAGAGCCCCCAGCGCTGTCCCCAGAGAGCGCGGAACAGAAAAATGCTGAGGAGACCGAAGATCAAAATAAGCAGGGCAAGCTGGCTCCTCAGCTTCAGCCGTCCCAGCCTGGTCCGTATTTTACGCGTCACAGCGGTACCCCTTTCCCCAGACAGTCTTGATCAGTGCCGGATTGTTGGCGTCCTTTTCAATCTTCCGGCGAAGATTGCGGATGTGGACCATCACCGTATTGTTCGCGCCGTAGTAGTAGGGCTCATTCCAGACCGCCTCATACAGCCGGTCGGCGGAGAAAATCTGGCGGCGGTTCTTTACCAGCAAAAGCAGCATGGCATATTCCGTGGCCGTCAGCTCCAGAAGCTCCCCGTCGGAGGTGACCTCTTCCCGGGCCTCGTCGATCTCCAGGTGCTGGAGCCTGATTTTCTCCCGGGGTTTTGGAGGAGTGACTTTGCCGCGGTAGACCCGGTAGCGCCGAAGCAGCGCCTTCACCCGGGCGGTCAGCTCACTGTAGGAAAAGGGCTTGGCCAGATAATCGTCCCCGCCGCTGGAAAAGCCTAGGGTCTTGTCACTGTCCTTGGTGCGGGCGCTCAGGAAGAGGATGGGGGCGTTGGTGATCTCCCGGATCTTAAGACAGGTCTGATAGCCGTTTGGCCCCGGCATCATGATGTCCAGAATGATCAAGTCAAACTCTTCCTCTCCAAGCATCCGCAGCGCCCCGGTGCCGTCCCCCGCCTCCCGGACCGCAAAGCCTTCGCCGGATAATAAAATCTGTATAATCTCCCGGATTTCCGGATTGTCATCCACCACCAGGATCCGGGCTGTCTCTGTTTCCATTGGTTTTCTCCTTCTCTCTTTTTCACTACCTGCTATTATACATAGATTTTTGTTTTTTTGGGTTTCTCTTAAGAAATCTTAAGCTTTTCTTTTGCTCTTTCTTAAAGAAGAGAGGGTAGTGTAGCTTCAACGCGTGTTGGAAAGGAGAGATGAACATGCTAACGGCTGCG
This sequence comes from uncultured Lachnospiraceae bacterium, assembly GCA_964528295.1. GTDB lineage: Bacteria > Bacillota > Clostridia > Lachnospirales > Lachnospiraceae > Choladousia. Next base: position 2,652 of record CAZGRM010000123.1, read on the forward strand.
ACAGCAGGCGTGTTATATGTTCACTCATCCGACCGGAGAAATAATCTTTAAACATATTATATGAGGAGAGATGAAAGATGGATTTGATTTCGATTGTGGTGCCCTGTCTGAATGAGGAGGAGGCGCTGCCGGTTTACTACCGGGAGATGGTGAAAATCATGGATCAGATGGAGGGGACGGATTTTGAGCTGATTTTCGTCGATGACGGCTCCGAAGATGGGACCCTGGAGGAGATGAGGCGGCTCAGCCGCCGGGACCGGCGGTGCCGTTACCTGTCCTTTTCCCGGAATTTCGGAAAGGAGGCGGCCATCTACGCGGGACTTTCCCACGCCCGGGGCGGCTACGGGGCGGTGATGGACGCGGACCTCCAGGATCCGCCGGAGCTCTTGATGGAGATGTACCGGATTCTCCGGGAGGAGGATTGCGACAGCGTGGCGGCCAGAAGGGCGAACCGGGAGGGAGAGCCCTGGATCAGATCCCTCCTGTCCGACGGCTTTTACCGGCTCCTGAACCGGCTCTGCGACGCGGAGATAATGCCCGGGGCCAGAGATTACCGGCTGATGAAGAGAAATATGCTGGACGCGGTCCTTGCGCTGGGGGAGCGAACCCGGTTCACCAAGGGAATCTTCAGCTGGGTAGGCTTTCGGACCAAATGGCTGGAGTACCCCAATGTGGAGCGGGCGGCCGGGGAGACCAAGTGGTCCCTCGGAAAGCTTTTTCTCTATGCCCTGGAAGGAATCCTGGGCTTTTCCGCCAAGCCCCTGCTGCTGGCCGGGGTGATCGGAGCGGTGTTTCTCGGTCTGTCGCCGGTATTGCTGTTGGCAGGGCTGGCCCGGGGAGGGATGTCATCGGAGGCGCTGCTGCTGGCCTCGGCCATGTTCCTGGTGGGCGGAGCGCAGCTCCTCTGCGCCGGCCTTTCCGGCTGGTATCTATCCGGGACGTACCAGGAGGTGAAGGGCCGGCCCATTTATCTGCTGCGGGAGAGCAGCGAGGACCCGGTGAGGGAGCAGCGGCCCTTTGAGCCGGCCTCCGGGAGAACGGAAGCCGTCCCGATTTACCGAAAGCGGAGCGTTTACCCAAAATGCCAAAGAGGAAGAAAAGAAAAGGAGGGTGAGCGCTGTGAGCCGGCTTAAATTCTGGGGGAGGCTTCTCGGGGCGCCGGGGAGGAAGGGGGCTTTGGACGGCGTCCTGTGCGGGGCTCTGGCGGCCCTGACCCTTTTCTTCTGCTGGCTCTTCGTGGGGCGGTTCGGGATTTTTGGCTCCCAGGTGGACTGGATCAGCCAGCACAGCGTGATCCCCGATTACTTCCGGCAGCTGTTCTATCGCACAGGGGAGCTGTTCCCGGAGTTCGCCCCAGGCCTTGGCGGCGGCCAGAATATCTATCATTTTTCCTACTACGGACTGTACAGCCCGGTGATTCTCGTTTCCTATCTGCTGCCCTTTGTGAGGATGGGGGATTATCTGATGGGAGCCGCCGTGACCTGTCTGGCGGCGGCCGGGGTTCTCTTTTATCTCTGGCTCCGGCACCGGGACCTTTCCCGGCGGATCAGCTTCTTTTCCGCCTTGACCTTCCTGCTGGCCGGGCCCATGATCTTCCATTCGGCCCGGCACGTCATGTTCGTGAACTATATGCCCTTTCTCTGTATGGCCCTGTGGGGGATCGACCGGTATTTTGAACCCCGGACCTTTCGCCGCCCTGTTAAGCCTTCCCGCCGCGGAGGCCTGTATACCGCGGGAGTCTTCCTCATGATCATGACCAGCTTTTATTACAGCATCGGCGGCATGGCGGCGCTGACGCTGTATGGCCTGCACCGGTACCTGGAGATCCGGGAGCGGGAGACAGACCGGGGGAGCGTTCCATGGGGCAGGCGGCTCATGGAATTAATCAAAGAGGGCGCGCGCTTTTTGATTCCCATGGGAACGGCGGTATTGATGAGCGGCATTTTGCTGATCCCCACGGCCCTGGCCCTGACCGGGCGGCAGGGCGGATACACCGCCGGCCTTTCCCTGAAGGAGCTGCTGCGGCCCTCCTTTTCCGCCGGGACGATGCTGTACTCCGCCTACGGAGTGGGGCTTACCTCCCTGGCCGTCACCGTACTGACCGCCGGACTTTTCCGGGCGAAGGCCAGCTGCCGGGTACTGGCCTGGGGCTGCGGTATTGTGATGGGGCTTCCCCTGTTTTCCTGGCTGCTGAACGGCTTCCTCTATCCCAGAGAAAAGGCGCTGATTCCCTTTCTTCCCCTGCTCTGCTATATGACCGCCCGCTATGTGCGGAGGCTGGAAAAGGGGCGAAGCTCCCTCGTGACCGGAGGTCTGCCCTATCTCCTTACCATCGTTTTGCTGTATTTTGGAAGCGGCGGCAGCGAATATCAAGGCTTACTGCTGCTGGACGGTGTCCTGACGGCCGGGGCCTTCCTGGTCTTTGGCCGGAGAGGGCGGGGGACCGTTCCTGTGATGCTGCCGGTGCTCTTTCTCCTCCTCTTCGGGCTGAATATTCATAACACGGAGCTGGTGGAGAGCCGGGAGTTTTACGATTCTGTGACGGACCGGGAGATCGGGGAGGCCGTGCGGGAGGCGCTGGCGGAGGAGCCCGGCCTCTACCGGATGGAGCAGGCGGGGACGGAGCAGGAGAATCTGGCAAATATCAACCGGATCTGGAGCGGGGATCAGTACATCACCTCCCTCTATTCCTCCACCTACAATGAGGACTACCTGCGGTTTCGGACCGGGACCTTCGACACGGAGCAGCCCAGCCGGAATTTTCTGATCCAGAGAATCTCGGAGAATCCGGTGTTTCGGAGGCTGATGGGGGTAAAATACCTGGTGGTGAGGGGGAGCGGCGAGGAGCTGCCGGAGGGGGCGGTCTATGAAAAGGACAGCGGCTACCGTCTGTGGGCCCAGAGGGGCGAAATCAAAATTTACCGCAATGACCGGACCCTACCCATCTGCTACGCCACGGACCGGCTCATGTCCCGGGAAGAGTATGAAAAGCTGGACTTCCCCTACAGCCAGACCGCGCTCCTGGACCGCGCGGTGGTGGAGGAGGCTGTTTCCTCCGGCGTCACTGCCGACGAGCTGAAGCATTCCGGCGCGGCCCCGGAACCAATCCCCTTTGAGCTGCCGGAGCTTTCCGGGGAGAAGGGGACGGTCAGCAAGACGGAGGAGGGGTACCGGATCCGGGCGGATCAGACCATAAAGCTCTCCCTTCCCATCCCGGAGGGCGGCGTCCTCTATCTTCAATTCCAGGTAAACAATCTGCCTCCCCGCCGGGAGCTGTCCGTCAGCCTGGAGGGCGTCAAAAATAAGCTGTCCGCCGCCTCCCATCTCTACTATAACGGAAACACCACCTTCACCTACGCCGTGCCGCTGCGGGAGGGGCAGCGGACGGTGGAGCTGTCTCTGGGAAAGGGAACGTATGAGATCACCGGATTGGCCGCCTTCGTCAGCCAATGGCCCGGGACGGAGGAGGACTCCTCCCTTTGCCAGTCGGAGCTTCAAATTGACAAAGCCGCCGCAAAGGGCGGCCGGATCAGCGGAACCATTGAGGTGAAAAGCACCGGCTACTTCATCACCTCCATCCCCTACGACGACGGCTTTCAGATCCTCATTGACGGGAGACAGACCCCCGCCCGGCGGGTGAACACCGCCTTCCTTGGCTTTCCCATCGGGGAGGGCGTCCACCAGATCGAGATCACCTACCGCGCCCCGGGCCTCGCGTGCGGAAAAGCGGCCAGCCTTCTGGGGCTGCTGTTCTTTTTCCTTCCCTTTCTTTCCGCCGTTTACAAATGCCCGGGAGTTGTTGTAAAATAAGGCCGAAGGAACAGAGCGATCAAAATTTTAAATCAATCAGGGAGGGAATAACATGAATATTTTATTTATCGGCGGCACAGGCACCATCAGCATGGCGATTTCCCGCCAGGTTCTGGCCGAGGGGCACCGGCTGTATCTGCTGAACCGGGGAAACCGCAATACGGAGCTGCCCCAGGGGGCCATATCCCTGGAGGCGGATATCCATGACACGGAGAAGGTAAAGGCTCTGATCCGGGATCTGCGCTTTGACGCGGCGGCGGATTTCATCGCCTTTGAGCCGGGGGATGTGGAGCGGGACTATGAGCTTTTGAAGGGAAAGACGGAGCAGTATATTTTCATCAGCACCGCCTCGGCCTACCAAAAGCCCCTGTCCGACTACCGGATCACGGAGGGGACGCCCCTTTCCAATCCCAAGTGGCTCTACTCCAGAAATAAGATTGCCTGCGAGGAGTTTCTGATGAAAAAGTACCGGGAGGAGGGCTTCCCGGTGACCATCGTCCGGCCCAGTCACACCTACGACCAGCGGACCATGCCCGTGGGCATCCACGGGGACAAGGGGAGCTGGCAGGTGCTGAAACGAATGAAGGAGGGAAAGCCGGTGCTGATCCCGGGAGACGGCACCTCCCTGTGGACTGTGACCCACAACAGCGACTTCGCCAAGGGCTTCGCGGGACTTCTCGGAAACGCCCACGCCCTGGGGGAGGCGGTGCAGATCACCTCCGACGAGACCCTGACCTGGAACCAGATCTATGAGATCGAGGCGAAGGCCCTGGGCGTGACTCTGAACCCGCTGCGGGTGTCCAGCGATTTCCTGGATCAGTGCGGCGACTATGATTTCGAGGGGAGTCTGATGGGAGACAAGGCAAATTCCGTTGTGTTTGTGAATGACAAGCTGAAACGGCTGGTGCCCGGCTTCACCGCCACAAAGCGATTCGACCAGGGAGTCCGGGAGAGCATCGCCTACATGGAGAGCCACCCGGAATGCCAGCGGGAGGACCCGGAGTTTGACGCCTTCTGCGACCGGGTATACGAGGCGCTGGAGCAGGCGAAGGCCTACGTAAAAAAGAAAGAAAAATAGAGGAGAAAAAATATGCCGGAAACAGGAATCAAAGCACCGTCCTTTGAGCTGCCCTTCACCATGCTGTCCGACCCGGAGCTCAAAGCCATTCAGGAGGGAATCATCATCCGGGCCCTGGGAAAGGTGAAGGCTGCGGACAATCCCGCCCAGATGCTGGAGCTGATCTGACATGAAAATCATCATATCTCCGGCGAAAAAAATGAACACCGACACCGATTCCCTCCCGGTGAGCGGCCTTCCCCTCTTTCTGGAGGAGGCCAAAATTCTCTGTCAGGCCGTTCAGGGGCTGAGCTACGGCGAAGCAAAGGCCCTGTGGGGCTGCAACGACAAGCTGGCGGAGCTGAATTACCGCCGTTTCGCCGGGATGGAGCTGGAGCGGAATCTGACCCCGGCCATTCTGACTTACGAGGGGCTTCAATATCAGCACATGGCCCCTCTGGTCTTTTCCGGCGCCGCCCTGGATTACGCCCAGGAGCACCTTCGGATTCTGTCCGGCTTTTACGGGGTGCTGCGCCCCTTAGACGGCGTGACGCCCTACCGGCTGGAAATGCAGGCAAAGCTCTCCGTCTTGGGCGGAAGGGATCTCTATGACTTTTGGGGAGACCGGATCTACCGAAGCTTGTTGGATGAGGACCGGACGATCCTGAATCTGGCCTCCAAAGAGTATTCCGCCGCTGTGGAAAAATACCTTGCGCCAGAGGACCGGTTCCTCACCTGCGTATTCGGGGAGCGGCAGGATGGAAAAATCCGCCAGAAGGGCACTCTGGCGAAAATGGCCCGGGGAGAAATGGCGCGCTACCTGGCCGAAAATCAGATCCGGGATCTGGAAGGCCTGAAGGCTTTTGACTGCCTGAATTACCGTTACCGCGAAGAATACTCTACGGAGAAGGAGCTGGTATTTTTAAAGGAGCCCGGGTGACCCTTCGGGAAAAGATACTGTTTGAAAAGAAATACAAGCCTTGTCAACAAAAAATACTTGACACCTTCCGCTTTTTCGTATAAGATAGCAAAGGTGATGCACATGGAACAGTTTTTGCGGCAGACGCTGCTGTATGATTTTTACGGAGAGCTGCTGACAGAGCACCAGAGGAAGGTCTACGGGGAGGTTATTCTGAACGACATCTCCTACTCGGAGGCGGCGGAGGAGTTTGGCGTGAGCCGCCAGGGGATCCATGAGCTGGTGAAGCGGTGCGGCAAGATCCTGGAGGAGTACGAGTCAAAGCTCCATCTGGTGGAGCGGTTTCTGGCGATCCGCCAGAGTGTAAAGGAGATACAGGAGCTGTCATCACAGTATGAAACCATTGAAAAGGAAATGCTTGCCAGGCAGGTGCATGACCTTTCGGAAAAGATATTAGAGGAGTTATAGTATGGCTTTTGAAAGCTTATCGGAAAAGCTTCAAAATGTGTTTAAGAATCTGCGGGGCAAGGGAAGGCTCACCGAGGCGGACGTAAAGACCGCGCTGAAGGAAGTGAAAATGGCTCTTCTGGAGGCGGACGTCAGCTTCAAGGTGGTCAAGCAGTTCATCAAGGCCGTCCAGGAGAAGGCCGTTGGCCAGGACGTGATGAACGGACTGAACCCGGGGCAGATGGTCATAAAGTTTGTAAACGACGAGCTGGTGGAGCTGATGGGCGCCGAGACCAAGGAGCTGGCCCTCCGCCCGGCGGGGGACGTCAGCGTGGTCATGATGGCCGGCCTCCAGGGTGCCGGTAAGACCACCACGGCGGCGAAGCTGGCGGGTAAATTCAAGTCCAAGGGCCGCAAGCCTCTGCTGGTGGCCTGCGACGTATACCGCCCGGCCGCTATCAGGCAGCTGGAGGTGAACGGCGAGAAGCAGGGCGTGGAGGTATTCAGCCTGGGGGATAAGGCAAACCCGGTGGACATCGCCCGGCAGGCCGTAAGCTACGCGAAGCGAAACGGCTTCAATCTGGTGATGCTGGATACGGCGGGACGGCTTCATGTGGATGAGGACATGATGCGGGAGCTTCAGGAGATCAAGTCCGCGGTGGAGGTGGACCAGACCGTGCTGGTGGTGGACGCCATGACCGGCCAGGATGCGGTGAACGTGGCCTCCATGTTTGAGGAGAAGATCGGCATCGACGGCGTCATCTTGACCAAGCTGGACGGTGACACGAGAGGCGGTGCGGCGCTTTCCATCAAGGCCACCTGCGGCAAGCCCATTCTCTATGCGGGCATGGGGGAGAAGCTTTCCGACCTGGAGCAGTTTTATCCCGACCGGATGGCCTCCAGGATCCTCGGCATGGGCGACGTGCTCTCTCTGATCGAGAAGGCCCAGGAGACCATCGATGAGGAGACCGCGAAGTCCATGGAGCAGAAGCTTCGGAAGGCCCAGTTCGGCTTTGACGATTATCTGGAGAGCATGAACCAGATGAAGAAGATGGGCGGGCTGTCCAGCATTCTGGGTATGATGCCCGGGATCGGCGGCGCTCAGATGAGCCAGATCGAGGACGCCATCGACGAGAAGAAGATGAGCCAGATCGAGGCCATCATCCTCTCCATGACGCCGAAGGAGCG
>CAZGRM010000124.1:0-10051 GCA_964528295.1 uncultured Lachnospiraceae bacterium
CCTTTGAATCCTCCGTATCCTGGGAGGATTTCAAACAGAACGGCGACGGGCTTCTGCCTGTGGTGGTGCAGGATTACAAGACCCAGGAGGTGCTGATGGTGGCTTACATGAATCGGGAGGCCTTTGAGACCACGGTCCGCACCGGGCGCATGACCTACTGGAGCCGGAGCCGCCGGGAGCTGTGGGTGAAAGGGCTGACTTCCGGGCATTTTCAGTATGTGAAGGAGCTGCTGATGGACTGCGACAACGATACGCTGCTGGCCAAGGTGCTGCAGATCGGAGCCGCCTGCCACACCGGAAACAAGAGCTGCTTCTACCGCACCATCCTGAAGCGGGAGTACGACGAGACCAATCCGCTGAAGGTGTTTGAGGATGTCTTCCAGGTGATCGAGGACCGGAAGCTTCATCCCAAGGAGGGCTCCTACACCAACTATTTGTTTGACAAGGGGATCGATAAGATCTTGAAAAAGGTGGGGGAGGAGGCCACGGAGATCATTATCGCCGCCAAAAATCCCGACCCGGAGGAAATCAAGTATGAGATCTCGGATTTCCTCTATCACGTGATGGTGCTGATGGCCGAGCGGGGAGTGACCTGGGAGGACATTACCAAGGAGCTGGCGAGACGGTAGAACTAGAGAGAAGGGGAGACACACCGGAAAGGTGGGTCTCCCCTGTTTGTGCTTATTGGAATCGAAAAAATGGATGGATATAATTGTGATTATCTATTTTACAAATAAAGACTGGGAAGCTATAATAAAAGAAAAAACGAAAACAGAAGGAGGGTGTGGAGATGAAAAAGCGTTTCATGGTTTCTCTGCTGGTGCTGGCGGCGGTGGGTATGGCGCCGGCCCAGGGGATGGCGGAGCAGGAGTTTACGGTGGGGATCTGCCAGTTTTCCAGGCATGAGTCCCTGGACGCGGCGTCCGAAGGGTTTAAGGCGGCGCTGAGGGAGCGGCTGGGGGACCGGGTGGATTTTGCGGAGCATAACGCGAACGGAGAGCTGGCGCTGTGTGCCGCGGGGGTCAATGATCTGGTCTCAAAGCAGGTGGATTTGATCCTGGCCAATGCCACCGGCGCCCTTCAGGTGGCGTCCAACGCCACGGCGGATATTCCGATTTTGGGGACCGCGGTCACGGATTACGGGGAGGACAGGGGGGCCAATGTGTCCGGCACCTCCGATCTGGTGGAGGCTTCGGAGCTGGCGGCCATGATCCGGGAGCTGTTTTCTGAGGAGAACCGGATCGGAGTGGTTTACTGCTCGGCGGAGTCCAACTCCCGGTATCAGGCGGAAGCCCTGGGAGCGGAGCTGGAGAGTCTGGGATACTCCTGGGAGGATTACCGCTTTGTGGATTCCAGCGACATTTCCTCCGTCACCATGACGGCCGCAAAGGAGTGTGATATGCTCTATATCCCCACGGACAATACGGTGGCCTCCAATGCGGAGCTGATCGCGAATATCTGTGTGCCCGCCGGTGTGCCGGTGGTCACCGGGGACGAGAGCACCTGCGGGATCTGCGGAGTGGCGGTGCTGGCCGTGGATTACTATGAGCTGGGCTATGCCACCGGGGAGATGGCGGCGGAGATTCTGCTGGAGGAAAAAAGCATTGCGGACCTTCCGATTCAGTACGCCTCCGGTTTTACCAGGAAATATAACGAGGAAATCTGCCTGCGGCTGGGACTTTCCGTCCCGGAATCCTTCGTCCCGCTGGGCTCCACCTGAGCGCCGGGAGCGTTTGGGGCGGAGGCCGGCGGAAAAAGCCCGGGGAAGCGTGAAAGGCGGCGAGGGCCGGAGCCTCGGAAGCAGGTGAACCGGAGCGGTTCAGGAATCCCGGGAGAATTCCCTCTGGACGCAGTACCGCAGCACCGATTCCATCTGGGGAGATACCCATTTGTTCCGGTGGTACAATAGCTGCTTCCATATCTCGATCTCAAAATCCTCCACATGGAGGTAGACCAGCCGCCCGGCCGCCGCGGCCCGGGCGGTGACGTAGTCGGGCAGAAAGGAGATGCCCGCTCCCTGCTCCACGAGGGAGCAGATGAGATCGGCGCTGCCCACCTCCAGAATGGGATGGACCTCCAGGGACATTTCCGCCAGCCGTTCATCCATGAGCCTGCGGTAGCTCATACCCTTCTCCGTCAGGAGGAAGGGCTGCCGGAGCAGCTTGCGGATCGGGATGGAGGAGGCGCTTCGGAGGGGACAGTCCGGGCCCGCCACAAAGTGGACGCCCACCCGCTCCTCCCGGGCGATCACGTACTCAGTGTTGTAGATGTGGTTGTCCAGGGTCAAAATGGCGTCAGCCTGGTTTTGATTGATCAGCCGGAACATTTCTTCTGTTCCGGCTGCGATGATTTTCAGGGTGATGCCGGGGTACTGCCGCCGGAAGGTATCGAAGTCCTCCCGCAGCAGGGAAGCGCAGAGGGAGTCCGCCATGGCCAGCCGGATATGGCCGGAGACCCGTCCCTGTTTTTTCATGCTGTCTTTTAGCTCTCTGGTCAGCTTCAGGATCTGGTGGGCGTAGTCCAGCACCTCCAGCCCCTTGTCCGTCAGCGTCACCGTATGGTTGATCCGCTCAAAGAGCTGAGAGTTCAGCTCAGTTTCCAGCTGTTTGATCTGAAAGGAGACGGTGGACTGGGAAAAGCCCAGGACCTCCGCCGCCTTTGTGAAGCTGTTCAGCTCCGCCACCTGAAGAAAGGTGATTAGATTTTTCATGTCCATATCGGCACCTCTTAATTTAAAATTTCGATCCATATTATCATAACTATCAATTTTACAGATTCTATATTTTAATATATACTAAAACAGGAAAGAATACAATGGAAAAAGGAGAGGGACAATCGACATGGCAGTTATAAATGGGGCGGGAGTGTTTATCAGGAAAATTTTTGATACTCTCTATTACATTCTCTGGGGAGATCTCATCACGGTTCCGCTGCCGGGAGGCAGCTCCCTGGGGCTTTCTTTGCTGATCCTGATCTTGATTCCCTCGGGGATCTATTTCACGGTGAAGACCAGATTTCTCCCCTTCCGGCTCTTTCCTGAGATGGCGCGGGTGGCCGGGGAGAAGAGGAAGGTCTCCCAGAAGGACGCCATCTCCGGTGTCCAGGCCCTGATCGTATCCACAGCCACCCGGGTGGGGATGGGAAACCTGGTGGGGGTGGTGGCGGCCATCTCCGCAGGAGGAGCAGGGGCAGTATTCTGGATGTGGGTCATTGCGCTGCTGGGCTCTTCCACCGCCTTTGCGGAGGGCACGCTGGCTCAGCTTTATAAAGAAAAGGATCCGCTGTACGGAGGCTACCGGGGCGGTCCGGCCTACTACATCCATCACTTTTTCGTCAGAGACAAAAAGCGCGGGCGGTCCGTGACAGCCACGCTCTTTGCCCTCTCCGGCCTGATCTGCTGGTGCGGCATCAGCCAGGTGATCGGAAATTCCGTATCCTCCGCCTTCCAGAACGCTTTTCAGATCCCGCCTCTCTATACCACCATTGTGCTGGTGGCGGTGGCGGCGGTGATCGTGCTGCGCAAAAACGCCACGGTGAAGGTGCTGGATATCATGGTGCCCGTCATGGCGACCTGTTACTTCCTGATCACGATTTTCATCATCGTAAAAAACGCGGGCCAGCTTCCCGATGTCTTTTGGCGGATCTTCCAGGAGGCCTTCGGACTGCGCCAGGCGGTGGCGGGAGGCTTTGGAGCGGTGATCATGAACGGGGCGAAGCGGGGACTTTTCTCCAACGAGGCGGGCTCCGGCTCCGCTCCCTGCGCCGCGGCGGCGGCTGACGTGAGCCATCCGGCGAAGGAAGGGCTTTTGCAGGCCCTGGGGGTATTCATTGACACGTTGGTGATCTGCAGCTGCTCCGCCATGATCATGCTGCTGACCCCCGGGGAGCTGACCGAAGGGCTGGAGGGGATGGATCTCTTACAGACCTCCATGCGTTACCACATGGGAGACTTCGGCGTAGTCTTCATCGCGGCCATCCTCTGGCTCTTCAGCTTCTCCACCTTCATCGGCATCCTGTTTTACGCCAGATCCAATGTGGCCTATCTGTTCGGCGATAACTGGCTGTCCCAGACCTTATACAAGATCCTGGATCTGGTCATGCTCTTCATCGGCGGCCTGGCGGCCTACTCCTTCGTCTGGGATCTGGGGGACATCGGAGTGGGACTCATGACCGTATTCAACATGATCGCCCTGATCCCCCTGGCTCCCCAGGCGATAAGCTCGCTGAAGGATTATGAGAGGAGACGAAGGGAAGGGCCGGCAGATTGACCATCGAGTTCCCGTAAGAACCGGTCATACGGCAGAAAGATAATGCCCCTCAGAAGGAGGACATTGCTATGACAATGGAGGAAAAAGACGGGACGGCTGGAAACAGAAAAACGGTGGCTGAGGAATATTATCTGCTGGCTGTGAATGAAAAGGGCGGTATGCCGGCGATGCGCAGGGATGAGCCCGATGCGGGCCTGGTGGCGGCACCTCTTCACCCTGTACGGATATCTGAGGGAAAAGCCCCGCACCGCAGAGAAGCTGATGAGCGATTATATCGCCTCCACAGGCGCCAGACTCCAGGAGCTGACAGCCGGGATCGGGGAAGCTCTGGAGGCAGCGGTGAAGGCGAGACTGAAGGAAGTGAAGTCCCATCCGCGGAACCGCCAGCTGGCGGATATGATCAATTACGTGAGCGACATGACCGCGGTTATGGCGGCTATTGTGGTGGCGGGTATGGTGTAATGCGTGGAACCACCGCTTTCGATATCCATCATTGGGCAAAAGACAGTTTTGTGAGAGGACGAAGGATCGTCCTCTTTTTCTTTACGGCAGAATATTTATAAAATATAATAGAGCCAGATCATGTAAAAGAATTTTGACAGGTAAAAAGCCGGCTGTAAAAGAGCTTTGATAGACATTTGGGCTTGAAAATGGCAGGATGGACGGGAAAGGAGCGATCGCAATATGGAAATTGGGAAGAAGCTGAAGGAGGCGCGGATCAATTCCGGGTTAACGCAGGAAAATGTGGCGGAAAAAATCAAGGTGTCCCGCCAGACGATTTCGAATTGGGAAAATGAGAAATCCTATCCGGATATTGTGAGTGTGATTGAGTTGAGTGATCTCTATTCCATAAGCCTTGACAATTTACTGAAAGGAGACAACAAAATGATGGAGCACTTGGAAGAAAGTACGAATGTGGTAAAAAGTAACCGGAGGCTGACAGGAGCTGTCCTAATCAATCTCGTTATGGTAGCCCTGCTGATCGCGGTCAATCTGTTCATCGGGGAGAATCTCTACTTTTTGGCGGGAGTTTTTTGCCTTATGATCATCAGCTCGTCGGCGCTGCTTTACCAAATCATCAAAAGATTTTAAGGAGAGATGAACATGTTAACGGCTGCGGCAGCAGGCGTGTTATATGTTCACTCATCCGACCGGAAAAATAACCTTTAAACATATTATACGAGGAGGGATAGGATATGAAGTGGAATATGATCTGCCTTGTGATTTCTCTGGCGGTAGCCCTGGTCGGCGGGGCGGAGGCGGTATATCAGATTTACCGGATGACCGTAATCGACGCGGCGGCCCGGGGATTGAAGCATCCGAAGCTGTGGGGGTTGTTCGCCGCCAATGGCAATAACTCCAGCGGCCTGCTCCTGTATTTGATCGGAAGAAGAAAATACCCGCTGGACAAGCTGACGGAAAATGACAGGAGAGAGATCGAGAGGAGAAAGAAGTCGGCGGGAGCGGGTCTGGTTTTTCTCTCCGCGGGGGCGATTGGACTGGTGATCTTCGGGATACTGCCCTTTTAGGAGATGACGGCAGAGGGCCTGTCACGAAACTGTAACTTTTGCCGGGTATAATAAATGAAAAAAGATAAGGCGGGAAATCAGGATGATGGAGCTATACTATGCCGAGGACGATCCCAATATCGGGGAGCTGGTGAAGGCGTATCTGGAACAGAGAAATTTTAAGGTGACACTGTGCGGCACACTGGAGGAGGTGAGGCAGGCGCTGAAAGCCCGGGTGCCGGCCATGGTGCTGCTGGACTGGAATATGCCGGACGGGAAGGGAGATGACCTGTGCCGGTGGATTCGGGGCAGCTGGAGGGAGCTGCCGGTCATCTTCCTCACGGTGCGGGGAGACGCGGGGGATATTGTCTCCGGCTTTCGAAGCGGTGCGGATGACTATGTGGTAAAGCCCTTCGAGCTGGAGGTGCTGTACTCCCGGATTCAGGCATTGCTTCGGAGAACGGGAAATGTGGCGGAGCAGTATCTTTCCTGCGGCGGGATCTCCATCGACCGAAACCGCAGGCAGGTCTTCTGCCACTTGGAGGAGGTGCGGTTAAGCGCGACGGAGTATGAGCTGCTTTTCTACCTGATGCAAAATAAGGGAAGAACCGTCACCCGGGAAAAGATTTTGGAGCGGGTGTGGGATGTGAACGGAAACTATGTAAGCAACAATACGCTGACCGTCACCATGAAGCGGCTGCGGAACAAGCTGGGCCAGCCGGTCTGCCTGAAAACGGTCAGGAGCGTGGGATACCGCATGGAGGACATGATATGAGCGGACGGAAAAATATTTTGATCATCACAGGCTTCACCCTGTCTGTCAGCCTGATCGCCTCGGTCATCACGGCCCTGCTGGTATCCCGCTATTTTGGCCGGCTGCCCTACCAGGTGCTGAATGGGGTCTGCGAAAGGGTGCTGGCGCAGGCGCCGGAGTCGGAGCAGGCGATCGCCGCCGCTTTGAAAGAGTACACCGGCGAAGCCCTGGAGGGGACGGGAGACCTTTTATCCGCCTGGGGCTACCAAAGCCAGGATTTCACAAAACCAATCCGGGGCCAGGTGCTGCTCCTCGGAGCGGTGGGCTTCGGGGTGGGGATACTGCTTTTTGCCCTCACCTTCTTGTACCGAAACAAAAGAGAGGCCGCCCGCGTCCATGGGCTGGCCGGTTATTTGGAGCAGGTCAATATGGGAAAGGCGGCGCTCCTTTCGGCCTCCGGGGAAGATGAGTTTTCCAAGCTGGAGGATGAGATCTACAAAACCGTCACCTCCCTCTATCAGACCAGGGACCAGGCGGTGAACGCAAAGGAGGACTTTGCGGAAAACCTGTCCAATATCGCTCACCAGATCAAAACGCCCATCACCGCCATCTCCCTGGCTTTGCAGACCATGGGAGGATACCCGGCCCAGATCCAAAAGCAGCTTTTGAGGCTGGCCCGCCTGGAGGAGGCCCTCCTGGTTTTATCCCGGCTTGACGCCGCCGCCCTGCCCCTGCGGAGGGAGGAGATCGACGTCTTTACGGTGCTGGTCCTGGCGGAGGACAATTTGCGGGAGCTGCTTCTGGAATCCGGCACGGAGGTGGACATCCCGGAGCTTGGGGAAATGGCGGTCACCGCGGATCTGGACTGGACCATGGAGGCGGTCATCAATCTGATGAAAAACTGCATGGAGCACAATCCCGGCGGAAGAATCCACTGCTCCTACGGACAGAATCCCCTGTACACGGAAATCCTGATCTGGGATGAGGGACCGGGCTTTTCAAAAGAGGATATCCCCCATCTGTTTGAACGGTTTTACCGGGGAAAAAATGCCTGTGAGGGGGGAATCGGCATCGGCTTGGCCCTGGCAAAGGAGATCATCGGGCGGCAAAACGGAACCATACGGGCCAGAAACCGGCCGGAGGGCGGCGCCTGCTTTGAAATTCGGTTTTACAGTCACGGAACTGTAAGTTTCGTATGTTAGTATAAAGATAGGAACATTCAAAGCAGGAGGAGGGGATCAAATGGATATTTTAAGGTGTGAGGGAGTCCGCAGGGTGTATGGCCTTGGCGGCAATCAGGTGGTGGCGCTGGACGGGATTGACCTGACCGTGGCCAGGGGAGAGTTTGTGGCTGTCATGGGGGCCTCCGGCTCCGGAAAATCCACGCTGCTGCATATTCTGGGGAGCGTGGACAAGCCCACGGAAGGAAGGGTCGTGGTGGACGGGACGGACCTGGCCGGGCTGACCCCGGCCCAGGCGGCCATTTTCCGCCGAAGAAAGGTGGGGCTGGTCTATCAGTTTTACAATTTGATCCCCACCCTGACTGTGGAGAAAAATATTCTCATGCCCCTGGCCCTGGACAGAAAAAAGCCCAACCGGGAATATTTTGAAAAGATAGTGGGCTCCCTTGGCCTTTCGGACAAACTACAGGCCATGCCAAATCAGCTGTCGGGAGGCCAGCAGCAAAGGGCCGCCATCGCCCGGTCTCTGATTTACCGCCCGGCTCTGCTTCTGGCGGATGAGCCCACAGGAAACCTGGATCAGAAAAATTCCGGGGAGATCGTGGATCTTTTGAAGCTCTCCAACCGGAATCTGGGCCAGACGATTTTGCTGATCACCCACGACGAGAGGGTGGCCCTGGAGGCGGACCGGCTCATCACCATAGAGGACGGGCGGATCATTCAGGACGAGCGGCGGAGGTGAGAGGGATGTGGAAGGATTACTCAAAGGCTTATATAAAAAATAATCGTTTCGCAGGGCTGGCTCTTCGGATCGCGGCGTTTCTCTCCGCCTTGCTTTTGTCGCTGCTGTGCTGCCTGTTTTACAATCTATGGAAGTATGAGATTGAGCGAATCCATCTGGAGGTGGGGGACTGGCAGAGCCGGATTGTGGGGGAGCTGTCCCGGGAGGAGCTGGAGGCGGTCCGAAGCTTTGCCACCCTGCGGGAGGCGGTAGTCAACCCTGCGGAGGCCGGGGATCAGGAGACCACAGTGGACCTTTACTTTCAGGACATGAGATCCGTCTTCTCCGACACGCCCAAGCTTGTGAAGCTGGCGGGCCTTTCCATGGAACGGGTGGACTACAACTATGAGCTTCTGGCCATGTATCTGATCCGGAGCGCCCAGGATCCGTCGCCCCGGCTGGTGTTTCCCCTATTTCTTCTCATCACAGGCATGGCCTCCCTCTCGCTGATCATCATTATACACAGCTCCTTCGCCGTATCCATGAAGGGGAGGATCCATCAGCTTGGGATTTTATCCAGTGTGGGGGCCACCCCGAGGCAGCTGAGGGCCTGCCTTTTGCAGGAGGCGGCCGCTCTTTGTGCTCTGCCGGTTTTGACAGGCGTTCTGCTGGGGATCGGAGCCGGAGCGGGGCTTTTGCGGCTGTCTAACCTTCTCCTGGGAGAGGAGGTCTCCGGCAGGCATGAGGCTGTCTTTGGCTATCATCCCCTGATCTTCGGGCTTACCTTGCTGGTGACGGGACTCACGGTCTGGATCTCAGCCTGGATGCCGGCGAGAAGGCTGAGCAAAATCACGCCGTTGGAGGCTCTGAAAAATACGGAAGAGCCGGCGCTTAGGCGCGGGAAAAAATCCCCGGTCCTGGCAAGGGTATTTGGCATAGAGGGGGAGCTGGCCGGAGGTGCCCTCAGATCCCAGCGAAGGGCCCTGAGGACGGCCTTCCTGTCTCTGTCCCTTTCCTTTCTGGCCTTTACGCTGACGCAGTGCTTTTTTACCCTTTCCGGCATCAGTACAAGGGAGACTTATTTCGAGCGGTATCAGGAGGTCTGGGATATTATGGTCACCGTAAAAAACGCGTCGGTGGAGTCCTTTGAGGAGGCGGAGCGGATCCGGGAGCTGGAGGGCGCGGAGAATGTCATTGTGTACCAAAGGGCCGCGGCAAAGACACTCCTTTCGGAGGAGGCGGTGAGCGGGGAAATGAAAGCGTTTGGAGGCTTCTCCCAGGCTCCCGGCCAGTATGTGACCCGGGAAAGCGGCGGATGGCTGGTAAACGCTCCGCTGGTGATCCTGGACGACGTAAGCTTTTTGGCCTACTGTGAACAGATCGGAGCTTTGCCGGACCTGGAGGGAGCCGTTCTGCTCAACCGGATCCGGGATGTGACGAATCCTGATTTCAGACATCCGGAGTATCTGCCCTATGTAAAAGAGGAGAGAAAGACCAGTGTTCTGAGGCGGTCGGGAGGGGAGGAGACGGCGGAAATCCCTGTTTTGGCCTATACCTTCCAGGCGCCTGCCCTGAGGGAGGAGTATGGCACGGTGGACTATTATGAGCTGGTCCATTTT
>CAZGRM010000125.1:0-9830 GCA_964528295.1 uncultured Lachnospiraceae bacterium
AGAGCCTTGATGTTCTCCTCGCTGTTTACGGTGTACTCGGTGTGTTCCGCGTTGGTGAAGGTGCCGCCGTACATATTGTTGATCAGAGCTCTTGTTCCCTGGTCGCCGCCCTGGCCGTTGCAGTATACGGCGCCCACATTGGCCTGACCGGAATCATACACTGCCTGAACCGCCTTCAGGAAATTCTCCGTAGTCCAGGTTCTGGTGTCCTCGTCCAGATACTGAAGAGCGTCAGCCGCCTCGAAGATGTCCCGGTTGATCGCCATGGTGTGGGCGGTCATGCAAACGGGATACTCATAAAATACGCCGTCATTGCTCTGGCAGGCCGCCTCAACAGAATCATAGATGGCCTCCTTCGCCTCGTCGGTCCACAGATCGGCCAGATCCACCATCAGTCCTCTCGCGCCCCAGTTCGCCACCAGACGCTCCGGTCCCTCCATGATCACATCCGGCGCCTGGCCGCCCTCGATGGCGGTGTTTACCTGATCGTCGCCGTTGGTGTAATCCAGATACTCCACAGTTACATGGATATCGGGATACACAGCATTGAAGTTTGCAATCAGTCCGTCTACCGTAGCGGAATCACCCCAGTTTCCGATCGGGTATGTCCACAATGTGATGTCTGCCGCCTGCGCGGAGCCCTCCTCCGCAAAAGCTCCCATGGGTACCAGCATGGCGCATGCCAGAGCGGCTGCTAAAATTTTGCGATACTTCATACTATGCCCTCCTTATTTTTAATTGATCACCCTTCTGGTAATCATCTCTAAATTGATATAATGATTCTATCTGTTTTCCGTCATTCTGTCAACACAATTTTGTTCCGAACCATCAAGACTTTTTATTTTTGTTATTTTATGTCGATATTCGCCGCTTTTTTTGCGTTTTTTTACAATTCCTCTTCCTCAGGCATATAGGGGCGGAAAATCCGCTCCAGAAGGAAAGAATCCAGAAGCATCAAAACGCAGGGCAGGAATACCAGGGGAAACCAGAAATTCATCACGGCCCAGATGGAGGCCCACAGAAGAGCCCCCAGGCAGAGGGTGGAGGGGAGATGGGCCATTCCCAGCATGACGCTGTTGGCGAACAGCCGCCCCAGTCCGTTTTCAAACCGGGAGAGCACCGGAAACAGGTAGCTGGCCATGCCCATCAACACCAGCAGGCACACCGTAAAGGCCGCGTACAATACATACCCCATGCCTCCCTGCTTCGCGATCCCGAAGAGGTAGCCGTCCGTCCGCACCGCCACCCAGACCACCGCCAAAAAGATGAGGCCCGCCGGGATCCCGTCCCGCAGATTCCGCTTGAAGACCCGGAAAAAGTGGCTGTATGTCCCCGCGTCATAGTCCCGCACATACCGCACCGTGGTGTCGTAGAGAGCGGCCGTGGCCGGACCCATGGTCACCAGGGGTACACAGAGCACCGCCCACAGAAGGCTCAGGATCACCACGTCCATGGCCCGGGCCAGGAACCGGAACAGCCCGTTTTCCGCACTGAAAAATCCGTTCATATAAGCTGTCTCACCTTCTCCGCCAGAGCAGCCGCCAGCTCCCGGTGCCCCTCCCCGGTAAGATGCATGTAGTCGATCTCATTGGGGGGCGCCGAGACCACCTGGTTGGCGTCCAGATAATGGACCTTCATAAGCTCCGCGATTTTTTCGTATTCCCGGGCCAGGCCCTCGGATTTTTCCGCGCAGCCCCGGCCCATGGTGGAGCCCACCTCCGTGCGGGCGTACTCCCGGCCGATATTCTGGGGTGTCACCACCAGGATATTGGGCCGTCCGTCCCGCCAGCAGTCCGTGACAGCGACGGCCTTTGCCACCAGCCGCCTAAGGCCCAGGGCGATGCAGGCGGCGCTGGCGCCGAACCGCTCCTTCGTGTCATTGGTGCCCAGCATGATGATCAGCAGATCCACCGGCTCGTGGCTCATCAGACAGGGGCCGATATAATCCAGCCCGGATAAGCCCTCAAATAGCGGGTCGTCAAAGCAGGTGGTGCGGCCGCTCAATCCCTCCTCCAGCACCAGATACTCCTCCCCCAGGCTCTTCTGGAGGAGGCAGGTCCAGCGCTGGTCCTCATCGAAGCGGCCGTTGTCGGCCGCGCGGTAGCCGTGGGTATTGGAATCTCCAAAGCATACAATGTGTTTCTTCATTTCCCCGTTTCCCTCTCTGTTTTTTATAAATCCTTAGTATCCGAGACGGCCTGTCTGATGTCCCGGTAAAGCTCCTGAAGCTTCGGGTCCTCCTCTGATACGGGAAGGAATGGAAGTCTGGGATCGCCCATGGGGCAGCCGTCCAGAGTGATGATGGCCTTCACGGCGCCGTACATGGAGGGGAAGGAGCAGAGACGGTAGATCAGGGGCGTCACCAGATTCTGCACCTGGGCCGCCTTCTCCCACTCTCCCCGGCCGATGAGCTCATCCATCTTCAGATACAGCTCCGGCATGGCGCCGTAGGTGCCGCCGATACCGGCGTCCGCTCCCATGAGCCGTCCTGCCACAAACTGCTCGTCCGGACCGTTAAACACGATAAAGTCCTTTCCTCCGGCCTGCTTAAACCGCAGAATATCCTGGGCCGGATCGGAGGAGCACTTCACCCCGGCCACCCGGTCATTTTCCAGCATCCGGTGAAACAGCGGCATGGAAAGGTTGAAGCCGGTGAGCTGGGGGATATTGTAGATAAAGAAAGGCAGATCCGCCGCCCGGGTGATCTCGGTCCAGTGGCGGTACACGCTCTCCTCCCCCAGATGATAGTAAACGCAGGGCACCGCCGAGGTGGCCGCCGCTCCTATCTTTTCCGCGTGGGCCGCCAGCATACAGGAGTGCCTGGTGTCGGCGCAGCCCACATGGACGATGATATTCATGTCCCGGCCTACCTCCTTCACCACAGTCTCCGCCACCAGCATCCGCTCCTCGTGATCCAGCAGGAAGCCCTCGCCCGTGCTGCCGCACACATACATCTGCTTCACGCCCTTGTCCCGGAAATAGCGGGATACGGCCTTTACCTTTTCCACATCCACGCTGCCGTCCTCTGCGAAGGGAGTATTCAGGGCCACGGTAACATTTCGGAATTTATTGATCTCATACTTTGACATATTCACACCTCTTTCTTGTTTATATGGCCTCCACGGCCCGGATAAAGCGCTGGGCGATCTCCAGCGGTCTGGTGATGGCTCCACCCACCACCACGGCGTAGGCTCCGGCCTCCAGCATCTTCACGGCCTGCTCCGGGGCATGCACCCTGCCCTCCCCGATCACGGGAATATCCAGAGTCTCTGACAGCTGCTTTACCAGCTCATAGTTGGGGCCGTCGGTCTTTGTCGTATAGGGGGTGTAGCCGTTCATGGTGGTACCCACCAGGTCAAGGCCCAGCTTCCAGGCGTTCACGCCCTCCTCATAGGTGGAGATATCCGCCATCAGGATCTGATCCGGGTATTTTTCCCTCACCTGGGAAATGAACTGGCTGTTGGTCAGCCCGTCCCCCCGCTTCATCTCCGTGCAGTCGAAGGCGATAATGTCGGAGCCCGCGGCCGCCAGCTCATCCACCTCCTTCATGGTGGGGGTGATGTACTTCTCAAAACCAGGATACTGAATCTTGATCAGGCCGATCACTGGAAGGCCTGTCTCCTCCTTGATGGTCACCACATCCCGGATGCTGCTGGTGCGGATCATGGGAGTTCCGGCCTGCTTGGCGGCTCTGGCCATCAGATACATGATGGACTTCTCCTCCACATACAGAGGCTCACCCGGAACTGCCTGACAAGATACGATCACCTTCCCTTTCATTTTCTCAAAAATCTCTTCTTTTCTCATGGAATTTCCTCCTTCAAGCAATTGATATCTGAAAAAAACCATTGTACACACACAATACCATAAAGGGGTGGTGAAGTAAAGCAAAAAACTGTCAGCTGGAAAATAAAGATTTCAAATTCTGTCTTTACATGATATACTTGGCGGAGAGGAATACTATTTGTGAAATGAGGATGGGAGGACATTTGGGTATGAGGATTATGGTACTTGATATCGGAGGGACCGCGATAAAATCCGGCATCTTTGAAAATGGCAGCGTCATTCATATTTCAGAACGCCCCACGGAGGCCATGAAGGGCGGCGCCCATGTGATGGAGACGGCGAAAAACGTGATCCGGGAATACCGGGAACAGTTTTCCTTTGAGCGTATCGGCGTCAGCACCGCCGGACAGGTGAATCCGGCGGAGGGCTCCATCATCTACGCCAACCAAAATATCCCGGGATACACCGGCACCAGGATCCGGGCGCTGATGGAGGAGGAGTTCGCTCTGCCTACGGCGGTGGAGAACGATGTGAACGCCGCGGCCATCGGCGAGGCCCATTTCGGGGCCGGATGGGGACAGCAGAATTTTGTCTGCCTCACCTACGGCACCGGGGTGGGGGGAGCCGTCTTTATCGGCGGAGAGCTGTACCGGGGCAGCAGCTTTTCCGCCGGGGAGTTCGGCGCCATCGTGACCCACCCGGACCAGCGCAGGCCCTCGGAGGATCCGTTCAGCGGCTGCTATGAAAAGTACGCCTCCACCACGGCGCTGGTGGGAAAAGCCATGGAGCTTGACCCCTCCCTGGACAACGGGCGGGCCATTTTTCAGCGGATCGGGGAGCCGGATGTCCGCCAGGTCATCGACGGCTGGATCGGGGAAATCGTCTGCGGTCTGGTCACCGTGGTCCACATGCTGAACCCCTCCTGCATCGTGCTGGGCGGCGGCGTCATGGAGCAGCCCTACGTGACGGAGCAGCTTAGAATCCGGCTTTCCGAAAATATCATGCCAAGCTTTCGCCGGGTGGAGCTGAAAAAAGCCCGGCTTGGAAACCGGGCGGGCCTTTTGGGAGCGGCGGTGCGGGCCATGGAGCTCTAAAACGCGAATAGGGACGCCGCAAACCCGGCGTCCCCGTTCTTTTCCCTCTTTATCTGTAATACAGAGAATTCCACTTCAGCTCATTCTTGAAGCTGCGGATCGTGGTATCGTTGTCGATGTAAACGGCCTCGATGCCCATAGCCGCTGCCCAGTCGCCCATCTGCTCGGCGGTCAGGTCGTAGGAGAAGGCGGTGTGGTGCGCACCTCCTGCCAGGATCCAAGCCTCCGCGCCAGTAGCCAGATCCGGCTGCGGTACCCAGAAGTTGGTGGCCACCGGAAGCTTCGGCATGGGCTTCTCCGGCTTCTTGCAGTCCACAGTGTTGATAATCAGGCGGAACCGGTTGCCCAGGTCGATGAGGGAGGTGGCGATACCCTGACCCTCCTTGGAGGTAAATACAAGTCTGGCCGGATCCTCTCTGTCACCCATGGACAGGGGATTAACCTTGATGCTGATGGGGCCGTCGGCGATGGTGGGGCAAACCTCCAGCATATGAGCCTCCAGGATTCCCTCCTTGCCCGGCACCAGGTTGTAGGTGTAATCCTCCATGAAGGAGGTACCCTTCGGGTTGGGAACGTTCTGAGCCATGATCTTCATCAGGCGCACCATGGCCGCTGTCTTCCAGTCGCCCTCGCCGCCGAAGCCGTAGCCCTTCTCCATCAGTCTCTGGATGGCCAGACCCGGAAGCTGCTTCAGGCTGCCCAGATCACCGAAATGGGTCACGATAGCCTGATAGTTCTTCTCCTCCAGGAAGCGCTCAAAGCCGATCTCGATCTGAGCCTGTACTGCCACGTGGCGGCGGAACTCCGCCTCGTCTCTGCCCTCCAGCAGGATCTCGTACTTGTCATAATACTCTTCCACCAGTGCGTTTACATCGCCCTGTCCTACGGCCTCCACGGCCTCGGCGATCTCGTTTACCGGATACGCGTCGATCTCCCAGCCGAACTTGATCTGAGCCTCCACCTTGTCTCCCTCGGTCACGGCCACGTTTCTCATGTTGTCGGCCACCCGCATCACGCGGATATGGCTGCTCTCCATGATACCGATGGCGGTGGCCATCCAGGAAGCGATGCGCTCCTGCACCCGCCTGTCGCTCCAGTGTCCCACGATTACCTTCCGCTCAATTCCCATTCTGGACACGATGTGGCCGTACTCCCGGTCACCGTGGGCGGCCTGGTTCTCGTTCATGAAATCCATATCGATGGTGTCGTAGGGAATCTCCTCATTGAACTGGGTATGCAGATGGAGCAGCGGCTTGCGGAACTCCTGCAGTCCCAGAATCCAGGATTTAGCCGGGGAGAAGGTGTGCATCCAGGTGATTACGCCCGCACACTCCTCATCCGCGTTGGCCTCGTTGAAGGTTCTGCGGATCACCTCGTTGGTGATCAGGGTGGGCTTCCAAACTACCTCATAGGGGAGTACGCCGGACTCGTTCAGCTTCTCCACGATGATCTTGGAATGCTCCGCCACCTTTCTGAGGCACTCGTCGCCATACAGGTCCTGGGAACCTGTGGCAAACCAGAATTTGTAATTTTTTCCTGCTTTCATGTTGTTCTTTCCCTCCACTTTTATATTGTTTTGCGACCGCTCCCGGGACAGCCCCGGCAGCAATTACATTATTTTAACTGTCTCCTCCGGCGAAGCCTCCGTACGCTTGTCCGTACCATTTGACGCTTCCGGAGGTCAGACAGCCAGTTACCTGTATGCTTCTTACTTTCTCTGATCCCGCACGGAGGACCGCTCCTCCAGCACCGGCTCAAATTCACAGGTGGCGTCACAGCCCGGGTTCTCGATGAGGCGCAGCATATTTTCCGCCGCCTTTTTCCCCAGGACCTCCATGGGATGAGCCACCGAAGTGAGAGGAACCGGATTCAGCCTGGCCAGATCCGAATTGTCCACGCTGACGATGGAAAGCTCCTCCGGGATGCGGATTCCCTTTTCCCCGCAGGCCTTCGTGAGATAGTGGGCCAGCTCATCATTGTAACAGACACAGGCGGTGCAGCTCTCCAGCCTTCTGAGAAGTCTGGGGCTCTCCCGCAGCTCCTCCCGCAGCTCCTGGGTGTCCACCCAGAGGATCCGCTCCTCCCGCACCTCGATGCCGTTCTCCCGCATGGCGGAGACAAACCCGGCATACCGGAGCTTTCCCTGACCGTCGTCCGCCTTGAAAATGCCGCCGATGGCGGTGTGGCCCCGGCTGATCAGGTAGGAGGCCGCCAGCCTTCCCACCTGCTCGTCGTTCATACTCACATGGGGAATCTCCAGCTCGGGATAGTAGCTGTGGAAAAACAGTACCGGAATCCCGGCGCTTTGCAGTCTCCGGTAGCAGGAGAGATTGGGATTCGGAAGTCCGCTCATGACCGGCTCCACGATCAGCGGATCCCGACTGCCCTCCTCCAGCAGGCGCTCCAGAATCTGGCGCTCCGTCTCCAGGTGATTGTTGGTAAACATGACCCGGGAGCTGTAGCCCGCCTCCTCCAGCGTCTTTACCATGGCCTGGAGAATCCTGGAAAATATGTATCCGTCCACATAGGTACTAATGATGGTGACGGTCCTGGAAAGGGGGGCCGCCGCCGAACGGCGGCTCTTCACATAGGTGCCGCTGCCCTGAACACTGACCAAAACTCCCTGCTGTACCAGGTTTCCCAAAGCATGCCGGACCGTCTGCCGGCTGATCCCGAAGGCTGCGCTCAGCTCGTTCTCCGACTCCAGCTTATCTCCCTCGTTCAGCTCCCCTGACGCGATCCGCTCCAATATCCATTCTGTCACCCTTCGATACTTTGCTGTCGTTCCCATTGCTCCTCTTTCATCCCTATCGTTCTCCGGCAAGAGAAACCCCTGCCTCACAACCTGTTTGAAACAAGATCGTACAGATCCTTTCGCCACCGACGTTTGATCATCAACTTGTATGCATAAGTTGTACATGCAATATATACAAATTTATTTGGCGTTTTTTGTCCATATTCTCTAATAGCTATCTCCGTATTTCTTTGTTTCTGAACACATTATATAGTTTTATTTTCATTCTGTCAACCATAAATCCAAAAATATTTTAGTAATTTGTAAAGCATTAATTTTACTTGTATGTACAAGTATGCGGCCGGCCTGTTTTTGCGCGGCAGGGGCGCCTTGTCTCCGGCCCTATATCAGATACCGCTCCACCGCCTCCGTCACCTGGCCGGAGCCCTTCTCCATATCTGACAGATAGGTGATGACCCGGTTTTTCCCGGGAAATACAAAGCAGCGCTGGCCCCATTTTCCGCTGATCCGGTATCCGTCCCCGAAGAGCCAGATGAAGTAGCCGTACCCTCCTTCCCTGTTGGCGATGTGGCGGGATACCGCGCTCCGAATCCAGTCCTCCGATACCAGCTGGTTTCCCTGCCAGCTTCCCCTTTGCAGGTACAGCTGTCCCAGGCGGCTCAGCTCATTCACGGTCAGCGCCATGGCGGAGGCTCCGTAGAAATGGCCCCGGGGGCAGTTTCCGTAGACGGGATTCCGGATCCCAAGGGGATCCAGCAGCCGGGGCGTCAGGTAGGAGATCAGATGCTCTCCCACCGCCCGCTCCACCGCCACTCCCACCAGGTAGGCCTGGATGTTTGAGTAGCTGAACCGGGGCACCTCCACCGCCTCCAGCTCACAGAACAGGGAGAACTCCAGCCAGTCCGGTCCCTCCGGCCGGAAGGGATAGCCCTGTACCGACATGGTGAGCAGGCGCTGGACGGTGATTTTTTTCAGCGCCTCCACCTGCTTCTGCCCCAGCCAGACCGGAAGCTCCGGCTTCAGGTACTCGTAGATCGACTCCTGTATGGACAATTTTCCCTCGTCCGCGGCGATCCCCGCCGCGGTGGAGGTGAAGGTCTTTGTGGCGGAATAGATGGGGTACCGGCGCTCCCGGCAGTCACCGCGGCGGTGGATCACCTCCCCGTCCTGGAACACTTCAATTCCGTGGATCCTCCAGCTTTGCTCCTCCGCCTCTTTTATAAATGCCTCAAATTCCATGTTTGCCTCCTTTTCGTTGTATTTTGACGAGATAAAAAGGTCCCCCGGGCTGGAGGATTTCTCCGCCCGGGGGACGTCTTTTTTCCAATATCATTTATTCTGCCGCGGCCTCGGTCTCTGTCTCAGCGCTGGCTGTCTCGGTTTCTGTCTCGGCGCTGTCCTCGCTGGCTGTCTCGGCGCTGTCCTCACCGGCTGTCTCCGTTTCCGCCTCAATGCCGTCCTCGCTGACCGCCTCAGTTTCCGCCTCGGTGCCGCCCTCGCTGCTGTCCTCCGTGCTATTCTCGCTGGCCGCCTCGGTGCTGTCCTCGTCAGCTGCCTCGGTCTCCGTCTCCACGTACTGGCTCAGGGAGAAATCAAAGGCAACGGTGGCAAGTACCTCGTCGTCCTGGGAGATCTCGGAGGCTTCCTTCCACTCGGTATACAGCTCCTCGATCCGCTCGTTCTTGCGCTCCTCGACGATGCTTTCCTTCTCCGCGTCGGTGGCCTCCCGGTCGATCTGGGAGATCAGCTTCACCACATAGAAGCCATTGTCCGTCTCCACCACCTCGTCCACCAAGGTGCCGTCCTCCAATCCGTCGGTGGCCGCCATCAGCTCCGCCCGGGTTTCCTCGTCTCCCACGCCGAAGGTCATCTCATTGGCCGCCTTGCCGGCCGCCTCCGCCGCTTCCTCAAACTCCATGCCGCCCTTGATGTTGTCCAGCATCTCCTGGGCCTGGGCCTTCGCCTTCGCTCTGGCCTCCGCCATGGCGGGATCCTCCGTCTCGGTCTCCGTCTCCTCCTCGGTCGGGGCCTCCGTACTGTCCTCCGCCTCGGTGCTCTCCCCGGTCGGGGCCTCCGTACTGTCCTCCGCCTCGGTGCTCTCCTCGGTCTCGGCCGCCTCCGCCGTCTCCTCAACAGCCTCGGTCTCAGCGGCAGCCTCCTCCGTGAGCTTTTCCGTCTCGCTCTCTGTCTCGGCG
>CAZGRM010000126.1:0-9825 GCA_964528295.1 uncultured Lachnospiraceae bacterium
CCAGGAAGTAATCCTCGAAGGTCAGGCCCTCCTCCAGGGGAACATTGAACCCCGGGTGGCCGCCGATGCCGAAATACATCCGCCCCTCCCCCCGGTTTTCCACCTGGTTGGTGACTGTCAGCACCTTGTCCCGCAGCGCGTAGGTGATGCGGTAGGTGAACTGGAAGGGATACTGCTTCAAGGTCTCCTCATTGCTGTCAAAACGGAAGGTGATGGCGTCCTCCTTCACCTCCTCCGCCGTCAGCTCCACGCTGTTGATGAAGCCGTGGCGTTTCATTTCATACTCTTTGCCGTGACAGGTGTATTTACCGTCGGTGAGTCTGGCTATGTAGGGAAACAGATTGGGGGCCTGGCCCTTCCAGATATCAGGATTTCCCTGCCACAGATATTCTGTGCCGTCAGTGGTTTGGATGGAGCGCAGCTCCGCTCCGAAGGATTCCAGGGTCACTGAGAGGCAGTCATTTTTGATTGTGTATTTCATCTCTTTACTCCTTTGTGGGCGCCGCGTGGCGAAAAGGTACTCGTTTTGATCAGTCCTTCGCGGCGGGGTACTCGTTGCACAGCAGGCGGTAGGGAGGCTCGTCCTCCTCGATCTTGGGGAAGCGGCCCATCTCGTCGTAGAAACGATTGTCCGTATTGTCATCGTTGCACTGGGACACCTCGCCGATCAGTACGTCCCCGGTACCGGGCTTGATGTCGAAATCATGGTACTGATGGGGCCACAGGGTAATGCTCTCGCCGGGACGCAGCTCTACGCCCGTGCCGGCAGGCACATAGTAGGACCGTCCGTCGGAGTTCACCAGCACGTCGGTGTCCGCGAAGCCGCCGTTTCCGTCGTCGTTGTATACGTGGATGATCAGCACGCCGCCGCCCCGGTTGATGATATCCTCGCTCTTGGTCCAATGGAAATGCATGGGGGAGTGCTGGGTTTCCTTCAGCATCAGCAGCTTCTCCGCGTATACCTTTTTGTATTTGGGATTGTGCTGGTTGCCGTTTCTCAGAGTGATCAGGGCGAAGCCCACCTTCTCCCAGTCGCCCAGGCCGTAGTCGGTGATGTCCCAGCCCAGCATATTGTCACGAATCTCGTCGTACTCATGTCCCTTGGTCTCCCATTCCTGGGGAGTCCAGTTGCAAAACGGCGGCAGTTCAAAGCCATGCTCCTTGATCAGCCGCTCCATGTACTTGATGCAGTTATTAACCTCCGAACGTTTCATTGCGATCATCCTCCTGATTTTTGATTGAATAACGAAACGAGAATACTTTCCCGGCCCTGCCGCCAAAGAGGGTCCGGCCGGGGGAAAAGTAAGCTGTCATACACTGTCAACCGTATTTTACCACGGGACTCTCTGGATTCCAAGGTGGAATTATATGTGATTACAGTGCTTTTTTATGGTTGTCTCTGTCTGTTGCGACGGCGTCCGGGTATAGGGGGCAGTTGGATATCGCTCAGGACAGCCAGCCCCGGATAGCCTGTGCCACCCCGTTGTTTTGATTGGTCCCGGTCACCGCCCAGGCGGCGCCGCGGCAGGCTGGGGTGCCGTTGGCCATGGCGATGCCATATTTCACGGAGGACAGCATTTCCAGATCATTATCCGCGTCGCCGAAGGCGGCCGCCTGATCCGGGGAGATCCCAAGCAGATCCAGGAGATGGCAGAGCGTTCGCCCCTTTCCGGCATCCTGGTGGGCCACCTCCACCAGGTGGTCCACAGAGGAAGTGATATAGACCCGGGGGGCCCTGTCCCTCAGCCATTGCCCGATGGATGCCCGCAGAATGGGATCGCCGCTGACAAAGGACAGGCTGTCCAGATGGCTGAGATTTTTTCGGAGAAAGGCGGACATATCCGCCACCGGCTGTCTGGTACTCTTCACGTACTGGATTCCGTATCCCCTGGATCCGTACCGCTCCGGCACCGCCACGTAGGCCTCCTCCGCATAGGGGATCCCGTCCACAAAGACCTCCAGGGCGACGGCTTTGCCGTCCCGTCCCAGCTTGGCGGCGGCATCGGGACAGGGGGCGGAGGGGCTGCCGGTCCGCCCTCCGTACATCAGGTCCCACACCGCCTCCGCCGCCTCTGTCTCCAGCAGACGCTCATAAATCCTTTTTTCCCGGGAAAGGGAGTAGATGGCGGCTCCGTTGGAGGTGATGATGTACTCCACTCCGGGAAAGCTCTTTACCGCCTCCGGCACGGAGGCGAAAGCCCGCCCGGTGGCGGGGACAAAGCAGACCCCCTGCCTCACCGCCTCCTCCAGCACCTCCCTGGTAAAGGGGGTGATTTCTTTCTCATCTGTCAAAAGTGTGCCATCCAGATCGCTGGCAATCAATTTAACCTTCATCGTATCCGTTCCTTTCCTTACGCTGCCGTTGTGTCCGTCCGCCCTTTCTCTGCCGGCAGGGCGGCCATATGAGTCATCATACCATCTGTGCCGGAGAAACGCAACGCGGATTTGTCCGGCATTTTGGCCGATGATTTTTCTGTACCTTTTCTCCCATATCTGTTATAATCGGTGAATAGCGGGATCAGAATTTGAAGCGGGAACATTGAGCGGATCGGAAAAAGAAATGTTAAAGAAGGTATCGTGTCAATTAGGGCCAGAATGGCGGGAGCGGATTCGCCCGTTGGCGGAGAAGCTGAGGAAGGAGGGCGTCGCTGTCCGCGTCGGAGAGGAGGCGGAGAGCGAAGCGGCTGCCCTCAGAGAGACTTTGCGGGAGGGAGCGGCCGGCCTAAGAGGGATGCTCTGGATCACCGATGACCGCGGTCTTGCCGCCTGGCTGACCGGGCAGGGCCTTGCCTGTATCGGGGTGTCCGGGCCCGGCGAAGGTTTTTTCCGGGGGGCGGAGCTGGTGCTGGAGAGCTTTGAGGGAGTGGACCGCAGGATGCTGGAGGAGTATCTGCTGCGGTTTCACGGACTTCCGGTGATCATTGCCCGAACCGGGCGGCTTTTGCTGCGGGAGATGATCTCCCGGGACTTTGAGACGCTGTACCGGATCAGCCGGCAGCCGGGGATGGAGCGGGCCAGGGGAGACCGGGAGGGAGAAAACAGCTTCCGGCCTGACCGTCTGGCCGCATATGTCCGGCAGGCGTACCGGCTGTACGGGTACGGGCTGTGGAGCGCGGTGCTGACGGACCGGAAATGGGGGCGGCCGGGGCAGGTGGTCGGCTGCTGCGGCTTTGTCCCGGCGGCGGAGGAAGCTTCCGGTGAGGCGATTCTTCTGACCCGGGACATGGGAGAGGCTTCTGCCCCGGAAATGGAGGCGGCCGGGACCGGGGAGATGGCATATATGCTGGACGGCGCCTTTCGCCGCCGGGGGCTGGGCACGGAAATGTGCCGGGCCGCCCTGGAGTACGCCGGAGAGCGGCTGGAGATCCGGCGCGTCCAGGTCAGGGTTCGGCCCGAAAACCTTCCCGCCCTGCGGTTTGCCCGGAGTCTGGGATTTCGATAGAGGGAGCCCCGCTCTGTGAATGCCCTCAACTGGTGACCCATCCATAAATTTTCCGGAAGGAGCCTTGGAATGCTGTTTAATTCTTTGGAATTTATCCTATTTTTTCCGGCGGTGTGTCTGTGCTATTATGTGATTCCCCACCGGGTACGATATTTGTTTTTGCTGGCATGCAGCTACTTTTTCTATATGTGCTGGAATCCGGCCTACGCTCTTTTGATGCTCACCTCCACCGCCATCACCTACGCCTCCGGGCTGCTGCTGGAGTCGGCGGAGAAGATCGGGGAGGAGAGGCGGAGAGTTTGCAGGAAAAAATTGTTTGTGGCCCTTTCCTTCGCCAGCAATCTGGCCATATTATTTTTCTTTAAATATTTTAATTTTGCGGCGGACACGGTGGTCCGGCTGCTGGGGGCGGCGGGGGTTTCCGCAAAGGCTCCGGTGCTGGACGTGATCCTTCCGGTGGGAATCTCCTTCTACACCTTCCAGGCCCTGAGCTATACTATGGACGTGTACCGGCGGGAAGTCTATGCGGAGAAAAACTTTTTCAAATACGCCCTCTTCGTGTCCTTCTTCCCGCAGCTGGTGGCGGGCCCCATCGAGCGGTCCAAAAATCTGCTGATCCAGATCAACGAGAGGCACCGCTTTGACTTTGAGCGGGTGCGGGAGGGACTGCTGCTGATGCTGTACGGCTATTTCCAGAAGGTGGTACTGTCGGAGTACCTGGCTGTGGCCGTGGACAGCGTCTATGACAGCTATACGGAGCGCACCGGCTTTCAGCTCCTGACGGCCACGGTGCTCTTCGCCTTTCAGATCTACTGTGATTTTGGCAGCTACTCTAACATCGCCATCGGGGCGGCCAAGGTCATGGGCTTTCGGCTGATGGAAAATTTCAATACGCCCTACTTCGCCTCGTCCGTGTCGGATTTCTGGCGGCGGTGGCACATCTCCCTGTCCACCTGGTTCCGGGACTACCTGTATATTCCTCTGGGCGGCAGCCGCCGGGGAAAGGCGCGGAAGCAGCTGAACCGGATGGTGGTCTTTCTGATCAGCGGCCTGTGGCACGGCGCCAGCTGGCATTTTGTGGTGTGGGGCTTCCTGAACGGAATCTACCAGGTGATCGGCGACTGGCTGAAGCCGGTGCGGCAGAGGATCATGAAGCTATTCGGTGTGGATGAGAGGGCGGCCAGCCACCGGGTTCTCCAGATGCTTCTCACCTTTGCCCTGGTGGATCTGAGCTGGATCTTTTTCCGGGCTCCCATGGGCCAGGGAATGGAGATCCTGAGACGGATTTTCGGCCTGTCCGGCGGCGCCTGGTTTACCTGGGGAGGGAACCTGACCGCCATGGGGCTGACGGTCCACACCAGAAACGTGCTGGTGATTTCCCTTGGCGTGCTGCTGCTGGCCGATCTGTGCAGGTACCGGGGCGTCAGCGTGATTCAATGGCTCTGCCGTCAGGGGCTGTGGCTGCGCTGGCTGATTTACTTTGCCGGAATTTTCGGCGTGCTGATCTTCGGCGTCTACGGTCCGGGGTACGACGCCAGCCAGTTTATTTACTTCCAGTTTTGACGAGGAGACATGATGAAGATAAAATTGCGACGGATCACAGGCACGGCGGCCTTTTTCCTGTGCGGCCTTTTGCTGTTTCTGCCCATCAGCGAGGTGCTGCGCAGAAAGACAGCCGCCGAGACCGACATGGTTCATTCCTTTTATGAGATCGAGAAGAATACCCTGGACGTGGTTTTCCTGGGCAGCAGCCACCTCTACTACGGCGTGCAGCCTAATGAGCTGTGGAAAAGCCAGGGCATCGCCTCCTATGTGCTGGGCAGCCCGGAGCAGACGGCGGCCACCGCCTATTTCCTGCTGAAGGAGGCCTTCCGCTACCAGCAGCCCAAGGTGGTGGCGATGGAGAGCTACTACCTCTGGTACAACGGCCTCTACAACTCCGAGGCCCGGCTGCGCCAGGCCTTTGACGGGATGCGGCTGGGGCCGGTGAAGCGGGAGATGGTGGAGACCATGGTGCCGGATGTGGGGATCAAGACGAAGCTGAGCTACTACATCCCCTTCCTGAAATACCACGGCCGCTGGGATTCCCTGGAGAGCTACGACTTCCACACCAAGCCCTACCTGAAGGGAGCCAGGCTGGACTACACCGTGAAGGAGCTGGAGGATCCCGGCATCCCCGCCGAGGCCGCCGCCATCCCCGACATCAGCCTGGAATACCTGGATCAAATCATAGAGCTGTGCCAGGAGAACGGCGCCCAATTCGTCATGTTCGCCATCCCCTACGGGATCGAGACGGACCGGGAGCGCTACGACCGAAGACAGGGCCTGAACCTGACCCTGGAGCGGCTCCTGGCCGAGCGGGACATCCCCTTCCTGTTCTACCAGAGGGATTACGGGGAGGTGATCGACTTCTCCACCGACTTCCGGGACAAGACCCACCTGAACACCGCCGGCGCGGAAAAGCTCTCCCTCCACCTGGGCGCCTGGCTCTCCG
The DNA here is from genome assembly GCA_964528295.1 of uncultured Lachnospiraceae bacterium. Taxonomy (GTDB): domain Bacteria; phylum Bacillota; class Clostridia; order Lachnospirales; family Lachnospiraceae; genus Choladousia. The sequence goes on from CAZGRM010000126.1 coordinate 5,937, forward strand.
ATCACTTCGACCTGCCGGACCACAGGGAGGAGGCCGCCTACGCCTCCTGGGAAACCGACCTGGCAAAATACGAGTCAGACAAAACCGCCGCCCAGGAAAATCCAGTGGACACGGCGGATGATACGGAGTAGAGGCGGAAATGAGAATATAAGCAAAACGCACAAAAACAAAAATAAAAAATTGTATAAATCATACGAAATTAACACAGAGGATGCAAAAAAGCTTGCATCCTCTGTGTATTTATGCTATTATAAAACCATCAATTGGAAACGTTACCGAGAGCGTTACCGATAACGCTACCGGAACTTCCAGAGACGAAAAAAACAGGAAAGGAAGAGGTAAAGAAATGAAGAATTTCAAAAAGTATTTTGCGGCAGCGATGTCCGCGGCAATGGTAGCAGGTTTGGCTGTTGTTCCGGCACAGGCGGAGGAAGCGACGGGCAAGGTATATTACCTGAATTTCAAACCGGAAGCAGATGAGGCATGGCAGGAGCTGGCGGATGTTTACACTGAGCAGACCGGCGTGGAAGTGACGGTGCTGACAGCGGCAGAGGGACAGTACAACACCACACTGCAGGCTGAGATGGCGAAGTCCGAGGCGCCCACCATCTACAATGTAGGAAACTCCGCGGCGGCGGCCACTTGGGATAACTACACCTATGATCTGACAGACAGCGCCATTTACAATCATCTGACCGATAAATCCCTGGTACTGAGCTACAACGACAAGACCGTGGGTGTGGCGAACTGCTATGAGTGCTATGGCCTGATTTACAACAAGACCATCCTGGAGGGATACTGCGGAATGGACGGCGCGGTAGTAGCTTCCGTGGATGAGATCAACAGCTTTGACACATTGAAGGCAGTGATCGAGGACATCACAGCTCGTCTCGATGAGATCAACGAGGAGCTGGGCACCGATCTGACCAGCGCTGTTTCCTCCTCCGGTCTGGACGGCGGCTCCTCCTGGAGATTCTCCGGACACCTGGCAGGACTGGCTCTGTACTATGAGTTCCTGGATGACGGATGCGACCTGACCGGCGGCGAGGCCACCATCGACGGCACCTACCTTGACAACTTCAAGAACGTATGGGATCTGTACATCAACAACTCCTCCGCGGACCCGAACACCCTGGCTTCCGGCGCTCTGAACGCTGAGGCGGAGTTCGGTATGGGAGAGGCTGTGTTCTATCAGAATGGTGACTGGGAGTACTCCGCGTTCAATAACGAGGAGAACGGCTATCTGGTAGGCGCTGACGAGATCGGCATGATGCCCATCTACTTCGGCGTGGACGATGAGAACGAGGGCCTTGCGGTAGGTACCGAGAACTACTGGGCAATCAACAGCCAGGCACCGGAAGAGGATATCCAGGCTTCTCTTGACTTCCTTGAGTGGGTGATCACCTCTGACGAGGGCCGCGACACCATCACAAACAAGATCGGTCTGACCGCTCCCTTCGATACCTTCACCGACGAGTACGCTACCTCCAACGTTCTGGCACAGGCCGCCAACGATCTGGCCAGCGCCGGCAAGACCTCTGTGGCATGGAGCTTCAATGCGACTCCCAACGTAGACGATTGGAGAGCCGGCGTGGTGACAGGACTGACCGCTTACTCTGACGGCAGCGGCACCTGGGATGACGTGGTAAGCGCGTTCGTAGAGGGCTGGGCCTAGCAGTGGGTTCTGGCAAATGAGGAGTAATCCTTTCGAGACACAAAGATTGATACTGCCGTAAGGCAGCCGCGTTTGACTGACCAAAGGGGTGAGTAAAAAGACTCGCCCCTTTTTATAAGAAAGGAATCATTATGGAGAAAGCGATTAAAAAGTATTTTCCGATTTTCGTTCTCCCGACTTTTCTGGCCTTTATCATAGGCTTCATCGTGCCCTTCGTCTATGGTATCTTCCTGTCATTCTGCAAATTTACCACGGTGACAGACTGGGAGTGGACGGGACTTAAAAATTATACAAGAATTGTCTTTGTAAACGGGAAGCTGGATACGACCTTTATCCATTCTCTCTGGTATACGGCGCTGTTTACCATTGTATCCATGGCGGTGATCAATGTAATATCCTTCGCCATCGCCATGCTTCTGACCAAAGGAATTAAGGGCACCAATTTATTCCGGACGGTTTTCTTCATGCCGAATCTGATCGGCGGTATCGTGCTCAGTTATATCTGGCTGATGATTTTCAATGCCGTGCTGGCGAATTTTTCCAAGACCATCATCTCCACTGAATGGTACGCCTTCTGGGGCTTGATCATTGTGGTGTGCTGGCAGCAGATCGGTTATATGATGATCATTTACATCGCGGGAATACAGAACATTCCGGGAGAGCTGATCGAGGCGGCCATGATCGACGGGGCCAGCGCGAAGCAGAGGCTGAGATACGTGATTATCCCCACCCTGATGCCCACCATCAGCACCTGTACCTTCCTGACCCTGACCAACGGCTTCAAGCTCTTTGACCAGAACCTGGCGCTGACCGGCGGTAATCCGGGCAAGCTGTCCCAGCTGCTGGCGCTGAATATTTATGACACCATGTACGGCACCACCGGATGGCAGGGCGTGGGCCAGGCGAAGGCTGTGATCTTCTTCATCCTGGTGGCTGTGATCGCTCTGATCCAGAACAGACTGACGACGAGTAAGGAGGTGCAGGGCTGATGGCAAAACAGAAGGAACAGGTAAACAGCGTGCGGCGGGCAAAGCACGGCGGCATTTTGACAACGTTTTTTGCTGTCCTGAGCATCGCCTGGATCGCTCCGATATTGATCGTATTTTTAAACTCCTTTAAGAGAAAGGCTTACATTTTTAAATATCCCTTCAGCATCAGCACCAAATCCATCTTTGACGGGGTGGATGCCTGGAAGGCCGGCATAGAGAAGGCCATGTGCGGTATGCTGAACTACAGCAACGCGTTGAAGAAGACAGACTTTTTCTCCTGCTTCGGCACCTCCCTGTTTATCACGGTGGGGTCTGTGGTGGTGATCATTGTCTGCTGCTCCATGTGCGCGTGGTACATTACCCGGGTACATAATAAGCTGACCAAGTCCATCTACCTGCTGTGCCTCTTCTCCATGATCGTACCCTTCCAGATGGTGATGTTCACACTGTCGAAGTTCGCGAATATCCTGCATCTGGCTACGCCCTGGGGCATTATCGTGGTGTATCTGGGCTTTGGAGCGGGGCTGGCGGTGTTTATGTTCAGCGGCTTTATCAAGAGCATATCCCTGGAGATCGAGGAGGCGTCCATGATCGACGGGTGCAGTCCGTTACAGACCTTCTTCCGGGTGGTGTTTCCCATCCTGAAGCCCACCACGGTGACCATCGCCATTCTGGAGGCCATGTGGGTGTGGAACGATTACCTGCTGCCCAGCCTGGTGCTGAATGTGAATAAATACCGGACGATCCCCATCGCTGTGCAGTATCTGAAGCAGAGCCACGGCCAGCTGGACTGGGGCGCCATGATGGCGGTGCTGGTGATGGCGATTGTGCCCATCATTGTCTTCTATATCGCCTGCCAGAAGTACATCATTGAAGGTGTGGTGGCCGGCGCCGTGAAGGGATAAGGAGAGAGGCTATGAGAGCGAGTGGAATATTACTGCCGGTGTCCAGCCTGCCGTCTCCCTACGGTATCGGTTGTTTTTCAAAGGAGGCCTATGAGTTTGTGGATGCCCTGGAGCGGGCCGACCAGACCTACTGGCAGATCCTGCCCGTAGGCCCCACAAGCTGCGGCGACTCTCCCTACCAGTCCTTTTCCACCTTCGCGGGCAACCCCTATTTCATCGATCTGGACGCCCTGGCGGAGGACGGACTGCTTGAGAAGGCCGAGTATGAGGACATTGACTGGGAGAGCGGGCCGGGGGACATCAACTATGGGGCCCTTTAT
>CAZGRM010000127.1:0-9754 GCA_964528295.1 uncultured Lachnospiraceae bacterium
AGGATCTTTTCCTTATTAAAATCAAAGTAGGTCGCCTCCCAGTTGTTGATCAGCACCGGACGCCGCTCATGCTTATATCTGCCCCGGCAGATATGCTCCCGGATCATATTGTGATACTGGTGGGACAGCCGGGCAAAGCCCTGCCCGGAATAGCTGAGGATCACCTGGGGGGTAAAGAAGGTTTCCCCCGGCTCCAGCACATGGCGGAACTGGTAATCGTGAATTCCCATCTGGACCCTGGTCTGGTTCCGCTGATCCTGCTGGGCCTCCGCCAGGAAATTGCCGCTGTACACCAGGCACAGGCCGTAGCACTCCCCCTGCTCCTCCCCGGTCTCCGGCCGGCAGAGGATCACCGCGGGATTGTACTGGTGGCTGGAGGTGCCCCGGACGCTGCCCACGCTGACCTTGGCCCGGCGCACCGGGATCCTCTCCACACTTCGCTCCATGGCATGGCGGCCCGTGAAGTACATCATCTCATAGCTCCCAAACAGAAAATCCAGGCTGCATGACAGAGCCTTATCAAGCTCCACCCGCTGCTGCCCCCGGTTTTCCACACAGAGAGCCCGGGTGATGACATTCCCCTCCTCAAATACCCCATAGTACAGCTTTACCATCACGCCGGAGGCGGTCTCCCGCATGGAGATCACCAAAGTCTCCCCCTGCTCCTCCTCCGTGTCGTACACCGCCGGCATACCCGGGATCCGGTAGGAGCCCTTCAGCCGCTCATAGCCCACAAAGCGGAAATCGGCGGCGCAGCTCCCATTCTCATAGCAGAGTCTCACCATGTCGGAGCGGTAATCTCCCACGCCGCTGGAGGGCAGCTCCTGGGGCAGCCAGTCCAGAGAATACTCCCGTCCACGGTCCGCCTCCACGGGGTTGCCGGAAAATCCCACATCGCTGCGGAAAATCAGATCCTCCAGGTCTTCCGCGTCTATCTTTTTCCCGTACCAGGTGTGCAGCAGGACGCCATAGGCATCCGCTTTCATCTGATAAGAGCTGTCCTTCGTCTGAAGCGTAAATGTCCGCCCATCCGAACTGATTTGTATTGCCATATGATGTTCTCCTTTCCTCTGTTATTTTTTTACATGCGGACGCCAGAGGCCCGAGGGCCCCTGGCTGACCGCAAAACACAGCCGTTATTTCGCTGTTTTTTCTGTTTTTGATTTTGCCCCGGATTTCTCCGGCTCTGCCGCCTCTTCTGTTTTGGAAGCGGTGCCGGAGGCTTCTTTCGCCGCCGGGGCCGGCTCCGCCTGGGAAGCCTCCGGCCGCTTCTCCTCCGCCACCGGAAGTCTCGCCAGCCAGTAATACCCGTAGGCGGGGATCTGTACGCCTCTGGCCTCCATCTCCCGGCCGCTCAGCAGATCCCGGTACATGCCGTCGTCCTCGTTGATCCAGGCGATCCGGTCCTGCCCGCTGAAATTAAAGAGGCCCACCACCTTATTTTTTCCGTCGCTTCGTATCATGCCGATGACACAGTCATCCCAGGTCTCCACCATCCAGACATCGCTCTCACAGTCGAAGACGCTGTATGCCGCCCTGGTCTTTTCCATCTCGCTTAAGGGCTCAAAGATGGCCTGCTGCCTGCTGCCCTCACTATGGCGCCAGCCGGCGCAGTCCCAGCGCATCTTGCCCCGGTGAAGGTATCTGGAGTCCTCACATCTCAGAGGATCCAGATGGTAGCTGTAGTCATTGAGCTGGCCGATCTCATCCCCGCTGTAGAGCACCGGAATGCCGGACTGAAACAGCATATAAGAATGAAGCATCAGATCCAGCTGATTCGCCCGCTTCAGCCTGGCGGGATCCATCTCGTACTCGGCCTTCTCCACGCCGCAGAGGGAGGCCGTGGTGCCGCACAGTCTGGCGTCGCCGGAGGTGGGATCGGAGTTATAAAGCTCTCCCCGGCCAAAGGCCCCGGGGAACTGTCCCGTCAGGAAATCATTCAGGAACTTCTTGTGAGGCACCTCCTCCATGCCAAACTGCCGGAGGAAATCGTAATCCAGCCCCCATCCAAGGTCATCATGGCACCGCAGATAGTTCAAAAATACGTACTCTCTGGGCAGCTCCGTCACCTTGCGCATCTGCTCCTTCAGAAGTCTCACATCCCTGGTGGCCACCGTATGCCAGATGGTGGCCATGGTGGTCACATTGTACAGCATATGGCACTCCGGCTTCTCCACCGTGCCGAAATAGGGCACCACCTTGGAGGGCTCCATCACCACCTCCCCCAGCAGCAGCACGCCGGGACACACGATCTCGCAGATCATGCGTATCATGCGGACGATGGTATGGACCTGTCTCAGGTTTCTGCAATTGGTCCCCAGCTCCTTCCAGATATAGGGCACCGCGTCAATCCGTATAATATCCACACCCTGGTTGGTGAGATTCAGCATATTGTAGACCATCTCGTTGAACACCACCGGATTGCGGTAGTTCAGGTCCCACTGATAGGGATAGAAGGTGGTCATCACAAATTTTCCCAGATCCTCCAGCCACGTAAAATTGCCCGGAGCCGTGGTGGGGAACACCTGGGGCACCGTCCGCTCATACATGGCGGGAATGTCGTAATTGTCATAGAAGAAATAGCGGGCCTGATACTCCGCCTCCCCGGCTCTGGCCCGTCTGGCCCACTCGTGGTCCTCCGAGGTATGGTTCATGACGAAGTCCAGACAGATACTCATGCCCCGGCTGTGGCACTTGTCCGCCAGCTCCGCCAGATCCTCCATGGTACCCAGCTCCGGCTTCACCTTCCGAAAATCCGCCACCGCATAGCCGCCGTCGCTGCGCCCTTCCGGCGAATCCAGCAGCGGCATGAGATGAATATAGTTTACATTACATTCCTCCAGATAGTCCAGCTTTCCTTCCACACCCTTCAGGTCGCCCGCAAAGCCGTCCACATACATCATCATTCCCAGCTTGTCATTGCGCTTATACCACTTCGGATCCGCCTCTCTCACCCGGTCCAACGCCTTTAAAGTCTCCTTCCGGCTGTCGTAATGCCGCCGGAGCTGTTCGCAGAGCTGGTCAAACGCCCACATCTGTCCCTCATATAACTCACAGTAGAGCCATTTCAATTCGTCAAGATGCCGCCGGAACCTTAACTCATATTCACCCATTTTCCCGCTCCACTCCTTTCTCTCAGTAATATTATCGCTTTCGGAAGCCCCGTCACGCTTCGCGGCCAAACAGTTCCCGGGGCAGCGCTTTGGTGGTGCCGCCGTCCAGAAATTCCACCGGAAGAAGCGTCTGAATCGCTACCTTCTCTCCGTGAATGATCTTCATCAGCATCTCCACGCTGACCCTCGCGATCTCCTCGACGGGCTGCCGGATACTGGATACGAAGGCCTTCTCCCGGTTGAACACGGTCAGGCCGTCAAACCCGATGACCTGAATATCCTCCGGCACCCTCAGCCCCATCTCTCTTAGCTCATCCCTCACCAGGATGGCCAGATCATCACTGCTGAAAAAGAGGCCGTCCACCGCGATCCTTCCATTCTTTATCCTCCGTTTCAGATACTCCGCCGCCTTTGACGCCGTGTCCGGCAGGATATGCTCTCCCAGATCGATCTCCTCACACTCCATCCCGTAGGCGGCGCAGGCGTCCTTGAAGCCCTTTCCCCGGTTCAGCGTATTTCCGTTGATCCGGTAGCCGGTCCGTATGTAAGCCACCTGGCCGCAGCCGGTCTCCTGGAAAATCTCCGCCGCCAGCTCTCCTCCGCGGTAGTTGTCACTGCTGACGCATGGAATATTCGACTCGTAATACCGATCTATGGATATCATCGGAAAGTCCTCGGAAAAGTATTTCTCCGCGTCACTGTAGGTCAGCCCGATAATGCCGTCCACCTTGTTTTGCAGCGCCATTTTGAAGTACCCGATCTCCTTCTCCGCCCGCCCGTCGGAATTACACAAAAGCATCCGGTAATCCCTGGCATACAGTTCATTCTCAATATGATTCGCCAGCAGGGCAAAAAAAGGATTGTACAGATTGGGCAGAATCAGTGCCGCCGTCTTTGTAAACTGGGATTTCATCCCCTGAGCGTAGGTATTTACCTGATAGCCCAGCTTTTCAATGGAGCGCTCCACCTTTATGCGATTTGCTTCCGTTACGTATTTGTTGTTTAAAACCTTAGACACCGTGCCGACCGCGACTCCGGCATCCTGTGCTACATCTTTGATTGTTGCCATAAAACAAACTTCCCCCGCATTGCTTTTAAAAAATGATTCAGTCATAGTATACCACATTGCGGTAGATTATGGAGCCAAAATATACTAATTTGTCGAATTTTTGTTAAAATTTATGCTATTTTTCATGCAATCCGTCAATTTTCAGGCAAGCTGCCCTTTTTGCCGCGGTATTCCAATGGGATTCTTGTAACTTTCCCTCAGACAACCGCGGATCTCTTGGTACTTTCGTCAATCTCCTTTTGCACCCGTCCGATTCAGAGAAAGCACGCTCCAGCGGCTGTCCTCTACCGGCGCCTCTGAATGAAGAGACAGGGAGCGCGCCAGTACATTTTCTTCTGTCTCCAAAGTACCGCAGATCAGACCGTCCGCTCCGAGAAGCTCGATCATCTCCTGATCCACGATCACCCTCAGGTGAAAGCCCTGATTCGGATCAAAGCCGGCACGCACCTGGCTCTCCTGCTCCATGAGGCGGCTGCTGTCCACAGTCAGCTCTCCCGCCCCCAGATCCACCCGGATCACCGTCTCTCCCACCGTCAGCTCCGCCCGTCCGGTACTGCCCGGCGCCCAAGATACGTTCAGCTCCCTGGCCTCCCCCTCCATGGGCACGGAGGTATCCATCGCGAAGGGCTCCCAGTCTCCCCGAAGCCCCTCCAGCTCCTCCACCGTGTCAAATACCATCCGAGGTCCTTCTTTCGTATCCCGCAGAGAAAGAGTCATGGGCAGTCCCATGGCTCCCCGGTAATTTCCCCGGTCATTGTCCAGCCGGATCCAGGAAACCAGGATGGTTCTGTCCCCTGTGTTGGCATAATCCTGGGCCGCATAGGCTCTGCGGCTGCAATAGGCCGTCAGCCGCTCTGTCTCCGCCTCAAACCGGTACCCGTCAAAGCCGCCTACCTGATAGTAGCCGTCCGCCGACCAGAATACCCACTTTTTCTCCTGAGAACCCTCCACCGGAAGCTCCATCAGCAGGGGACACTCCCACATGCCGGGCACATCCAGCCTCTGGGTTTCCTCCCAGTGAAGCAGGTCCGAGGAACGGAAAATGGCAAACTCATTTTTTTCCAGATACATGATCATAACGAAGCCGCCGGAGGCGTCATGCCGGAAAACCTTGGGATCCCGGTTCTCCCCGGCGATCCAGGGGATCACTCCCTTTTCGGTGGGGTGAAAGGTCTTTCCGTTGTCGTCGGACCACATCACCCTCTGAGTGAAGGCGTGCCCCATCCGTATGGAGCGGTGCGCGCAGCCGCCGGCCGCCGTGTAGTAAAACAGCAGCGTATCGGCCCCGAAGCCGGCCCGGTTCTCCTGATCCAGAAAGCCGCAGCCGGAGTACGCGGTCCCGTACTCATCCGGGTACAGTACCACATCCTGCTCCTCCCAGTGAAAGAGGTCGGGGCTCACCGCGTGGCCCCAGCTCATGTTCTCCCAGTGTGTCGCATAGGGATTGTACTGGTGAAACAGATGGTAGACTCCCTTGTGGTACACCAGTCCGTTGGGATCGTTGACCCAGCCGAAGGCCGGGGTGTAATGAAGTCTGGGGCGATAAGGATAATTATTTTCCGGCCTCTCGTCCTCCTGGCGGACGCCGGAGAGCCGTTCCTCATGCTTTCCGCACCAGAATTCCAGGGTTTGCCCCAAATATTCCTCCAGCTTCAGGGCTCCGTAGAAATCGCGGCCCTCACCGCCCAGCCGGATATTAATCTCGTGAATCTGCTTGTCGCCCGCGTAAATATTCAGTTTTACTTCCTCCTGGGACATATCCACAGGAAACCAGAGATATTTTTTGTCAATTCTTATCCGCATCCTTGCCTCCCTGTATATGAACATGGCGGGAGGGACTGCCCCTCCCGCCGTGTCAGAGCGAAATTTGCCGATTAATACTCAATTTTTCCATCAGCCCTTTACAGCGCCGGAGGTAACACCCTCTACGATGTAGCGCTGCAGGAATACGTACAGGATCAGGATCGGCAGCATAGCCAGCAGCAGGGCCGCCAGGATCAGTCCCATATCGGTGGAGTAGGTGCCATAGAAGGCCTGTGTGGCGATGGGAATCGTGTACAGCTCCTTCCGGCTGAGTACCAGGCTGGGAAGCAGATAGTCGTTCCAGAATGCCATGGCGTCGATGATAGCCACCGTAGCGATGGTGGGCTTCAGCAGCGGGAACACAATCTTCCAGTAGGTCTGCCAGCGGGTACACCCATCAATCAGAGCCGCTTCCTCCAGCTCCAGCGGGATATTGGTGTGAATCGCTCCATGGAACATGAATGTGGCCATGGACAGAGAGAAACCTGTGTGCATCAAAATCAAGGTCACGCGGCTGTTCAGGATCCCGAAGACACCGCCGTACAGAGATACCAGCGGGATCATCAGTACCTGGAAGGGGATTACCATGGAGGCAATCATTCCTGAGAACAGCAGAGCGCAGGCTTTCCATTTGTTACGTACCACCACAAAGGCTGCCATGGAAGAAAACAGCAGGGTCAGTATGGTGGAGCAAACGGTAACGATCAGAGAGTTCCGGAAGGATTTCCAGAAATCCATCTTTTTCATCGCGTCCGGGAAGTTCTCCAACGTAAAGCCATGGGAACCGATCAGGGACAGGGGAGCAGAGGTAATATCTGCCTTTGTCTTAAATACATTGATCACCACAAGGATGAACGGGAAGACAAAGAGGAGGAAGACAATTATCAGCACGATCATCATAATCGCATGGGATATTTTTTTCTTGCGAGCCGCTTTTGCGTTGTCGTTCGTATTCATTATGCTGCCACCTCTCCTTTCTTACCGATATATACCTGTGTCACGCCCACGATCGCGCAGACGATAAACAGGATCAGAGCCTCGGCCTGGCCGGTACCGTAATTCTTGTAGGTGAATGCCTGGTTATATACGTGCATGGCCGCCATCACGGAAGAGTTGAAGGGCTCGCCCTTGGTCAAGGACAGGTTCACATCGTAAACCATGAAGCAGCGTGTCAGGGTCAGGAACAGACACTGTACAAAGGACGCCCGCATCAGCGGAATGGTTACGTTGATGGTAGCTTGCCCCTTGGTGCAGCCGTCGATCTGAGCCGCCTCCATCAGGCTCTTGGAAACGCTCATGAAGCCGGCCACATAGATCAGCATCATGTATCCCGCGTACTGCCATACCGATACGATGATCAGGCAGGCCATGGCTCCGTTTGTGGTGGCCAGCCAGGAAGTGGACAGGAAACCAACGGACAGGGCCTGTCCCAGGGATACCAGCGCCCGGTTAAACACGAATTTCCACACATAACCGAGAACGATACCGCCGATCAGGTTCGGGATAAAGAAGCCTGCCCGGAAAAAGTTCTGCCCCTTAACGCCGCTGGTTACCAGATAGGCAAGGGCAAAAGCCACGATATTTACCAGAATCACCGCGATGATGGTGTAAATCACTGTTCTTCCCATCGCCTGCCAGAACGCGGTGTCCTGAAATGCTGTTATGTAGTTCGTCAACCCAACGAACGGCTTTGATTTTGAGATACCATCCCAACTGGTGAAGGTCAGGTACAGACCATATACGAAGGGCATCAGCACCACCGCGATAAACAGAACGGTGGCGGGGCCGGCGAACATGGCGTACTGCCTTACCTTGTAAGACATGGTGTTCTTTTTCATGATTTCTCAATCCCCCTTTAAAGGTGTTTCTCTCCGGATCAGCAGTGCCGCCGTTCCGGATTTTACAGAAAGAGGGCCATACGCCCCCACTTAGAAAAGCGTATGGCCGCTCAAATGATTTGCGTATCCAGTTCAATCCGACTGAAATACCGTCGCTTCTTAGTGCTCAACCGGAGCGGTGGAAGCCCAGTAGCTCTCGATCTCAGACGCGAGACCGGCGCGGTCGGTCTGTCCGGCCAGGTACTTCTGGAAGGAAGCGCCGCAGATGGAGTAATGATCATCCGGCATGTAATCGTAGTTCGGGATCAGCAGTCCGGCATCCGCGTACTGTTTTACGGAAGCGCCCAGGGGATCTACCACATCCAGCGTGATGTTGGAGTAAGCCGGAACCAGCGCGCAGTCATTTACCAGGAAGCTCTGTCCCGCCTCGTCATATACCATCCAGTTCAGGAAATCCAGAGCCGCCTGACGCTGCTCGTCGCTGGTGTTCTCAGAGGAGTCGATCATGAAATACTTGGAACCGCCGCCTACCAGCATGGTGTTTGTGCCGTCGTCCATGTTCTGGGGAACCGGCATCATGCCCATGTTCTCGGTGTAGTCATAAGCGTTGATCACAGCCCAGTCCCAGTTGCCGCCGAACATGAAAGCGATCTCGCCCTCAGCCAGCTTCTGCTCTGTCACCTCGCGCTCTGCCGCGATGGCGGAGCTCTTCGCGTAGTTATTCTCAATCATCACATCCAGGAAATCCATCAGAGAGTTGAACTTCTCGTTGTTGATCAGGTCCGCGCTGCCGCCGTGAAGAGCGGTGATGAATGCCTCGGTGTCCTCCTGCTCCTCATATACCTCGCAGAGGAAGTGAGCGCCCAGAGACCAGTCCTCCTTCATGATACCTACGGGGCTCTCCATGCCGCCGGCTACCAGAGTCTCCAGCAACTCCTTGAAGGAATCCAGTGTCGCGTAATTCGCGGGATCAAACTCTTCTCCTGTAATCGCCTCGATGGCGTCCTTATTGTAGATCACGCCTCTGGCCTCGATGCAAACCGGGAAGCCGTACACAGCGTCGCCCACGCTGATCTCGTACTCAGTATCGTTTACCCAATCCTGATCGCTCATGTCAATGGCATGCTCCTCACCCAGGGAATAAACATCCTTGGAGTCTACCATCATCAGAGTATAGGGATCGTTGGAAGCGTATCTGGTAGCCAGATGAGCGGATACGGTATCGCTGGAGTAATAAACCTCCACATCCACGCCTGTGGCCTCGGAGTAAGCCTCCGCCGCCTCCTCAAACTGGTCCTGAATCTCCATCTTGGAGTTGAAAACTGTGATGGATACGCCGTCAGCCAATACTGTCATAGAGCCTGCGGACGCCAGAGATGCTGCCATGGCTGCCGCCATTACAAAAGAAATACTTTTTTTCATGTTACCTTTCCTCCATACTTTTGTTGATTTGTTTTGTAAGATTTCTGTCGGGCAAGAATGCTTGTCCCGGCAGGAAAGCTTTTGCTTTCCTGCCCGGAAAAAAGACGCGGCCGTCATCTTTTTTCCGGAAGTGCTGTTTTTCTGTCATTTGGAAATCCGCACTAAAATTTCCGCCCAAGCTGCTCTTTTATCGTCAGGTTGCCCTGTGAAACGATTCATATTATTCTAAAAAAATAATTCATATTTTTTCTAATTTTCTTGTGATATGAATCGGTTCATTTGATGATCCGATAATAGCACTATTTTTTCGGTCTGTCAACATGTCTAGCGAAGAAAAACTTGAATCGATTCATTTTTGGTGTTTTATACAAATTTTGGAGGGCCAAATTTGTGAAAGATTCACATGGGATTCTTCTGTTTCCGAAAAGAAACGGGGCCTCCGGGGCAACTGTTCACACGCCAGCCAGTATACAGCCACCGGGGCGGGTAGGGGACTTTCCAAAACAATG
>CAZGRM010000128.1:0-9746 GCA_964528295.1 uncultured Lachnospiraceae bacterium
AATACAAATCGGGATTGAGAGGCGATAGATTTTTATATTTTATTCTTTGCCGCTGGTTTTCGGGCCGCTGGCTTGAATAATTATTACCGCTATGATAAGATTAAAAAATAAATAAACGGGCTTTAGAAAGGGTTCGGGGGATGAAGCTTAATGGGAGATATGCCTGCGTTCAGGGCTTTTTCTGGATGCAGTATGGGGCAGTCAGTGGATTCAGCAGTATTTTTTTGCTGGGCAGGGGCTTCAGCAATACAAGGATCGGAATGATCATTGCCGCTTCGGGGGCGTGCTCGGCTGTGCTGCAGCCGGTGGTGGCGGGCTATGCGGACCGGCCGGACAGCCCCTCCCTGAAAAGGATTGCGGGTACGCTTTCGGCGCTGCTTTTGGTGACGTCTGCCCTTTTACTTTGGGCGAAGGGCGGATGGATCTGTGGCCTGGTGTATGGGGCCGGTGTGTCGGTTTTGCAGCTGATTACTCCTCTGGTCAACGCTCTGGGGATGGAGAGCATCAATCAGGGAAGGGAGATCAATTTCGGACTGGCCCGGGGTATCGGATCCGGGGCGTACGCGGCGCTGGCCTACGGTCTGGGGATTCTGGTGGAGCGGGCCGGCGTGGGCGTGATTCCCTTTGCGATGCTGGCGGCGGTCCTGTGCTTTCTCCTTGCTCTTCACCGCTTTCCGTTTCAGAAGGCGGCCAAGACGGCCGGAGGGAAAGGCGGGATGAGGCAAAATCCCATATCCTTTTTCCGAAGCTACCCCCAGTTTTCTGTGGTGCTGGCGGGCTGTGTTTTCGTCTATATGAGCCATATGCTGACCAACAGCTTCATGTACCAGGTCGCTGAGACGAAGGGAGGCGGAAGCGCGGAGACAGGATTTCTCATGGCTCTTGCCGCCATGCTGGAGCTGCCCACCATGTTTCTGTTTAGCTATATGGTAAAGAAGGTCCGCTGCCACATCTGGTTTCGCTGCTCCGGCATTTTTTTCATGCTGAAGGCCCTCGGCACACTGCTGGCTCCCTCCATTTTGGCGCTCTGTGCCGTGCAATTGCTTCAGATGTTCAGCTTTGCCCTGATCATGGTATCCTCTGTCTACTATGTTAATTCCATTATGGAGGAGCAGGACGCCATAAAAGGACAGGCCTATATGACGATGACCCACACCCTGGGCTGCGTCCTTGGAGCGCTGCTGGGCGGAGGATTGATTGACCGGGCGGGAGTGACGGCAATGCTGGCGGCGGCTGTGGGAATGGCGGCCCTGGGCATGGTGATTCTGCTTTTGGCCGCGGAGAGAGGAAGAGATCCGAGAAAGGAGATACAATGAAAGAGACGGTATTGGAGAAGATAAAAGAGAACATAGCCCGGGTCATGATCGGGAATCAGCAGACGGTGGACCTGATCCTGACCTGCATGCTGGCCAGGGGTCATGTGCTGCTGGAGGATGTGCCGGGGACGGGGAAGACGGTGATGGCGAAGAGCATTGCCCGGTCGGTGGAGGCGGAATTCGGGCGGATTCAGTTTACGCCGGATCTGCTGCCCTCGGATGTGACGGGGCTGAATTACTTTGACGGAAAGACGGGGGAGTTTGTGTTCTCCAAAGGGCCCGTGTTCTGCAATGTGCTGCTGGCGGACGAGATCAACCGGGCCACTCCCAAGACCCAGAGCAGCCTCCTGGAGTGCATGGCGGAGCGGCAGGTGACGGTGGACGGGGTGACCAGAAAGCTTTCGGAGCCCTTTTTGGTGATCGCCACCCAGAATCCTCTGGAGACGCTGGGGACCTTCCCGCTGCCGGAGGCCCAGATGGACCGGTTTTTGATGCAGCTTTCCATGGAGGATCTGACCCAGGGTCAGGAGCTCTCCATGATCAACCGCTTCCTGAGGGAGGAGCCGCTGGAAACGCTGGAGCCGGTGTGCCGGTGTCAGGACCTGACAGAGCTTCAGGAAGCGTGCCGGGGCGTCTATATTCATGGGGAGCTCCTGAGCTACATGGTTCAGGTGATTCATGCCACCAGACAGCACCGCCAGGTGGCCAACGGAGTCAGCCCCAGGGGGACTTTGGCTCTGGTGCGGGCGGCCCAGGGGTACGCCATGGTGCGGGGCCGGGACTACGTGGTGCCGGAGGATATCAAGGCTGTGGCTGTGCCGGTGATGGCCCATCGTCTCTGCCTGTCCGCGGAGAGTGAGGGCGGCCGGGGAGCCCGGCAGGTGATCCGGGAGATCCTGGAGACGGTGGAGCTGCCCACAGAGGACTGGACAAAGCGGTGACGTTAAGCGCGTTTTGAACGGAACGGGGGTCACCCGGGGAAGAACGGGCGGGAAACCGGCGCGAAGAGCCGGACCTTGCCTGAAAGAAAGGAAGAAAAAATGCTGATTCTGTTTCTTCTCTGCATCGGAGCCGCATGGCTTTTGCAGTCAGTTTTATATCAGAAGTGCTGGCACAAAAATCTGAAGGTGGAGATTGCCTTCACCGATTCCTACGTATATGAGGGAGACGATTCCTGCCTGAAGGAGACCATCACCAACGGCAAGAACCTGCCTCTCCCTGCTCTGGAGGTGCGCCTTTCCATGAGCAGAAATCTGAAATTTTCCGGGGAGGCAAAGGAAAATTCCAATGTCACGGATCTGACCTACAAGAGGGATGTGTTCTCCTTTTTCGGCCATCAGAAGGTGATCCGGCGGCTGCCCTTCGCCTGCGCCCGGCGGGGCTACTATGAGATAACTAATTCGGAGCTGGTGGGCTACGATCTGTTTTATACCCGCAGCTATTACCGGGAGCAGGCCCAGAAGACGGCCATGTACGTATATCCCCGGCAGATCGACGTGCGGCGGATCAACCTGATCTGCCAGGCGCTGACCGGGACGATGCTGAGCCAGAGCCGCCTGAACCCGGATCCCTTTGAATTTTCCGGGATCAGGGAGTATTACCCCACCGATCCCATGAACCATATCAACTGGAAGGCTTCCGCCCGCAGCGGCAGCCTGATGGTGAATCAGTACGACTCCACCACCAGCGTGCAGGTCACAGTGGTGCTGGATGTGGAGGATTCCAACATTTTGAAATACGAGGAGCTGACGGAGGAATCCATCCGCATCCTCTCCTCCCTGGCGTCCCGGCTGGTCAAGAAGGGGATGGAGCTGGATCTGATCAGCAACGGAGAGCTCTCGATGCACATCAAGAGCGGCGGCCAGGTCCAGGAGCTGAATCGGCGTCTGGCCCGTTTGAGCCTCCAGGACCGGAAGGAAAAGATTGCCGGGGTGCTGGAGGAGGAGGCCTCCAGGAAACGGAGCGGCCGGATTTATGTGCTGATTTCAAAAAATTTGAATGCGGGGACGGAGCAGGCGCTGCGGACCTTGTCAGCGGGAGGCAATGGGATCCTGTGGATTCTGCCGACACACCCCTATATGGAGGGGGAGGATGTGCGCGATTCCTGGATGCGGCGGATGCGCTGGGAAGTGGAATGACAGAAGCGGGAAAGGACGGTGCGGACGATGCGGAAGAATAGCACGGAAAAATTTGCGAAAGCGGAAAAGGAAGGCGCCGGAAAGCGGTCGGGAGGCCAGGAGCGGCTGGAGGGTATCGTTTTGATGGTGCTGCCCTGGCTTCACGCTCTGTTTCTGTTTGGAGGCGTCTATCTCCTGGCTGCCGGTTTCTTCACTATGGATCGGGGAGAAGCCCTCCGCTACCTGTTCTCCTCCCTGGTTTTGCTGATTCCCACGGCGGTGAGCTGGCTTTTGATCCGAAAAATACGAAATTTTTTCCTGTATCAGCTGGCGGGTCTGGGGATGACCGCCCTGATCTGGCTCTTGACCTCCTCAGTGTTGACAGCGGTGCTGACAGAGGTGATTTTTCTGATCCGCTGCCATGCCTGGATCCTTCGGGCCAGCAACAAAAAGAAGCAGCAGGAGATGATGGGGGACCCGGAGAGCCGCCCCCAGCTGGAGCTGTGGGACATTCCCACGCTGCTGGACTATCCCAGAATTTATCATTTGGGCCTCCAGACAGTGCTCTATCTGGGGATTTTGGTGACTCGTCAGTACGATCTGCTGGCGCCCATGTTCTGCCTGATGACGGCGGAGCTGTTTGTCATTTTTCTCTTTCACTATCTGGATAGCCAGCGGGACTTCATTCTGTCCAGCAGCCGGATCGCCAATCTTCCGGTGCGCACCATGAGGAGAAACCGCCGGGCGATCCTGGCGGTGGCTCTGGTGGTGCTGGGGATCCTGACCTCCCCGGCGTTCCTTTATGGAAAGGAGCCCCTGGTGGTGCTGATGGAGTGGCTCTGCTCTGTGAAATATGAGGGAGCTCCCGCGGAAACGGTGGAGGCGCCCGCCGGCGTAGGGATGTCCGACGGCATGGCGGAGCTGCTGGAGACCATGGCGGGGGAGCAGCAGGAGCCTCCGGCCTGGCTGGAGCCGGTGACTATGGCTGTGACCTATGTGATCCTGGCGGCGGCGCTGCTGGCGGCGGTCCGGGCAGTCTACGGTCTGTGCCGCCGGATGGTGCGGTCCTTCGCCGGAGACGGGGAGGAGGATGAGCTGATTTTCCCGGATCAGGAGGTGGGGGAGGAGTATGAGAAAATGCCCCTTGCCCGGAGAGAGAGCCGCTGGGGCTCTCCGAACCATATGATCCGCAGGAGATACAGAAGGACGATTTTGAGGACGGCCGGACATCGCCCGGAGGGCTGGGAGTCCCCCCGGGAGCTG
Source organism: uncultured Lachnospiraceae bacterium (assembly GCA_964528295.1). Taxonomy (GTDB): domain Bacteria; phylum Bacillota; class Clostridia; order Lachnospirales; family Lachnospiraceae; genus Choladousia. Next base: position 4,697 of record CAZGRM010000128.1, read on the forward strand.
GAGCGGGAGGCCGGGATCCGGGGAGCGGAAGCGGAATATTTCCATGAAGCCTACGAAAAAGCCCGGTACAGCCGGGAGGGATGCTCCAGGGAGGAGGCAAAGGCCTACGGAAAGCTGCGGGTGTCTGAATAATTATGCAAAATCATGAAACAATAGAATGGATTGGGGCTTTCGTATTTTCGTAAAATCTGTTATACTGAGGATGGTAAATCAATGGATCCGGCCCGGTGCGGAGATGGATGCACGGGACGGATTTTTGCGATGCCGGGAAACGGTGTCTTAAGAAACAAATGGTGGTGTAATACGGTTGAGGGAACAGGAAAAGATAATTTTTACAAAAGAAGAGCTGGCGGCCCGGGTACGGGTGCCGGCGGCGGTGGAGAAGGATCTGAAGCGAATCATCAGTGACCGGCTGGAGCAGTGCGGACTTTATTTCCGCGTGTTCTCCAGGATCAAGACGGCCTCCTCCATGGCCCACAAATTTGAACAGAAGGAGTATGGGGAGGACCGGAAGCTGCAGGATCTGGTGGGAGTGCGGATCAACCTGTATTTCGACGACGACGTGGATATCTGCAAAAATATCATGGAGCATACCTTTGACGTGCTGGAATGGTCCACCTCGGAGCGCAGCGAGGAGGAGTTTAAGCCCACGAAGCTCAACGGGGTATTCCGGCTGCCGGAGTATCTGAAAAATCAGATTTCGTCTGACACCTGGGACATGTATATCGATGATACCTTTGAGATCCAGATAAAAACCATGTTTTTCGAGGGCTGGCATGAGATTGAGCATGATATGCGGTACAAGGGGGAGGAGCTGTGGAGTCATTATCCCGCCTTTTCCCGGTATCTGAACAGCATTCTGGCCACGCTGGAGCTGTGTGATAAGTCTATGGTGACGCTGTTTGAGGACCTGGGTCACGCTCTGTACAAATCCGGCCGGTGGAATGACATGATCAAGAGTCATTTCCGTCTGAAGTTGGGGGACGCCCCGCTTTACCCGGAGGTGGAGGAGCTGCTGGACAGGGACCTGGAGCGGGTGGATAATCTGGCGAAGCGGATTTATAAGACGCCGAAGCAGGTGCTGGTGGATCAGCTTCTCAGACGGAGCAGGCGGATTCCCATTAACGCGAATACCATTGTGGCCCTGCTGAACGACAGCCAGTTTCATGACAACCGGCTGACCGCTATTTTTCGGGAGCGGGATGTGTACAATGACGGCAGGGAGGAGAGCGTGGCCGAGTCCCGGCACTATGAGCTGCGGCCACTGACCCGGCATACGGTATTTCAGATGTGCACCCAGGTGGACGGCAGCAGGCTGCGGGCGGAGGAGCCGGTGACGGCGGATCTGATTTTCCGGCGGTCCGCAGACTGTATTTATAAATGGATTGTGCGGCGGTATGGCACGCTGTTTAAGGATATGCCGGAGGAGACCGTCACCTATCACGCGGATGTGCTGGCCTACCATGTGACGGTGAATTATGATCCGGAGCACCGGAGGATGAATATGCATGTGCGCCATATGGACCCGGAGGTGGGAGGACGGATCTGGTTTTCCGAGGCCTGCCTGGAGGCGGAGAGCGAAAAGCGGGTGATGCTGAAGCTGAATAACGGCTATGCGGAGCCTGAGCGGGAGGAGTATACGGTTCAGGAAAGCTCCGCCATGTTTTTCAGCTATCCCGGATATTATAAAAATATTGTGGATAATATCGGGATCCGCAACGGTATCGACTGCGGAAACCGCAGGAGGATTCTGAGGCGGGAGCAGCTCCCGGCTCTGCGGGAGGCCATCGCCGATCCTGACCGGATGTTCCCGATCTTGGTGATTATTTCAAAGGAAGCGGCGGACGGTATGATGAACGAGGAGTGGCTGGGGCAGTTCCGGGTATCGGATTTCACCAGGACGGTGTGGCGGTATGCCCATGTGTTTACCTGCTATGAGGAGGTAGGCAGGGAGCTGTTGGCTTCCGCCTCCGCGGACGCTTCCCAGCAGCGGTCCATCCCCGGCCTGCATATTTTCTGGCCGGACGGGGAGAAGGACTGGTATGGTCCTGACGCGGTGAAAAATTGCAGCTTCGGCCGTCATCTGGAATCCCGGGGCGACGCCCGGACCTACGATATCGTCCGGGGCGGACAGGCCTTCTACCATAAGATCGTCACAGACCTTCGGGACTGGAATGTATCGGCTGATATGTGGGAGGGCTTTAAGCTGGAGATCATGACAGAGATACCGAAGTAGAGTTAAGATAAAATTATGAAATTAGTAAGGCGGAATTGAAACTTCGGCGGCTTTCGTTCGGTAAAATAAGACTGAATGGAGGCCGCTTTGCGTGGGCGGGAGAAAGGAGAAAAGCGGATGGCGGAAAAACGGGTACGGAGAAGAGCAAATGATGAGAGGAGGCGGCAGGCTTCGGAGCCAGACCGGGGTACAGCCGAACAGTCCTGGCGCCGGGGACCGGAGGCGGGAAGAGGCGCAAATGAATGGAACGCTCATCGGAGCCCGGAGGTGAGGCGGAATGCGGGAGACCAACGGAGCCGGCAGGCTTCGATGGTAAATCAGGAGATGAGGGGGAAGCTGAGCCAGCGATCCCCGGCGGTGAACCGGGAAATGAGGAATCAGCCAGGGCGTCAGTCCTTAAAGGAGCGTCAGGACATGAGAAGACGTCGCCGCCGCCGGGTGCTGGTCCAGAGAATCACAATGCTGACTGCGTTTCTGGTGCTCCTTGGTCTGGGGGCCGGGATAGTGGGAAGGCGGCTGCTTGTTCCTTCGGAGAAGTATCATTCCGCCTTGGAGGGGGCCGGCCAGCCAGGCGGCGGAGAGAATTTGTCCGGTCTCGGGGAGGGAGATGTCTCAGGGAGCGGCGGGACAGGAATCGCCCCGGGAACATCTCTGAACGCATCCGGGCAATCAGGATCGGACATAGGAGCGGACGGGCAGGCCGGAGCAGACGGCGTTGCGTCTGGCCAATCAGGATCGGACACGGGAGCGGACGGCGTTGCGTCTGGCCAATCGGGATCGGACACGAGAGCAGACGGCGCTGCGTCTGGCCAATCGGGATCGGACACGGGAGTCGGCGGACAGGCCGGAGCGGACGGCGCTGCGTCTGGCCAATCGGGATCGGATATGGGCAGCGGCGGGCAGGCCGGTGAAAATACGGCGGGACAGTCCGATATGGCCCCGGGAGCGTCCGCTGTCTCTGTGGATCTCTCCGGCATCTACAGCACCTACGCCCTCTTGACGGACCGGGATACCGGAGCGGTGATCGGGGAGAGAAACAGCAAAGACCGGATCTATCCGGCCTCCATGACCAAGATCATGACCGCTATCCTGGCCATCGAGGAGACAGCGGATCTATCCGCCTCCGTCACCCTGCCCTATGAGATCTACGACAGCCTCTATGCGGAGGGCGCCTCCATGGCGGGCTTTGAGCCGGGGGAAACCGCCGCGCTGGAGGATCTGGTTTATGGTATCCTTCTGCCCTCCGGCGCGGAATGCTGCCTCACCTTCGCCAATCGGATTGCCGGATCGGAGGCCGCCTTTGCGGAGCTGATGAATCAGAAGGCGGCGGAGCTTGGCATGGCGGATACCCATTTTTGCAATTCCACCGGACTGCACGATCCGAATCACTATACTACGGTGGCGGACATTGCCGTTTTGCTCCGGTACGCTCTGGATAATCCTACCTTCCGTGAAATTTTCACCAGCAGCCGCCACAGTGTCAGCCCCACCGCCCAGCACCCGGAGGGATTCACCTTCTTTAGCACTATGTTTCAGTACATGTCCACCGCGGAGGTGACGGGAGGCGAAATCCTGGGAGGAAAGACCGGCTATACCGAGGAGGCGGGCCTGTGTCTGGCCAGTCTGGCCTCTGTGAATGGGAAAGAATATATTCTGGTGACGGCAAAAGCCGACGGCAGCCATGAGACGGAGCAATTCCATATTTTAGACGCCCAGAACGTGTACAACCAGCTGGGCGCACTCTAGAGCGTGTTTGAAAATTCATTGCACCTGTCTGGCAGCCCCACTTTGCGGCCTATCCGAGCCCGATTTCGTCAGCGTAGCACCACTACGCCTCCTCAATCGGACCCGGATATTCCACAAATTGGGACTACCATCCAGGCACAAGCAATTTTCAAACACGCTCTGAGATAAAGCTTTTTACAGAGCCACAAATGATTTTAATACATTTTTAATCTAAAAAATAAAGACAGACCGGGGAAACATGTGGTAGAATAAAACAATCTGAGTACAAGTAAGAGAAAAAGGATAACCAGAAGGAGACAAAGCAAGGTGGAGACGGGCGAAAGATACGGAGAGCTTCAGCAGTACATTGATATGCTGGAGACGGGCAAGAAATTTATGGCGCTGATGAATAAGTACCGCTGCGCCATCATGGAGGTGGAGACAAAGCTGCGGGTATTGAACGCGGAATTTTCCCTTCAATATGACAGAAATCCCTTTGAGTCCATCGAAACACGCCTCAAATCCCCGGTGAGTATCATTGAGAAGCTGGAACGGAAGGGACGGCCCATGAATGAGGAGGTGCTGGGGCAGGAGATCGAGACCTATCTGTATGACGTGGCCGGGATCCGGGTGGTCTGTGCTTTCCAGGAGGATATCTACATTTTGTCCGATCTGCTGGTCCGCCAGGACGATATCCGTCTGATTCGTACCAAGGATTATATCAAAAACCCAAAGCCCAACGGCTACCGGAGCCTGCACCAGATCCTGGAGGTCCCCGTATTTCTGAAGGAGGGAAAGACGCCGGTGAAGGTGGAGGTGCAGTTCCGCACCATAGCCATGGATTTCTGGGCCAGCGTGGACCACAAGCTGCGTTATAAAAAGAATGTGGCAGGCGAAGCGGAGATCGTGGAAAAGCTCCGCCGGTGCGCCGCGGTGATCACGGAGCTGGACGAAGAGATGCAGCGTATCCGAAACATGATTGAGGCGGATTCTCAGGGAGAAGCGTAAACCCCTTCCCTTCGCCACTGCGATGTGGTACAATATGGCCTGAGGAGGGGCCCAGCGAAGCTGGGAGGAGTCCTGAGGCCG
>CAZGRM010000129.1:0-9737 GCA_964528295.1 uncultured Lachnospiraceae bacterium
CCCTTGTAGTTGAGAGCCGGCTGCTGAGCAAATTTCATGCCGGGGCGGAACTGATCCTTCCACTTTTCGCCCACCTCCACAATGACTCCCGCAAACTCGTGCCCTACGATGATGGGGTTCGTATCAATATTCTGGGGCGCTCTCTTGTGGCGCTTCCCCTGCTTTACCAGCTTGTAGGTGGACATGCAGATACTGTCGCTGATCACCTTCACCAGAATCTCGTCCTCCTTGATCTGGGGCAGCTCAAACTCCTCCAGTCTCAGATCATCTTCTCCATACATTCTGACAGCCTTCGTCTTCATTTCCCATTCCTCCGATTTTTAATCTATCATCAATCACAGCTTTTCCAGCTTCACCTGACTCAGCAGCTCCTCCACCACGTCCCGGGAGGGCGGCTTGGTGCCTGTGGTGGTGACGGCTCCGGCGGAGACCGCCATGCCAAGCCTCGCGGACTCCTCCATGGTCAGCTTCCGGTCCCAGCCGTACGCCAGGGCCGCCACCATGGCGTCCCCCGCTCCCACCGTGGAGTGGGCCTTCACCGACAGCCCCCGGCACTTGTAGCTCTGCTCCTTCCCCAGAAACAGGGCTCCCATCTGCCCCATGGACACGGCCACCATCCCGACGCCCTGGTCCAGCAGCTGTCCTCCCAGCTTGGCCAGCTGCTCCTCCGTGGCCCGGTAGTCCAGGGAAAAATACTCCTCCAGCTCCACCCGGTTGGGCTTGATGATATCCGGGCCGGCGGCCAGGGAATTTACAAACAGCTCCCCGTCCGCGTCCAGCAGCACGGAGGCTCCCTTTTTATGTACCTTCTCCGTAATCTCACGGTAAATATTTTTGTCCACTCCTCTGGGAATGCTTCCGGCCAGCACAAAGAGCGTATCCGGGGAAGCGTAGCCCTCCAGCTTTTTCACCAATTCGTCAAGCTGCTCCGGCTCCACCACAGGGCCCTGCTCGTTCAGCTCCGTCACAATGCCGCCCTGCTCCACCACCTTCATGTTGGTTCTGGTCTCTCCTCGCACCTCCACGAAGTCCGTCTCGATGCCGTACTCCTTCAGCACCTTCTCGATGACCGCCCCGCTGTTTCCTCCCAGAAATCCGGTGGCAATCGTGGTGCCTCCCAGCTCCTTGACGGTCTTGGACACGTTGATGCCCTTGCCGCCTGCGTCCAGCACGATCTTCTGGATCCGGTTCAGACCGCCCCGCTCCAGCTCTCCGATATCTACGGTCTTGTCAATTGCGGGATTCATCGTCACTGTAACAATCATGGAGTCAGTCCTCCTCCGTCAGTATTTTGTATACGTCATCCACACTTCCCGCCACCAGACGATCCACATCCTCCGGCGTGGACATCTTTGCCGCGATGTTTCCCAGGATGGTCAAATGCTCATCCCCCACTCCGGCGATGCCGATCACCAGCTTCACATCCCCGGTGCCCCAGTCGGTCCCCTCCGGGAAGGTCATCACCGCGATGCCGGAGGCCTTGATCTCCTTCTTGGCCTCCTCCACACCGTGGGGAAGGGCGATGGCATTTCCCATGTTGGTGGAGAAGGTCAGCTCCCGCTTCAGCATGGCGTCGATGTAGCCGCTGTTCACATAGCCGCTGTCCACCAGCATCTGTCCCACCTGGCGAATTACCTCCTCCTTGGAGCTGGGGCTGCATCCCATTCGGATATTTTCTTTCAATAAAAGCTCCGGCTTCTTCACCTCTGCCTCTTTTTTCTTTCTTCCAAATAACATATTCTTTCCTCCTGTTTTTCTTTTTTATTGTTCCGTTTTGGTTTCTGCTTGATTTGTGACTTCATTATACCAGCGCCGCCTTCCTCATTTCAATTGAAACAAAATCGTATTTGACACTAAGGGTTAGTGACAGAATTGAAAGGGCCCGGGCCAAGGCGCGAATAAAAATTCACCGCGCTTTGGCCCGAGCCCTTTTCTACAGCCTCCCAAGATACTGATTAAAAAACCGTTTCAAAATCTGCGACAGCAGCTCCCGGATCTCCTCCTTTTCGCCGTAGAAAATGGCGTTCAGGAAGTCCGGCTCCTCGATGAGGCTGCTGCTGAGGCTGCCCATGATCTCGCTGTTCTCCGTCACATGCTCCTCCTCCGGGATCATCATCGCGATCACGGCCCGGATGCCCTGAAGACAGGGATCGGAAAACGGCTGCCGGTCCCTGGTCTGACAGACCAGAAAGACAGGTTTGATCACCCCCGCGGTCCTGGCATGGAGGAGGGCAAAGCCAAACTCCGGGAAGATCTGGGAACCGATCTTCTCCCTTCTCCTGATGTCCTCCTGGATCATGGCCCTCCGGTCATTGTAGGGGGAGAGCTGCTCGCTGACGGCCATCAAAAGCTCGTCAAAGGTGATGGTCCGGTCCACCTTCAGATATCCCATGTTTTTGATGACGGACTTGATCTGCACCGCCAGATAGTGAACCCGGTCCAGCTGCCCCGTAAAGGCGTCCTCCTGCCTTTTGCCCGGGGTCTTTCCGTACCAGGCGATCCGCTCCTCGATCTGCTTCATATCCGACTCCGGCAGAAGGGGGCTGACGTACAGAATATCCGCGTCCTCCTGGAGACCGTGAATGCTGGAGACAAAGAAGTCCGTCTTCTCCACCGCGAACTGGGTCAGATCCGCCTTGGCGTAGGTCTCCAGCTCGATCAGGCCCCGGAATCTCCGGTCCAGCTTCGAGGACATGAGCCGGGAGATGCCGATGCCGCTGGCGCACACCACCCCGATATTTACCTTCCGCTTATATTCCCTCTGATTTTCCAGGCGGACGGCGCCGGCGCCGAAATGGATGGCCAGAAAGCCGATCTCCTCCTCCGGCACCGGACAGCCCGTCTCCTCCTCGATGACCCGGGCCGCGCCCCGGCATTTCTCGAAGATCAGCGGGTAGTCCTGCCGGATCTGATCCAGCATCGGATTGCGTATCTTCATATCATTTTTCAGCCGGATCATGGTGGGCTCCAGGTGGGCGGAGAGGCCCCGGATAAACTCCTCATCCTTTTTCAGCTCATAGGCCATATCACTGTCAAACACGTCGATCATGGCGTCGATCATCCGCAGCAGCCGCTCCTGCTCCTCCTCTATGATCGGCCAATCATTTCCTTGCTTTATGACCTGATTATACGATATGGCGCGCCGGGATTTCAACTCGAAAAAAAACAGTTTTGGCACCAGGGGCTAGTGACAGGATTTATCATAGCCGGCGGCCAGGGGAGCTCACCACAGGAAAATGGATCCGCAGCTCAAAGCCCTCCCCCCACCGGGAGCGGGCCTCCAGGGACAGGTTCAGGTCCTTCCCCATCTCCTTTGCCAGGTACAGACCCATGCCCGTGGCCTTTTTTCTGCTGTCGCCGGAGTCTCCGGTGAAGCCCTTCTCAAAAATATAGGGGAGATCGCAGGGACGCGTCCCGGCGCCATTGTCCCGGATCGCCAGGACGAGACACCGGCCCTCCCGGGTCACCTCAAAGCACAGCCTTGGCTCCCTTTGGCTGTATTTCACCGCGTTGCTGACCGCCTGGCCCAGAAGGAAGCGAAGGCCCCTTCGGTCCGTGTAGACCGGGCCCTCCTTTCCCCGGACTGTCACCTGAAACCGCTTCTCCTCCAGCAGAGGGCGGTAATCCTCCAGCACCTCCTCTATGCAGTCCTCCAGCTCCAGGTCCTCAAAAAGATAGTCCTTCCTCGCCCCCTTCAGCCGGGCATAAAACAGCATCTGGTCAATGAACTCCTGCATGCGGCTGCGGATATAGTCCAGCTTGACGCTCACCCCCGGCGGCAGCTCCTCCCGGCGGTTGTCCAGCAAAAGGGTCAAAAGGGAGAGGGGCGTCTTTGTCTCGTGGGCCCAGGCCTCCACATACTCCTCATACTCTCCCAGGTGTGCCCGGGCCTGACCGCAGGCCTCCTCCTTCTCCCGCAGCGTCCTTCCCAGCAGGTGCACCAGATCCGCCTCCCTGGCGCTCACCCTCCTTGCCAGCTGCTCCTCGTGATACTCGTCCGGGGTCTCCAAAAAGGAACAAAAGGCCCGCTCTCTGCCCCGCCCGCGGTAAATCAGTACGCCGCAGACGGCTCCGAACAGAAGGAGGGTCGTCAGCAGCAGCACCGCCGTCAACGCCCGGAAGGCCGCCGCGTCCGCCAGCCAAAGCAGCAGCGCCCCAAAGCCGTCCACCGCCAGCAAAAGCAGAAGCCACGGCATATACGGCGTCAGTATGCTCCGGCCATTCCTCCTGACCGCTTCTGTTCCGTTCTCATTCATGGAAATCCTCCTCCTTCTCCCAAGCGGGTCCTCGCCTATTCCCGGCTCTCTTGCGGCTCCTCTTCCTCCGGCCGCTCCTCCCGATTTGCCGTCATCCGGTAGCCCACGCCCCGCACCGGCTGAATCCGCTGGCTCATCCCCAGGCCGGCCATGGTCTTTTTCAGCCGGGTCAAGTTGACCTGCAGTGCGTTCTCATCTATAAATTCCGCGGTCTCCCAGAGAGCCAGGCACAGCTCCTCCCTTGTGACCACCCCGCCGCCCCGGGTCAGAAACAGCTCCAGGAGCTTGCCCTGATTTTTGGGGAGGACGACGGAGCGGTTGTGGATGTACATGGTGTAGGTTTGGCGGTCCAGGAGAAAATCCGGGCCCTCCAGCAGATGAGACCGGCCCTCGTACCGCTTTAAAACATTGGAGATCCGGGCCAGCAGCCGCTCCTTCCGGCAGGGCTTCGTCAGGTACTCGTCCGCCCCCAGCTCCAGCGCGTGGAGCTCGTCCCGCATCTGGTCCCGGGAGGTCAGCACCAGCACCGGGATAGCGGTTTTCCGCTTCATCTCCCGGCAGATGGAGAAGCCGCTGGCGCCGGGCAGGTTCAGGTCCAGAAGGACAAGGTCCGGCGCCAGAAGCAGAAGCTGCTCCGCCACATCCTCAAAGTCCCGGATCCCCACCGCCTCATATCCCGCCCGCTTCAGCAGCTCTGACAGCTCCTCCCGCATCATGGGCTCATCCTCCACTATGGCGATCCTCTTCATAAAGCCTCCTCCTTTTCCTCACTCCTCCCGCTCCGGCACCATCAGCGTCAATAGATAGCGGCTGCTGGAGCGCTTCACCGCCGCCATATAAAGCCACTCCACCAGACACAGGATCAGGATCATGGACGCCGCCGCCCACAGCCTGCCGGACAGGCTGCCCTGGGTCCAGGGAGACAACAGGCCGGTGAACAGCGCCCGGACGCCAAACAGGCTGCTGAGGGCGGCCACCAGGGATGGAATGCCGAAGTACCAGTTGATCTGCTTCCCCGCGGACTGGCACAGTGTCTCATAGGTGGCCCCAAGGCGGATCAGCGTTCTGTATCTGCGGCCGGTCTTCTGCTGTCCCATCAAAAACTGGACGCCGATCACCGTGTTGGCGATGATGAGAAAGATGATGGCCAGGTAGATGGTGATATAGCTGGCCGCCACCATGTAAAAGAGCTGCCGCCCCATGTTTTGCAGATAGCTCTCATAGGACAGCCCCGTCCCGTCCAGCTTTTCATTGGTCTTTGAGATGACCCCAAGAAGGCTGCCTCCGCTCCTGGCCTCCTCACTCAAAATACCGTTCAGGTAGATATTGTAATCTCCCAGAGTGTAGGCCTCAAACGCCTCGTCCGGCAGAATCAGGGCGAAGGACAGGGTGATGGACCGGTCCGTCACCAGCCCGGTGCTCTGGACCTTCCCGGTGAGACGCCAGGGCTCTCCGTCCACCATCACCTCCGGCCGGGACTCCAGCACCTGGTTCATCAGCTTCGTCCTCTCATCATTGGTGAACTCCCGGTCGATATAGACCGCGGCTTCCCCCTCCCCCAGCTCCAGCTCCTTTCGCCCGGCGGCAGCCAAAAGCTCATTGTAGCCTCCGACCCCGATCACATGGGGATAGGTGGCGTAGCTCAGATTGTTCAGCAGCACATCCCGCTCCTGAGACTGGGGAAGCCCGGACAGGGCGGACAGCACCGACTCCATCTGAAAGGCGCTGTCATAATCCTCCGCCCTGCGGATATAGCCCACCCGCATCTCAAGGAGCCGGGAAAACAGGCGGTCCAGCCCGGCAGCGGCCAGCGCGCCCCGAATCTCCTCCCCGTCCTGCCCCTCCTCCTCAAAGGTGTAGTCCAGCACGTGGGGCTCCGACTCCCCGTAATAGCAGGCGATGGCCACGCCGGATCCGAAGCAGCAAAGAGCCGCCAGGATCAGCAGAGAGCTGATGGCCAGCGTGCCGGAGCGGCGGATCACCGTCTCCTGGAGCTGACGGAAATTAAAGATCCGCAGCGGCTGTCCGTCCCGCTCCCGCCTGACAAAAAAGGCCATCACCGCCCTGAGCCCGTAAAACAGCAGGAGCGTCCCCGCGAAGCCAAGTACCAGGGTGAGCCCCATTTTTTTCACATTGTACCACGAAATCCCGCTGATGGCCATAGCATAAGCCGTCCCCAGGCACAGCAGACCCAGAGCCAGGGCCAGGCCATAGACCGGGGCGGGGGCCTGCTTTTTTGTGCCCTCCGGCGTGTCTGTCAGCAGGCCGCCGATCTCCTGGCCGGCGATTTTGCCGCTGAGGATGAGGAAGGCTCCCAGCTTGATCAACAGAAAGCCTGCGGCTGTCCACAGGACCGCCTGGCCGGAAAAGGTGATTTGGTGCCCCACAATATCCAGCCCCACCAGCCGGGCCGTCACCAGGCTGACCACCTCCGACAGCAGAAAGCCGCCCGGCAGCCCCAGGGCCAGAGCCAGAATACTGCCCCGAAGGTCCTCCGCCAGCAGCAGGAAAAACAGCCGGGACCGCCGCATCCCCATCATCAGATAGACGCCGAACTCATGGCGCCGCCGCTCCAGCTGGAATTTGCTGGCATAGTAAATCAAAAAGAACAGAATCACCAGCGTCATCCCATAGAACAGGGGAATCATGGTCAAAAGCCGGCTTACCGCGTCACTCTCCACCCTGGCCAGAAAAACCATCACGTCCTGGTGGGCCAGGGACAGAATCATATAGAATGCCACAATGGAGATCAGGAGGGAGGCAAAGAACAGGCCGTTTTCCCTTCTGCTCCTCCTGCTGTTTCTGGATACCAGTTTAAAGAACATTCGCGCTGCCTCCTCCCAACTGTGCCATCACCTTCAGGATTCTCTCGTAGAAGAACTGCTGGGACTCCTGCGGGTCATTTCTGCGGAGCTCATGAAAGATCACCCCATCCTGAATAAACAGGATTCTCCGGCAGTAGCTGGCCGCGTTGGAGTCATGGGTCACCATGAGAATGGTGGCGTTCTCCTCCTGATTCAGCCCCGCCAGCTTCTCCATCAGGGCCTTCGCGTTTTTGGAATCCAGCGCCCCGGTGGGCTCATCCGCCAGGATCATGCCCGGGTTCAGGATCAGGGCCCTGGCCGCCGCCACCCTCTGCTTCTGTCCCCCGGACATCTGAGCCGGAAATTTGTCCAGCACTTCCGTGATTTCCAGATAAGAGGCCAGGCGCTGAAGCCGCCTTTTGCTCTCCTCCCCCGGCACATTGTGAATGGACAGGGGCAGCAGGATATTTTCCCGCCCGGTCAGATTGTCCAGCAGCTCAAAATTCTGAAACAGATAGCCGATCTGCTTTCCCCGGTAGGCGGCCAGAGCGGCCCCCTTAAGCTCCTGAATCTCCGCTCCGTTCATGGCAATCCTGCCGCTGGTGGGCCGGACCACGGTGGCGATACAGTTTAGAAGGGTCGACTTTCCGGAGCCGCTGCTGCCCATGATCCCCAGAAACTCTCCCGGCATCACCTGGAGGGTGATGCCGTCCAGCGCCTTTGTCTGGTTGGCGGCCTTGCCGTAATATTTTTTCAATGCTTCGATTTCAAGAACAGGCTTCATCCCGTATTCCTCCTCGTATAATATGTTTAAAGATTATTTCTCCGGTCGGATGAGTGAACATATAACACGCCTGCTGTCGCAGCCGTTAACATGTTCATCTCTCCTTTTTTTTCTGAAGCTATCCTATCACAAGCGGGATCAGAAAAACACTTACAATGGATGAAAGGTTTGTGATGCGGAAAATCTGGGGATGTGATATGATGGGATCGAGTAACGCATAAGAGGAGGATTCTTCATGAAATACGATTTTACTTCCATCATCGAACGCCGGGGCAGAGACGCCGTCGCAGTGGACGCCCTGGGCAGCGACGGGGTGCCGGGAGCGCCCAAGGAGGGCTTCGACCCGATCCCCATGTGGGTGGCGGATATGAATTTCGCCACAGTCCCCACCATCCAGGAGTCCATCATCCGCCGGGTCCAGCATCCCACCTACGGCTACTTTGAACCGAGGGATGAATATTTTGACGAGATCATCCAATGGCAGCAGACCAGGAACGGCGTCACCGGCCTGACCCGCAAACATATCGGATATGAAAACGGTGTGCTGGGCTGCGTCATCTCCGCCCTGAACGCCTTTGCCTCCCAGGGCGACCCGGTGCTGCTCCACAGCCCCACCTACATCGGCTTTACCAACTGTATCACCAATAATGGCTTTCACATCGTCCACAGCCCGCTGAAAAGGGACGCCCAGGGTGTATGGCGGATGGATTTTGAGGATATGGACCGGAAGCTGAAGGAGCATCACATCCATGTGGCGGTGTTTTGCAGCCCCCACAATCCCTGCGGGAGAGTGTGGGAGCGCTGGGAGATCCAGCAGGCCATGGAGGTGTACCGGGCCAACGGCTGCGTGGTGATCTCCGACGAGATCTGGTCTGACATTATTCTGGAGGGGCATAAGCACATTCCCACCCAGTCCGTCAGCCAGGACGCCCGGGAGCGGGTCATCGCGGTCTACGCTCCCAGCAAGACCTTCAATCTGGCGGGGCTGGTGGGCAGCTATCACATTATTTACAACCAGTGGCTGCGTGATCGCTGCCGCAAGGAAGGCTCCCTCAGCCACTATAACTCCATGAACGTCATGAGTATGCACGCCCTTCTGGGCGCCTACAAGCCCGAGGGCTATGAATGGGCGGAGGAGCTAAGGCAGGTTATTACCGGCAATGCGGCCTTTGCCTGCGATTACATCGAGAAGCACTTTGAAGGAGTGGAGGTCAGCCGCCCCCAGGGCACCTATATGCTGTTCCTGGACTGCGGAAAATGGCTGGAAGCCCATGGAAAGACCATGGACGAGCTGCTTGCCGCCGGCTGGGATGTGGGCGTCGTCTGGCAGGACGGCCGGGCGTTTTACGGGCAGACCCACATTCGCATGAATCTGGCGCTGCCGTTGAGCCGGGTGCAGGAGGCCTTTGACCGCCTGGATAAATACGTTTTTAACATATGATTTCATAAACCGCCTCCGCCTGCCCTGCGGAGGCGGTTTTGTATCCCGGCATAATACACTTTACACGGATTTTACAAAACTTCTCTTGTATTTCTTACGGATTTATCGTACCATCAAGGATGAAAAAGACTGTGCTTTGGGAGGAAATCCAAGTGATCTACTGTGTGGAGGACGACGACAGCATCCGGGAGCTGATGCTTTACGCCCTGCGGGCTTCCGGCTTTGAGGCGGAGGGGTTCCGGGACAGTGTGGGGCTGTTCGACGCTCTGCGCCTCGCACAGCCCCAGCTCATTTTGCTGGATATTATGCTGCCCGGCATGGATGGTATGGAAATTCTAAAAGCACTCCGGGCCAATCCTGCCACCGCCCGGATTCCCGTCATCATGGCGTCCGCCAGAGGGACGGAGTACGATAAGGTGGTGGGGCTGGACATGGGCGCCGACGATTACCTT
>CAZGRM010000130.1:0-9532 GCA_964528295.1 uncultured Lachnospiraceae bacterium
GTCTCCACCATGTGGACCGGGATACGGATGGTTCTTGCCTGGTCCGCGATGGCTCTGGTGATGGCCTGCCGGATCCACCAGGTGGCGTAGGTGCTGAACTTGTAGCCCTTCTGGTAATCGAACTTTTCCACGGCCTTGATCAGCCCCAAGTTGCCCTCCTGGATCAGATCCAAAAGCTGCATGCCCCGGCCCGCGTATCTCTTTGCGATGCTGACCACCAGCCGGAGATTCGCCTCCGCCAGCTTCTCCTTCGCCGCCTCATCCCCCTCGCTCATCCGGCGGGCCAGCTCCACCTCCTCATCTGAGCTGAGCAGGGGAATCTGGCCGATCTCCTTCAGATACATGCGGACCGGATCGTCTGTCCCCACGCCCTCCGGCACACTCAGATCGATCTTTCCCAGGTCCTCCTCGTCCTCAAACTCCTCCTCCGAGGGAAGGATCAGCATGTCCTCCTCCTTCTCGGAGATTTTCAACACATCGATCCCCTTTTTCTCCAGGAAATCCAGAATCTTTTCATACTGCTCCGCGCTGAGGGCCATCTCACCAAAAAAGTCCTGGATTTCCCTGTATTCCAATATATTTTTTTTCTTGCGGGCAAGCTCCAGAAGCTCCCGCAGTTTCTTTTGAAATTCCATCGCCTGTGCATCCATCCAGTTACCTGCCTTTCCGGTTTCTGACCTGACCTCTATATTACAAGTGTTGCCTTGTTACAAGGAAATATGCAGGCGGTCCAGCTCCTGAAGCCGCCGCTTCGCGTCAATCAGCCTTTGCAGACCCGCCATATCCGCCGGATCCAGCTCCGCCGACCGCCGGTTAATCCCGTGATCCATCACCTTCCGTATGGTTTCCTTTACCGCCTTCTCCTGTTCTCCCTTATTCTCCACGGGCACCTTGGTGTTGAAGAGCTGAGCCACCAGCCGCTGCTCCTCCGGCTCCGCAAAGCAGTTGGCGATCCGGGCCGGATTTCCCTCTCCCTGCTCCAGCTGCCCGTACAGCATGGACGCCACCTTCCGGTACAGCTCGTCCGAGAAATCCTCCGGCCGGATGTAGGCGGACACGGTGGAAAACAGGCCCGGGTACTCCGACAGCCAGGTGAGGATCAATCGCTCCGACTTGCGGATGCCGTCCTCCTTCTCCGCCCGGAAGGTTTGGCGGGCCGGCTGAGTCTTCCTGGCCGGAACGCCCTGCATCAGGCAGTTCATCACCATCTTCCTCATCCCCTCAAAGGAGATCTGGTACTTCACCGCCACCGCCTCGATGTAATTTTCCCGCTCAATCTCCAGCTCAAATTCCGCGATCCGGGCGGCCACCGCCTGGAAAAATTTCGTCTTTGACTCCGGGTTTTTCATGTCGTAGGATTTTTCAAGCACCGTCATCTGAAAAAGAAAGCTGTTTTCCGCCTCATCGATCCGCTGCTGGAAGGCCTCCGTCCCCAGAGCCTTGATAAATTCATCCGGGTCCTTGTAGGGATCCATGTGCAGCACCTTGGTGGAGATGCCCGCCTCCTTCAGCAGGGGAATGGCCCGCAGCGCCGCCTTGACGCCCGCCTCATCGCTGTCGTAGGTCAGCACCACCTCGTCGGTGTACCGCTTCAGCAGGGAGGCGTGCTGGCTGGTCAGGGCCGTTCCCAGGGAGGCCACCGCATTGGTGAAGCCCGCCTGATGCATGGAGATCACATCCATGTAGCCCTCGCAGACCAGCAGATACTTCTTTCTCGCCGTCCGGGCCACATGGAGCCCGTACAGGTTCCGGCTCTTATCGAAGATCACCGTCTCCGGAGAATTCAGATACTTGGGCTTCGCGTCGCCCATCACCCGGCCTCCGAAGCCGATCACCTTTCCGTTCACATCCATGATGGGAAACATGACCCGATTCCAGAACTTATCATACATGCCCTGCTTCTCGTTTACGTTCATCAGGCCCGACTCCTTCAAAAGCTCGTCCGAGTAGCCCTTCTTTTTCAAATAGCGGTACAGAGCGTCGCTGTAGGGACCGGCATATCCCAGACCAAACCTCCGCATGGTCTCGTCGGACAGCTGCCGCCCTCTCAGATAGTCCATGCCAAGCTTTCCCTGGGGAGAGCGGAGCAGATAATAATAATATTTCGCCGCCACCTTGTTGATCTCCAGCACAGTGGTTTTCAGATCCCGCCTGTGCCTGGACTCCTCGGAATCCTCCGAGGCCTCGGGCAAAGCGATCCCCGCCCGGTCCGCCAGCATTTTGATGGCCTCCGGGAAGGAATAATTTTCATACTCCATAATGAAGGTAAATACATTTCCTCCCGCCCCGCAGCCAAAGCAGTAATACATCTGCTTTCCGGGGCTGACGGAGAAGGAAGGAGATTTTTCATTGTGGAAGGGGCAGAGGCCAAAGTAGGAGCTGCCCCTCCGCTGCAGCTTCACATAGCCCGAAATCACATCCACGATGTCATTCCTGGAACGCACCTCTTCCACAATCTCATCTGAATAAAACATTTGACTCACACCCTCTGTCGCTTATCTTTTCTGCCATTCCGGCCCCTGATTTTCAGTATCCCCGCTGTCCGCCGCCTCACACCTGCCAGGATTTGGGGATGAACAGATCCGTATATTTTTTGATGGAGTAGGAGTCCGTCATGCCCGCTATGTAGTCGCAGACCACCCTTTCCCCCGGCTCTCCCCTCTCCTCCATGAGAGTCTGGTATTCCGCAGGAAGAAACTCCCGGTGGTCGTTGTAAAATCCGTACAGCTCCTGAATCATCCGCACCGCCTTGTCCTCCTCCCGCTTGGCCACCTTGTTCCGGTAGACCCGGCGGAACATGAAGGCCCTCAAATCCCGCATGGCCCCCTCCATCTCCTCCGACATCATGATCCGGTCCCTGCCTTCGCTGTGGCGCACCACGTCGTGGATCAGGGTATTCAGTCTGCGGCGGGTGGTGTCCCCGATGATCTGGCGGCTCTCCAGGGGGATATCCTCCTCCCGCAGCAGCCCGGCCCGCTCCGCGTCGTCGATATCGTGGTTGATGTAGGCGATCTTGTCGCAGTACCGGACGATCTGTCCCTCCAGGGTCTGGGGCTTGCCGGAGGTCCGGTGATTTCGAATGCCGTCCCGCACCTCCCAGGTCAGATTCAGCCCGGCTCCCTTCTTCTCCAGCAGCTCCACCACCCGGACGCTCTGCTCATAGTGGGCAAATCCATAGGGACACACCTCGTTCAGGGCCCGCTCTCCCGCGTGTCCAAAGGGGGTGTGGCCCAGATCGTGGCCCAGGGCGATGGCGTCCACCAGGTCCTCATTCAGCCGCAGGGCCTTGGCGATGGTCCGGGCCAGCTGGGACACCTCCAGGGTGTGGGTCAGCCTGGTCCGGTAATGGTCTCCCTCCGGGATCAGAAAAACCTGGGTCTTCTGCTTTAGCCTCCGGAAGGATTTGCTGTGAAGGATCCGGTCCCGGTCTCTCTGGTAAACCGTGCGGATGTCGCAGGGCTCCTCGTACCGGTCGCGACCCCTAGAGTAGCGGCTGAAGGCCGCATAGGGACTGAAAATCCGCAGCTCCTGCTCCTCGGTCTGTTCCCGTATTGTCATCGCTGTCCCTCCTTTGTCAGCCAATGATCGCTTCTCCTGGTTTTTAGACTGTCAGACAGCCGCGATGAATTTTCAAACACGCTCCAATCTAATCCAGGCATTATGCGGCTATTTTTGATTGCTTTCTATATTATATTCTATTCTTGCAATATTTTTCCATTATTTTTCAAAAATATTTTTTATTTTATCAATTTTTTATGTTTTTGTTAAAAAAATACGTGACTGCCGCGGTTTCGGCGCCTGTGGCGCTGATTCGCACCGCCCCGTTTTGATCCGTCTCGTAGATTCCGCAGCCCGCGGCGGTCAGCCGGGCCATGGTCTCGGCGGAGGGATGGCCGTAGCGATTGTCCTTTCCACAGGAGATCACGGAGACGGCGGGGCGGACCGCCCGGAGAAATTCCCCGGAGCTGGCATTTTTTGAGCCGTGGTGGCCCACCTTCAGCACGTCGGCCTCCAGATCCTTGCCGGACCGGGCCAAAGAGAGCTCCGCCTCCTTCTCCAGGTCTCCGGTAAACAGCATACGGAAGCTGCCGTACCGGAACAAAAGTACCATGGAATCCTGGTTTTTGTCTCCGGTAAGGGAGGAGCTGTGAGGGGCAAGGCAGGTAAAGCTCCAAAGCGGCAGGTCACCGGCAGCGGTCCCGGGAGCTCCGGGATTTTCCGCGGCGCGGGCTTGATCCGCCAAAAGGCTTTTTCCCAGGGCTCTGCTCTCCAGCACATCTCCCGCTTCTAACTTTAGTACCTCGATTCCCTTTTCCCGGGCCAGCGCAATGAGCGAAGCGAAATCCTCCTCGTCCCCGGTGGGCGGCAGGATCAGGCGCCGGCAGGTAATTCCATGGATATTTTTTCCGTCAAATCCCCTTTCATACGCCTCCAGATATTCCTCGACACCGTTGATATGGTCCGCGTCGGCATGGGACAGGAAAATCCCGTCAAGCTCCCCCTCCCCGTAATATTTCAGCGCCTGGCTGATCCGGTAGGTCCAGACCTGACTCTCGGTGGAGCTCCCGCCGTCGATCAGATACACCTCCCCGGTGGGCATCCGCAGCATCGCCGAGTCCCCCTGACCCACGTCCAGGCAGAGAATCTCCATGGTTTTGGGACCGCGGCTGCCCATCAGAAGGACACAGAGACCGATACAGCCCAGCCAGAGCAAAATTTTTGCGGCTCCCGGCGGTGAAACCATTTGGGAGCTGTCTGCCCTTCGTCCGGTCTCCGGCGGTGAAGCGGGCTTATGCTGGACAGCGCAAGGGCGAAATGACCGCGGGGACGGCTGGGACCCTTTTCGGTGGGGCAGTCCTCCCCGCAAGCTCCGGCGGCACAGCAAAGCGGTCGATAGGATCGCTCCGTAGTAGAGCAAAATCGACGGGGCCGCGGGTCTTCCCGCCACCCAGAGATTGCCGGGAAGACGAAGCTCCAGACCGCAGAGGAATTCAAAGAGAGCCAGTATGTAATGAACCGGGGCGGCAAGGAAGGAGCCAAGGGGAACGGAAACCAGCCCCGCCAGACATCCCAACAGCCCGAATCCCATCACCGCAGGCATCAGCGGCACCACCGCCAGATTGAGCAAAAAACTCCACAGCGGTGTCTGATAGAAAAAATATAATGTGACGGGCAGCATCCCAAGCCAAAGTCCCAGACTAAAGATCAGCGGGCGAAGAGCCCGCGACAGGACGGACCGAATCCCTCCGGCCTTCTTTGCTCCTCTCTTTTCTCCCTTCCCCGGCAAAAGATCCTCCTCCAGAGCCGGGACCAGCGCCGCCAGGGAAAAGACCGCTCCGAAGGACAGCAAAAAGGAGGAATCCGTCAGAAGGGAGGGCGCGCCCGACAGGATCACCGCCAGGGCCGCGAAGGCGGCGGTGATTCTGTCGTATTTCCGCCCCGCCGCCTGGGCCAGCAGCCAGATGAGAAACATGACACAGGCCCGGATGGCCGATACGCTGCCTCCGGTCAGGACAGTATAGAGAATGGTCACTGTCCCCGCCAGCGCCCCGGCGGGACCAATCCCCAGCAGCCAACGGCGGGACAGCTCATAGAGACTCATCCCCACCAGGGACACGTGAAGGCCGGAAACACTGGCGATGTGGGCGATCCCGCTCTCCTGATAGAGCTCCTTCACCGTCCCGTCCATCCAGGCCTTCTCCCCCAGCCCCACGGCGGAGACAGTCCTGGCGTCCTCCTCCTCCAAAACCCGCAGACTGGAGGCCCGCAGGAGGGCCCGGACCCGGTACAAAAAAGAGGCTGCCGTCAGCTTTTGCGGCCTTACGCCAAGGAGCTCCGGTTTGCCAAGACCGCAGACAATGTTCTGCCGGTAATAGTATTCCTCCATGTCAAACTGCCCGGGATTTCCCGCCGGATCAAAGGTACGGACGCCGCCGGAAACCGTCACCGCATCCCCCGGCGCAAGAAACGCCTGGCCTTCTCCGGCCTTGGCGGGCTCATCTTCTGTTGTCTGAATCTCTTTTCCTGTTGTTTCTTCTATGGTAAAAATGATTTTATGCTGCTCTGCCAATGATTGCTCTGAATTGTCATTTTGAAGGATAGAAATCTGATCGATAGAAAAACGTGTTCCCCCTGAAGTGGCCCGGCATTCCCTCACGGTCCCGGTCAGGGTCACCCGGCCCCCGTCCGCCTGGGCCGCTGTGAGCAGCTGTGTCTGGGAGAATCGCAGAAGAGCCCGCTTTTTTGGCTCCTCCGCCCCATTTCTCACCATGGCGATCCCCATCACCGCCAGCCCCAGCAGTATCAATGGTCTTTTCAAATAGCTTATTCCTCCGTATTCTCCTGTCCGGCGCCAGAGGACGGCTCCGCCAAAGAGTCCTCCGACTGAATCCCCGTCCCGGCCTCTGTCTCCTGGCTCAACGCGTTCTCTGACTGGGGCTCCTCTTCCTTGATGTAGCTGTAATCAAGGGAAAACACCTGTCCCAAATCCACCTCACCCCGGAATTTTCCGCTGTCATCCCCCGCGATTTCAAACTGGACTCCGGTAATATCATCGCAGGTGGCGCAGAGGGAATTTACAATGGCGTAAAGGGCCACCCTTGGCTCCACGCCGTTCTCCGAAGCGGAGCTGTTCACCGCCCCGTCGAAGGTAACGGTACAGACGCCGTCCTTTGTCTGAATCTTTTGCAGCTTCACCGAGCTGTCCAGGAAGGCCGCCTCACCGCTTTTTTCCGGTCCCGCAATCAGCTGCTCAACCACCACCCGCTCCAGCACCATATTGCTGGAATAGTGGAGACTGCGGTCCTCCCGCGTCAGCTGTTTTCCCGTTCCGTCCGGGAAAAAGAGGGACAGCTTGGCATACTGATAAGAGTTGATGCCCCCCTCCTTTGTGTCAATGAAGGAGTCCGCGTCCATAGCCGGCACCTGCTGGCCCTCCCGATCCAACAGCTGCTCCTGGTTCACCGTGATCATGACCTTCGTCACACCGGAAATCTGAGAAAAGGTCTTCACCACAGCGGCCCGCAGCAGTACCTCATCCGTGTTGCTCAGATCGTAATATTCCTGAGAAAAATCAATCCGAAGAGCGTCAATTCCCCGCTCATAGCTGTTCATTTTCACATCATTTTTCAATGCGCTGACGTATCCGGCGGGGGCGACTGTCAGCTGCGCCATCAGCTCCTCCATCAGCTCCTCGAAGGTCTGGGCCGCGGGCGAATATTTGCTCTCCACCAGGCCTGTGCCGGCGGCATTGGCATAATAAATGGTATATCCGCTCTCCTCCTGCTTTTCCTCGCCGCAGCCCGTCAGCAAGAGGGCCGCCGCAAACAGGAGACAGAGCCGTCTTTTTATCTTCACCACATCCACTCCTTCCCTACGGCACGTATTTCAGAGGGATACGCACCGTAAAGGTGGTGCCTTCCCCCTCCTTGCTGTAAACCTTGATGGCTCCGTGGTGCATCAGCACCGCGCTTCTCGTGATGGCCAGCCCCAGCCCTGTGCCGCCGATCTCTCTGGAATGGGATTTGTCCACCCGGTAAAACCGCTCAAAGATATGCTCCTGCGCCTCCTCCGGGATCCCCATGCCGGAGTCCTCCACCTTCACGTAGAAATACCGGTTATCCACATTCAGGGAAACGTGGACCCAGCCCTCCGCCCGGTTGTACTTGATGCCGTTTTCCACCAGGTTGGACAGGGCCAGGGTCAGCTTTGTCTCGTCCACCTCCGCCACCACGGGCTTGAAGCTCTCCAGCACCAGCTCGATCTTCCGCTTCGCCGCAATGGGGCGCAGCCGTTTCAGGATCAGCTCAATGAGCTGATTGATGTTGGTCTCCTGAATATGGACATCCGAGGATTTCCGGTCCATCTTTACTAGGGAGAGGAGGTCTGAGATAATTTTGTTCTCCCGGTCGATCTCCTCGGCGATATCTCCCATAAATTCCTTGTACAGCTCCACCGGCACGTCGTCCTGGGCCAGCAGGGAGTCCGCCAGCACCTTCATGGAGGTGATGGGTGTTTTCAGCTCGTGGGATACGTTGGACACAAACTCCTGGCGGGAATCCTCCTGCAGCTTCATCCTTTTCAGCATCCGGTTGTAGGCCTCGGAGAGAAGCTTTGTCTCAGTGTAGTCCGGTATGGAAATTTCCTGCTCCATCACGGCCCCCTGCACCTCCTCCAGGGACTTGGTGATCTTGCTGAAGGGCTTGGTCAGAATGTGAGCCACGTAAAAGGCCGCGCAGCAGATCAAAATGGTCAATACCATCTGGAGAATCAGCACCGTGTTGCTCAGCGCGTCCTTGCTGGCGTTCAGATTTGAGGTGGACACGCTTACAATCATGATCCCCTCGATGGCTTTGGTGGTCTGGTTTTCGATGGGGATGGTCATCTCCAGGAACTGGTTTTCCGCATTATAATTGGAGGAGTCTGTGCCCAGAAAGGACTGGAGAACCTCCTCTGATATAATCCATTTATCTTCGTCAATCCCATAGGTATCCCGGATAATCCGGAAGCTGCTGTTGACGACGATCACCCGGCCATTGTACATGCTGGCCAGCTGGTTGAGCTGGCGGTCCACCTCCTTGGAGGCGCTGCCCTTCAGATACTGGGACTGGAGAACCCTCTCCACGATCTGCTGGCTCTGACTCTGGATCAGCGCACGCTTCTGGGCCACAGCCTGGGTCACATAGTTTTCCAGTATGACGTACTTCATCAGGAAAATGGGTGACAGCCCCACCACAATAAAGATAATAAAAATCCGCGCCTGCAGACTCTTGAAATATTTGACGGCCTTGGCCCTAATGCTGGAAATAATAGAACACCTCGTTTACTTCATATGGCCTTGAACAGATTTTCATCCTTCAACGATCATTTACGGTAACAATATCCTTGACATAAGGCACATTTCCTTAGAATGTGCTTTATTATTTTATCATATAAATAAAATTATTTCTACTATAGAAGCATTTTTTTTCGTCGCCTCTTACCGGATCAGCGATTTAAATTTTTCCTACCTTCCACCCGGCGGCCTGGCGGCGTTCTACTACAAAGCGGCGGTAAAGGCCATCCTGCCGGATCAGCTCCTGGTGAGTGCCCTGCTGTACAATTCTTCCGCCGTCCATCACAAAAATACAGTCGGCGTTTTGCACTGTTTTCAGGCGGTGGGCGATCATGATGACCGTCTTGTCATGGGTCAGCTCGCCGATGGCCTCCACCAGCTCCTTTTCATTCTCGGGGTCCACATTGGCGGTGGCCTCATCCAGTATGATGATCGGAGCGTTTTTCATGATGGCCCGGGCAATGGTGACGCGCTGGCGCTCGCCGCCGGAAATGGATACCCCGCCCTCGCCGATCATCGTCTCGTAGCCCTTGGGCAGGGCCATGATAAAGTCGTGGCAGCGGGCCTTTTTGGCGGCCTCCACCACTTCCTCCATGGTGGCCTCCGGCTTTCCGAAACGGATATTGTTGGCGATGGTGTCCGAAAACAGATAGGTGCGCTGGAACACAAAGGAGAAATTGCGGATCAGGCTGTCATAGC
>CAZGRM010000131.1:0-9516 GCA_964528295.1 uncultured Lachnospiraceae bacterium
TTTTGGGACATTTTCATTTGTGGTCTATTGAGACATTATCATTTTTGGCTTATAGGCTGAATTTTTGAGGGGAAAAATCAGTTGACAGTCCGTCGGAATGGTGTTATAGTAGGAAAAACTTATTAATGTGATAGAGGTTGCGTGATTCATGAGTAACGGGCAGGATGTGTGCAGGCACAGAGGAAGGTTCGCAAAAGGGGAGCACGCCGAAAGGAGGCAGAGACTGCGGCTGTGTCCTTGGGCATATGGTGAAGAATCATATGACTGTCATCGTTGATCGATGGAGGGCTATCTGGGGAAAGAAATGATTCGGATTCTTTGGGGGCTGCCTTTCGACAGTCCCCTTTTCATGCGGGTGTCCGTCACAATGGTTCGGAGAGTCCGTTTCTGTTCATTGAAGGAGGATTATTATGGCGATTTTTAAGGGAGCAGGCGTGGCCATCGTCACGCCAATGTACGACAATGGAGAAGTCAACTATGACAAGCTTGGGGAGCTTTTGGAGGAGCAGGTGGCCGGTAAGACGGATGCTATCATTATCTGCGGCACCACGGGAGAGTCCTCCACCCTGAGTCACGAGGAGCATCTGGAGGTCATCAAATACGCGGTGGACCGGATCGCGGGGCGGATCCCGGTGATCGCGGGCACCGGCTCCAATTCCACCGAGACAGCCATCTATCTGTCCCAGGAGGCGGAAAAATTCGGCGCGGACGCCCTGCTGCTGGTGACGCCCTACTATAATAAAGCGACTCAGAACGGCCTGAAGCGGCACTATTCCAGGATCGCCGCGTCGGTGAAGCTGCCCATCATTCTCTACAACGTACCCAGCCGCACCGGCTGCAATCTGCTGCCGGAGACCATCGCCTGGCTGGTGAAAAATGTGGAAAACATCGTGGGAGTGAAGGAGGCCAGCGGAAATATCGCCCAGGTGGCGAAGCTGATGAGCCTGGCTGGGGAGGAGATCGAGCTCTACTCCGGCAATGACGGAGAGATCGTGCCCATCCTGTCCCTGGGAGGCCAGGGCGTGATCTCCGTTCTGTCCAACATCGCGCCGGAGCAGACCCACAATATCGTGGAGGCGTGGATGGAGGGGGATGTGGCGAAGAGCTGCCGGCTCCAGCTGGAGGCCATTGATCTGATTGACGCCCTGTTCTGCGAGGTAAACCCGATCCCGGTGAAGAAGGCCCTGAATCTCATGGGCAAGGAGGTGGGTCCCCTGAGAGGTCCCCTCACTGAGATGGAGGAGCCCAATGCGGCCCGGCTGGCCAAGGCCATGAGGGCATACGGATTGGAGGTAAAGGCTTGACTTGTCAGGCCCTGTGAGGTATAAAGAAAAGGATGGCGGCGAGGAAGCCGCGAAAGGTCTGCCCTGAGTACGTTCGGGGCAGACTTTGAGATTGGAGCCGGAGCGGGGGACTGTTCCGGGGATGGATTCGGATGGAAAACCAGGAGGAGACAGATGGTAAGAATTATTATGAGCGGCTGCAACGGCCACATGGGCCGGGTGGTGAGCGACATTGTGGCGGCGGATCCGGAGACGGAGATCGTGGCCGGGATCGATCTGGAGGATCATGGAGACAAGACGTATCCCGTATTTACGAATATCGGGGACTGTGATGTGGAGGCGGACGCGGTGGTGGATTTTTCTTCACCGAAGGCGTTGGAAAATCTCCTTGCCTACTGCGGGGAGCGCCGCGTTCCGGCGGTGCTGTGCACCACCGGCTACAGCCAGGAGCAGCTGGAGGCGATCCGGGAGGCCTCTTCCCGGGTGGCGCTGCTGAGGTCCGCCAATATGTCCCTCGGAGTGAATTTGCTGCTGAAGCTGCTTCAAAATGCCGCGAAGGTGCTGGCTCCGGCGGGCTTTGACATCGAGATCGTGGAGAAGCACCACAACCGGAAGGTGGATGCCCCCAGCGGGACAGCCCTGGCCATGGCGGACAGCGTCAACGAGGCTCTGGACAACGCCTACACCTACACCTACGACAGGAGCCAGCGCAGACAGAGCCGGGACAAGCTGGAGATCGGCATCAGCGCCGTCCGGGGCGGCAATATCGTGGGAGAGCACGAGGTATTCTTTGCGGGACTGGACGAGGTGGTGGAGTTTAAGCACACCGCCTACTCCCGGAGCGTATTTGCCAAGGGCGCTGTGGAGGCGGCCAAATTTATCAAGGGAAAGCCGGCGGGCTTCTATGATATGAGCGACGTGATCGGGGAAATATAAAATCTGAGGAGATTATGAAAAAATAGTTGGAGGAACCAGAAGATGAAAAAAGTAGTGAAGTTCGGAGGCAGCTCTCTGGCCAGCGCGGAGCAGTTCCGGAAGGTGGGAGAGATCATCCACGGGGAGAAGGCGAGACGGTATGTGGTGCCCTCCGCACCGGGAAAGCGTTTTTCCGGCGATACGAAGGTGACCGATATGCTGTACGACTGCTATCAGTCGGCGGCGGACAGCGGGGACGCGGACCGGAAGCTGGGAGAGATCCGGGCCAGATACCAGGAGATCATCGATGGCCTGGGACTGGAGGTATGCCTGGATGAGGAGTTTGCCAGGATCAGAGCCGCCTTTGAGCAGCAGGCAGGCAGTGACTACGCGGCCTCCAGGGGCGAGTATCTGAACGGTATCGTGATGGCGGCGTATCTGGAGTATGAGTTTGTTGACGCGGCGGAGGTGGTCTGCTTCGACGAGGACGGCGTTTTTGACTCGGAGAAGACCAACCAGATGATGAGCGCCCGGCTGGAGGGCGTGGAGCGGGCGGTGATCCCGGGCTTCTACGGCGCCATGCCGGACGGCTCCATCAAGACCTTTTCCAGAGGCGGCTCCGATATCACCGGTTCCATCGTGGCCAGGGCGGTCCATGCGGATCTGTATGAGAACTGGACCGACGTGTCCGGCTTTCTGGTGACGGATCCCAATATTGTGCCGAATCCGGCCACCATCGAGACCATCACCTACCGGGAGCTGAGGGAGCTGTCCTACATGGGAGCCGGCGTGCTTCACGCGGACGCCATTTTCCCACTGCGCCAGGAGGGGATCCCCATCAGCATCAAGAATACCAACCGTCCCCAGGATCCCGGCACTCTGATCGTGGAGAGCACCTGCCGCCAGCCCAAGTATACCATCACGGGAATCGCCGGAAAGAAGGGCTTCTGCGCCATCAATATCGAAAAAGATATGATGAATTCCGAGATCGGCTTCGGCCGGAAGGTGCTGCAGGTCTTTGAGGAGAACGGGATTTCCTTCGAGCACGTTCCCTCCGGTATCGACACCTTCACGGTGCTGGTTCACCAGACCGAGTTTATGGAGAAGGAGCAGAGCGTGATCTCCG
The DNA here is from genome assembly GCA_964528295.1 of uncultured Lachnospiraceae bacterium. Lineage (GTDB taxonomy): Bacteria > Bacillota > Clostridia > Lachnospirales > Lachnospiraceae > Choladousia. Next base: position 3,325 of record CAZGRM010000131.1, read on the forward strand.
GGCTTCACCGGGCCGTGCATCCCGACACCCTGGACCTGGAGTCAGACCTGGCCTTGATCGCAGTGGTGGGCCGGGGCATGCGGGCCACGAGAGGCACCGCCGGACGGATCTTTTCCGCCCTGTCCCACGCCCGGATCAACGTCAAGATGATCGACCAGGGCTCCAGCGAGCTGAACATCATCATCGGTGTGAAGAACGAGGACTTTGAGAGCGCGGTGAAAGCGATTTACGATATTTTTGTGTTGACCAATATGTAACCTCACATCTTCGGACTCAGGGAGGAGCGCCGCGGAGATTTTCCGCCCCGCTCCTTTCTTTTTTTCACAGGACGGTATCCAGAAGAGAATTTTTGTGATACTATGGGAAATACGGTTAATACTTTAAGAAAGAAGGAAAATAAAATGGCAATTGAAGCAGTCAGAGAATACTTGAAGCAGTGGAACGTACAGGACCGCATTCTGGAATTTCCGGTGTCCAGCGCCACGGTGGAGCTGGCGGCCCAGGCCGTGGGCTGCGAGCCGGCCAGGATCGCCAAGACCCTGTCCTTCCTGGTGGGGGAGCGTCCGGTACTGGTGGTGGCCGCCGGGGATGCCAAGGTGGACAACCACAAATACAAGGAGCAGTTCCACACCAAGGCCAGGATGCTGACCCCGGACCAGGCGGTGGAGCTGGTGGGCCATGCGGTGGGCGGCGTTTGCCCCTTCGCCGTGAAGGAGGGGGTGGAGATTTTCCTGGACCGGTCCCTGCGCCGTTTTGAGACTGTGTTTCCCGCGGCCGGCAGCAGCAACAGCGCCTTTGAGGTGACCATGGAGGAGCTGGAGCGCTATTCCGGCAGCAGTCAGTGGGTGGATGTGTGCAAGGGATGGGATTCCTGATTTCCCATGGTTGTTTTTTAAAGGGAAGTGTAGTAGAATCAATCCATGGTATACCCCCTGAAAGGAGGAGATGTCTTATGGAATTTGATGTGCAGGCGGTGGTGTGGCTGGCGCTGCTGGTGGTGCTGCTGGCGGCGGAGGCGGCGACTCTGGGACTCACCACCATCTGGTTTGCCGGAGGAGCCCTGGCGGCCTTTGTGATGGCTGTGCTGGGCATGGAGCTCTTTGCGCAGATCGCCGTATTCTGCGCCGTATCCGTCCTTCTTCTGGTCTTTACCCGCCCCCTTGCCTCCAGATGGCTGAACCGGGACCGGGTGAAAACCAATGCGGAGAGCCTCATCGGCCAGACCGCGGTGGTGACAGAGGCCATTGACAATCTGGAAAACCGGGGCCAGGTGCAGGTGCGGGGCCAATACTGGACGGCCCGGGCTGAGTCAGACCCGGAGCTGATCCGGGAGGGTTCCAGAGTAACCATCAAAAAAATCAGCGGAGTGAAGCTGATCGTAAAGGAGGAGTAATATTATGGGAAGAGCAAGCGGAGGATTTCCTATTACCGTGGGGGTGGTGCTGGTGATTATTTTGATCATTCTGGCGCTGCTGGTCATCGCGTCCTGCGTCAAAATCGTGCCCCAGGCCCAGGCCTTTATCCTGGAGCGCCTCGGCGGCTACCAGGCCACCTGGGATGTGGGAATGCATTTCAAGGTGCCCTTCATCGACCGTGTGGCGAAGCGGGTGAACCTGAAGGAGCAGGTGGTGGACTTCGATCCCCAGCCGGTGATCACAAAGGATAACGTAACGATGCAGATTGACACGGTGGTATTTTTCCAGATCACCGATCCAAAGCTGTTTACCTACGGGGTGGAGAATCCCATCATGGCCATCGAGAACCTGACGGCCACCACCCTGAGAAATATCATCGGAGACATGGAGCTGGACCAGACTCTGACCTCCCGCGAGACCATCAACACGAAGATGCGGGCCTCCCTGGACGTGGCCACCGACCCCTGGGGGATCAAGGTAAACCGGGTGGAGCTGAAAAACATCCTTCCGCCCTCCCAGATCGTGGACGCCATGGAGAAGCAGATGAAGGCGGAGCGCGAGAGGAGAGAGGCCATTCTGAGGGCGGAGGGAGAAAAGAAATCCTCCATCCTGGTGGCGGAGGGAAATAAACAGGCCGCCATTCTGGACGCGGAGGCGGAGAAGCAGGCCGCCATCCTGAGAGCCGAGGCGGCGAAGGAAAAGATGATCCGGGAGGCGGAGGGTGAGGCTGCCGCCATCCTGAAGGTACAGCAGGCCAACGCGGAGGGAATCCGCCTGATCCGGGAGGCCGGAGCCGATCAGTCTGTCCTGACTCTGAAGAGCTTTGAGGCTCTGGAGAAGGTGGCGGACGGCCAGGCCACAAAGATTATCATCCCCTCGGAGCTGCAAAACGTGTCAGGGCTGATCAAATCCCTGGCCGAGGTGGCGAAGGACTGAATTCAGGGTCCTGGCGGCGGGGCGGTCCCGCCGCCGGGCAAGAGAAATGGAAAATCGGGAGGCATCATCATGAATCTAAAAGGAAGAAACTTTTTGACGTTAAAGGATTACACGCCGGAGGAAATTACATATCTTCTGGATCTTGCCGCAAAGTACAAGGCGGACAAGAAGGCCGGAAAGCAGGAGCCGGCGCGCGTCGGGAAAAATATTGCCCTCATCTTTGAGAAGACCAGCACCCGCACCCGCTGCTCCTTCGAGGTAGCCGCCCACGATCTGGGAATGCAGGTCACCTATCTGGACCCCACCGGCTCCCAGATCGGTAAAAAGGAGAGCATCCGGGACACCGCCAGGGTCCTGGGCAGAATGTACGACGGCATCGAGTACCGGGGCTACGGGCAGGCCATCGTGGAGGAGCTGGCCAAGTACGCGGGAGTGCCCGTCTGGAACGGCCTGACCAACGAGTACCATCCTACCCAGATGCTGGCGGATCTGCTGACCATCCGGGAGCGGTTCGGGGACCTGAAGGGGCGCAAGCTCGCCTATTTCGGTGACGCCCGGTACAATATGGGCAACTCCCTGATGATCGCCTGCGCCAAGATGGGGATGCGTTTTGCCGCCTGCACCGCGAAGGAATACTTCCCGGATCCGGAGCTGGTGGCCCAGTGTGAGGAGTACGCGAAGGCCAGCGGAGCCACCATCACTCTGACCGAGGACGCGGCGGAGGGGGCGAAGGACGCGGACGTGATCTACACTGACGTCTGGGTGTCCATGGGAGAGCCGGATGAGGTGTGGGCCCAGAGAATCAAGGCCCTGCTGCCCTATCAGGTAAACGCCAAGGTCATGTCCTACGCAAAGGACACAGCCGTATTCATGCACTGTCTCCCGGCCTTCCACGATCTCAACACAAAGATCGGCAGGGAGATCCACGAGAAATTCGGGCTGGAGGCCATGGAGGTGACGGACGAGGTCTTTGAGTCCGCCAGATCTGTGGTGTTCGATGAGGCAGAAAACCGGATGCATACCATAAAAGCGGTGATTGCCGCCACCCTGGGATTAGAACATGAAGAAAAATAGAGAAAAAGAAGCCGGGCTGCTGGGGGGATTCTGCGTGGTCACCGCCCTGGCCCTGGACGTGGTCTGCGTCCTGTTTTTGCTGGATGTGACGCAGAAATGGTGGATTTTAAATTTCATCATGGGACTTGGAATACTGCTGCACATTGCGCTTGCCCTTCAGGGTGTGACGCGCCGCAAATGGATTACGGCCTGGATTTCTCTGGCCCTTGTGCTGGGGTACGCCGTGGGAATCGTATTCTACAATCTGTAGCAGGGACGTTTTCAGGAGGTAAAAGGTGAAAACGAAAATTTTGTCCGCCCTTTACCGGGCGAAGGATTACGTGTCGGGACAGGAGCTGTGCGACGCTCTCCAGGTGTCCCGCACCGCGGTCTGGAAAGTGGTCAATCAATTAAAGGAGGAGGGCTACGTGATTGAGTCGGTGCCCCGCCGGGGATACCGGATCATAGAGCGCCCGGATGTGGTGACGGCGGAGGAAGTGGAGAGCCGCCTGGATACCCGGTGGGCCGGGCATCCGGTCATCTATTATGAGGTGATCGACTCCACCAATAACGAGGCAAAGCGCCTGGCGGAGACGGGAGCCGGCAACGGGACGCTGCTGGTGACGGATCTCCAGGAGCACGGAAAGGGACGGCGGGGCCGGGTGTGGAGCACCCCGCCCAGGACAGCGGTGATGATGAGCATTCTGCTGCGCCCGGACCTTCCGCCGGATAAGGTGTCCTCCGTGACTCTGGTGATGGGCATGGCGGTGGCCGCGGCATGCGGGAGCTACTGCGGCGTGAAGGCGGAGATCAAGTGGCCCAACGATGTGGTGGTGGAGGGCAGGAAAATCTGCGGTATCCTGACCGAGATGAGCAGCGAGATCGGGGCCATCAATTATCTGGTCTGCGGCGCCGGCATCAACGCCAACATCACGGAATTCCCGGAGGAGCTGCGGGACAAGGCGGACTCTCTGTGCCGGATCACCGGCCATCCCATCGACCGGGCCGGTCTGATCGCGGAATGCATGAAGCAGTTTGAGTACTATTATGAGAAATATCTCAGGACCGGGGACGTATCCCTTTTTCTGGAGGAGTACAACGGTCTGCTGGCCGGAAAAGACGGAAGGGTGCGGGTACTGGAGCCGGGAAATGAGCATGACGGCATCGCCAGAGGCATCAACGAAAAGGGAGAGCTCCTGGTGGAGCTTTCAGACGGAACCGTGGAGCAGGTCTACGCCGGAGAGGTGTCGGTGAGAGGCGTCTACGGCTATATTTAAATTCGCAAAGGGACGGCGGCAGCGCCGGTAAAGGAGAATATGGAAAAAGAAAAGGAAAATCTGGTGCTCTGCGGCGCCAGTGCCTACGAGGAAAAATATTATCTGAACGAGAAATTCAAGGGGCTCCCCTCCCAGGTACAGGAGGAGCTTCAGATCATGTGCGTCCTGTTTACCCAGGATGTGGGCGGCATTTTTATGCTGGAATACGACGAGGAGGGGCGTCTGCGGTTCCGCACCGAGGCGGTGGAGAACGATTACTCCTACGATGAGATCGGCAGCGTGCTGAAGATCAAGGAGCTGCAGCGCTCCAAGGAGGAGCTTCTGCGGGGGCTGGAGCTGTATTATAAGGTGCTGGTGGCAAACGGAGCGGCGTAGAAATGAAGATTGGAAACGTAGTGTTGGACAACAAGATCATATTGGCGCCCATGGCAGGAGTGACAGACCTGCCATTTCGTTTGCTCTGCCGGGAGCAGGGGGCGGGCCTGGTCTGCACGGAGATGGTCAGCGCCAAGGCCATTTCCTTCCATAATAAAAACACGGAGGCGCTGCTTCAGACCGATCAAAGGGAGCACCCCGTATCCCTCCAGCTTTTCGGCTCCGACCCGGATATCATCAGCCAGATGGCCGCCTATATCGAGAACCGGCCCTTTGACATCCTGGATATCAACATGGGCTGCCCGGTGCCGAAGGTGGCGGGAAACGGGGAGGGCTCCGCGCTGATGCAAAATCCCGGACTGGTGGAGGCCATCATCACCAGGACAGCCCGGGCCATCAAAAAGCCGGTGACCGTGAAGATCCGAAAGGGTTTCACAAAGGACAGTGTGAACGCGGTGGAGATCGCCCGGATCGCCGAGGCCTCCGGCGCTGCCGCCGTGGCCGTTCATGGCCGCACCAGGGACCAGTATTACTCCGGTGCGGCGGACTGGGATATCATCCGTCAGGTCAAGGAGGCGGTGAAGATCCCGGTGATCGGAAACGGGGACGTGGACTCCCCCCAGATGGCGAAGCGGCTGCTGGAGGAGACCGGCTGCGACGGCATCATGGTGGGCCGGGCCGCCCGGGGCAACCCTTGGCTCTTCGGCCAGATCCGGGACTACCTGGACCGGGGGATCCTCCGGGAGCGTCCTTCCCGGGAGGAGGTGCGGGCCATGATGCTCCGCCACGCCCGGATGCAGCTTGACTACAAGGGAGAGTACACCGGCATCCGGGAGATGCGCAAGCACATCTCCTGGTACACCGCCGGCTACCCCAACTCCTCCAAACTGCGGGGAATCATCAACACCATCGAAACCTACGAGGAGCTGGAGCGGATTTTGACGGAGCGGTTTTGAATAAAACCTCCGTCCTCAGGGCATACTAAAAAAATGTGCGGAGTTTTTTTCGTGAAAAGCGGTTGTTTCCTTGACAAAACGGTATGAATCGGCTATTATAATGCAATGATTAGAGAATAACAAAGACCCAAATTTGACACTTTATTACGTAAAAAAATCCGGAAACACTTGTAATTACAA
>CAZGRM010000132.1:0-9422 GCA_964528295.1 uncultured Lachnospiraceae bacterium
TCCGGATCCAGACCGAACTCAAATTTCGTATCGGCGATAATGATCCCCCTGCTCAGCGCGTACTCCGCACATTTCTTGTACAGCGCAATGGTATAGTCACGAAGCTTCTCCGCATACTCCCTGCCTTTTCCGGGGAAATATTTTTCCAGATGATCAATACTCTGCTCATAGGAAATGTTCTCGTCGTGGTCCCCGATCTCCGCCTTGGTGGAGGGGGTGTAAATCGGCTCCGGCAGCTGATCGGACTCCTTCAGCCCCTCCGGCAGACGGATCCCGCAGACCTCGCCGGTCTTCTGGTAGCTGGCCCAGCCGCTTCCCGTGATATAGCCCCGGACAATGCACTCCAGAGGAAGCATCTCCAGCTTTCTGCACATCATGCTGTTTCCGTCAAATCTCTCCTGCTGAAAAAACTCCGGCATATCCTTTACGTCCACGGAAATCATGTGGTTGGGCAGAATATCCTGGGTCATATCGAACCAGAACTTGGACATCTGGGTCAGCACCGTGCCCTTTTTCGTCACCTGATTGTTCAGGATCACATCAAAACAGCTGATCCGGTCTGTGGCTACCATGATCAGACTGTCGCCGTTGTCGTAAATTTCACGTACCTTTCCCTCTTTTATCGGTTTTAATTCCTGCATACGTCGCACCTCGATCTTTTCTTAATGTAAGGCAGCCGGCGCTGCCTATTGTTTGCTGTATAAACGTACCACTAAGTACGGGGAGTTGTCAAGACACTCCTTCTCTGATTTCTTTTAAATACGTACCGCTGTCCATCACCAGCGTGTGCAGGGGAGCAAAGCTCTCCGCTATTTTTCGGATCGCCGCCTCATTCTGTTCTGTCTGGCCGGAAACGCAGTCGGTCAGATAGACCACCTTGCACCCCAGATCGATGGCTTCCATCAAAGTGGCCAGGACACAGCACTCCGCCACCACACCGGAGAGCACCACCCGGTCCGCCGCCCTCGCCGCCTCCAAGAGCTCCGGGATTCGCATGGAGGAGTAGACCGATTTCTCGTACACCGGCCACCGTTTCAGATAGGGGCGCAGCTCCTCCACCAGCTCATTCAGGTAAGGGCTGCTGTTGATGGCGGCGTTTTCTTCATTGTACTCCTTCCAGGTCCCCACCGGAGCAGAGGGCGCCGCAAACCGGGTAAAAATCACCTGCTCCACCGCGTCCGCCTCCAGGAGGCGGCAAATCCTTCCGATGGCCCCCGGCATAGAGGGGCAGGCCCAATCCCTCCCCGGCAGGTAGACATTCTGCATATCGATCACCAAAAGCAAATCCTTCTTCTTTTCCAAAACTCGTCCTCCTTTCCTTCGCTGACTCTCAGTATAACAATATTCATCCGGGGCGGCAAGGGCCTTTCCAAACATTTCCCCCATCGCAAAGCGGTCTGAAACTGCGGGAAATATTGACAACCAAAAGGCAGGATGCTAAAATTCATAAAAAAGCAGGCGCACTTCGCCGTACAAAGAAATCCTTCTCCGGCAAGAACACATACAAAAGCCAGTTTTCCGGTCCTATACGGAGAACTGGCTCTGTAGTTTCATCGCAATTTCTCAATTGACAAGGCCGCCGGAGCAGAACAAGACGCCGATGAAAGGAGCAATTACCTATGAATAAAATGCCTCATATCCAACTGGACGCCTCGATTTGCGCCACCGCCGCCATTCTCCCCGGAGACCCGGCCAGGGTGGATGAGATCGTCTCTTATTTGACCGATGTACGTTGGGAGACCTTCAGCCGGGAGTACAAAAGCGCCACCGGCACCTACAAGGGCCGGCGGATTCTGGCCATCTCCACCGGCATGGGCGGTCCCTCCACCGCCATCTGTGTGGAGGAGCTGGCGGACCTGGGCGTCACCGACCTGGTGCGGATCGGGAGCTGCGGAGCCCTCCAGAGTCATCTGCGCCTGGGGGAGCTGGTGCTCTGCGACCGGGCGGTCTGCGACGACGGCACCAGCCAGGCGTATCTGAACTATTTTCGCTACGCCTGCGGGGAGCTGAACGAAAATTCTCCGGCCAGCCCCGGTCAGACCCAGAATCATGACACCGCCCGCACAGGCGGCCTCCCCGGCGGACAGGCGCCTGTGTCTCCGGCTCGCGCCTCCGACGGCATCCTCTGCGCCTATGCCGATGGGACCCTGCTTCAGGCCTGCGCCGACGCGGCCCGGGAGCTGGGCTTCCCCTTCGGCATCGGCGCCACCCGGTGCCATGACGCCCTGTATCTTTCCAGAAAACAGGAGCTGGATCACTTTTATTCCGGGAAGGGAATCTTCGCCTCCGACATGGAAACCTCCACCCTCTTTGCCGTGGGAGCCCACCGGAAAATCCGCGCCGCAAGCATTCTGAACGTGGTGGTGGAATGGGAAAAGGACATCAGGGAAGGAATCTCCTCCTACAAAGAAGGCGCCGACGCGGCCGCCCGGGGCGAAAAGAACGAGATTCTTGTGGCCCTGGAGGCGTTGAGCCGCTAGAGCGCATCTATCTCCGAAACCACGCCTTCATGGTATCCAATATCTTCACCAGCTCCTCCTCCTGAATGGCATAGGGCACCATGGCATACATGTATTTCAGGAAGGGGCGGCTGAAAACGCCTCTCTCATAGGCGTACTGCTGGAAACCCCTTAGAACCCTGCTGTCCTCCACCTCCAGGCAGACGCAGCCGCCCATCATCCGCGCTTCCTTGACTCCCGGAGCCTCGAAGCCCTCCATCTCCCGCCGGGTGATAGCCTCGATCCGGCGAATTTTCTCCATATAATTGTCCCGCTCAAAAATCTCAATGGACTTCAGCGCCACGCTGCAGGCCAGAGCGTTTCCCATGAAGGTGGGGCCGTGCATCAGAGCGTGGGAGGGATCATCACTGTAAAAGCCCTCATAGACTCTGTGGTTCGCCACCGTCACCGCATGGCCGATGTAGCCTCCCGTCAGAGCCTTCCCCAGCACCAGGATATCCGGCAGCACCAGATCCGCCACAAAGCGGTTTCCGGTCCGCCCAAAGCCGGTGGCCACCTCGTCAAAAATCAGCAGCACATCGTACTGATCGCAGAGCTCCCTGGCCCGCTTCAAAAAGGCCACATCATACATCCGCATGCCGCCGGCCCCCTGCAGCAGAGGCTCCACGATAAAGCAGTTCAGCTCCTGGTGATGCTCCCGGAAGGCCTCCTCCAGAGCCGGAAGCTGGGTGGGAATATGGATCACTCCCTTCTTCTCCCCAAAGGCAAAATGGTAATCCTCATCGTCCCCCACCTCCATGGCCTTAAAGGTGTCCCCGTGGTAGGCGTGGTTCAGAGCCAGCACCTTGCTCCGGCCATCCCCCCGGTTTGTGTTGAACTGCAGCGCCATTTTCAGCGCCACCTCCACGGCCACACTGCCGGAATCAGAGAAAAAGCAGTAGTCCAGATCTCCCGGCAGCCACTCCCGAAGCTTCGCCGCCAACCTCTGCACCGGCTCATGGGTCAGGCCTCCCAGCATCACATGGGAGAACCGGTCCACCTGGTTCTTGATGGCCTCGTTCAGCTCCGGATGCTTGTAGCCGTGGATCATACACCACCAGGAGGAGACCGAGTCAATCAGCTTCTGATCCTCCGTGTACAGGTAGACCCCCTCCGCGTCCAATATTTTATAGGGCTGCCGCATCGTTTTCATCTGTTCATAGGGATACCATATCATAATTACTTTCCTTTCTATTCAATCATAAACGCGCCCGGATGCCTCTCCCACAGTCTGTCCGGCAGAGGTCCGCTTTTTCTTCAAAGGCCATCTGCCGCCGCTCCCGCGTCTTCTCATCCGCCCGGACAAGAGGGCCTCCTACGCTTCTCTGTGATCTGCCGGGACCCTCACTCGTACAGCCGCTCCAGCTCCTCCCCGTCCATGGGAAGCTCCCCGGCGCCCTCCTCCACACAGGCCAGCACCTTCAGCCCCGTCATGTACTCGCACATTCTCCGATTGTCCTCCTCCATCAAATTTCCCGGATGGAAGTGGTTGAAAATAATGCCCTTCACCGGAAGTCCCTTGGCCTCCATATATTTCACGGTCAATACCACGCTGTTGATGGTGCCCAAGCCCGCGTCCGCCACCAAAACAGAGGACAGCCCCAGCTCCCGCACCACATCCTCCAGCTGGATTTTTCTCTCATCAAAGCAAATGGGACAGAGGATTCCGCCGCTGCCTTCCACAGTGACAAAATCATACTTCTCCGCCACCTGGCGGAAGCGCTCCTTCACCACCTCCAGATCCACCGGATTTCCCTCGATCCTGGAAGCCAGATGGGGCGAATACGCGTTTTCGTAAACGTAGGGGCACATCTCCTCCAGGGGCTGGGCGATCCCCGACCGCATTTTCACCCACAGGCCGTCCCCCGGGATCAGGCTGCCATCCGGCCTTCTGTCATTTCCGCTCATGGCCGCCTTATAATAGGCCGCATTTCCGCTTCTTTCCTGCATTTTTTTCACAATCAACCCGGCCACATAGGTCTTTCCGATATCCGTACCGGTGCCGGTGATAAATAAATTTCTGCTCATCCGCATTTCCTCCCGATCAAAATCCGCGCCGCCCTCAATATCCCTTCCGTATCATAGGAATCAGCCTCTTCGCCAGCACCGCCGCCAAAAAGCAGAGCAAAATATCTCCTGGCACCGCCAAAAGAAAGCAGTACAAAAACAGCGGCCATACCCCGATGGGCGTGTTGATCACAAAATTACAGATCACATAATAATAGATCATTCCTATTCCATACACGATCAGCAGCCCGGCAAAATTCGCCGCCAGGATCCTGGGAATGGTGAGCTGCCTCAGGTTCTCCACCATCCGTCCCGTCACGTAGCTGCCCGCGGCAAAGCCGATCAGATAGCCAAAGCTGGGCTTCAGCAGATACCAGAAGCCGCCGCCCTCCGCAAAGATGGGCAGCCCCGCCAGCCCCAGCAAAACGTAAGCTCCCACACTGATTGCCCCCAGCTTTCCTCCCAGCAGAAGCCCCGCCAGCATGGTGAACAAAAACTGCAACGTAAAAAGCACCACCGGAATCGGGATCTTAATAAAGGCCCCTATGGCAGTCAAGGTGGTAAACATGGCACAGTACACCAGTTCTCTGCTTTTTGTCACTGAAATCATAAATCCTCTCCTCATTTCTCTATTATTGTCAACTTATTTTATTTTCTGGTTGACGTTAATACTATACCGCACAAAAAAAGAAATGTCAACCAATCTTTTCAATTAGTTGACATTTCTGTAGAGCAAACAATTGAATCAATCAATATATAACCGCCGCTTCCGCCTGAAGCCCTCCGCATAAACACACCGTCAGCGCCAGCAAAAGTATCGCCAGGGTCCCTCTTCCTCTGTTCATTTTCGTTCTCCGTAAGACGCGTTTTCCAGTCTGTGCGGATTCCGCAGGCCCGCATGCGGTGCGATCACCCATAGAAATTAACCACGCAGCTCATCTCATGCCACCGCTCGCCGCCCCAGCTGGAATTTGCCTCTCCGTCATCCCGGAATCCCATTTTCTTGTACATCTTTACTTTCGAAGGCAGGCACGTCAAAAGAATCATCCGCCTGCCTCTTTCCCGCTCTCTGCGAAGATACTGATACATGAGCTCCCTGGCCAATCCCTGTCTCCGGTATTCCGGGAGTACGTCCAGACCCAGCAGCATGACATTTTTTCCTTCCGGATCATGCAGCTCCACATCGGTAAAAAATTCATCCCGAAAAGAATATTCATTCGTGGCAAGTCCGTTCAAGAACCCGGCTATCCTTCCTGTTTCCTTATCAACAGCCACCAAAAACAGCTCCGCAATCTTTGCGGCCCGCTCCAGCATCCGCTCTTTTGAGCACGCCTCGTTGGGTGGAAAACAAATGCGCTCGATCTCAGCCGCCTGCTCTCCCTCTTCCGGCCTGATATTTCGAAATTCAAACCGTTCCCACAGCTCCTGATCCGGCAACTGGTATTTTTGCAGCAGCGCCCTGGCCCGCTCCTTTCCCTCCTCCGTCAGATATGCGTATTTACTTCTTCTCGGCTGAATAATCCAGTCTTTCTTCTCCAATTGATTCATTGTGTCAAAATCATAACCCTTCCAGGTCATTTCCATATATCTGCAATATTCATTATTGTCCCGAAACCTCGTCAGGTACATCAGCATCAGCGATAACTCCTCGATCGCCTCTTCCCATGTCTTTTTTTCCATTCCCAACTCCTTCTTTCACCATTGCTGTCCTCTGTCAATTACCAGACCGAAATATTGTACCACAGAAATACATCGCTGAACATACCGATTTCCCACCTGGCGAACCCGCTACTCCGCCGCCACTTTCTCCCCCCACTCCTGAATCGCCTGAGCCTGGAGCTCTTCGGTGAGGATGTTTACTGAAACTTCATCGATTACCCATTTATCCGTCCCGGCGGTTATCAGACGGACGTAGCCGGAGACCTCACATTTGGGAGATTCCCCGTCGTTGGTTCTGATCTGGGCGGTGTATTCGTAGCGGGCTTTTGCTTCTTCCTGGTAGATGATCTCCAGGCCGCAGGAGGCCAGGGTCATGTCCTGCTTCCAGAAGGCTGAGAGCTGGTAGGGGAGAAAGATCCAGCGGTTCATCTCCAGGGTATTCTTCGCGTTTTCATTGAGGAGGGTGAAGGGATCCTGGTTTTCCAGATTCGCAAGTGTCTCTGAGTTGTACTCTACGAGGTATCCGCTTTCTCCCTCTGACTCGGACTGTTTCTCCTGCTGCTGCCGGATCTGCTCGATCAGCTCTTGGTTTTCCTTCTTTATGCCCTCCGCCACCGCGTCTGCTTCTGACTGTTTGACGCTAAAGAAGTCAATTAAAAAATCAATGGCCGTCTGGGTGGCGGCATCCAGCTGATTTACCCCTTGTTCCATCTCCTCGTTTCCCTCTATCTGGAGATCCAGGCTCTCACCTGTTTTGTCAACAACGGAAATTTGAGTACCACCAGCGGAATCATCCCCTTCCACTTTTCCGGCCACCCAGATGCTGGTGGGGCCGTCCGCTCCGCCTATGATAGAAGTAGATGTAAAGTCTATGAGCTTCAACAGCTCCTCCACCTTTTCCGGTGAGGCGCCGTAATCTTTGATATTTTCAATATCCCAGGTGTCTGACGCCCATTTCGTGTCCATATACAAGCGCACCTGTGTCTCCTGGCTTTCCGCCTCGTCCCCGTACTCCCAGATCACCTGATCCAGATTGCCGATCAGGGCCAGCAGGAGGGCCGAGGCCCGGTCCAATGTGGGATCTCCCTGCTCCAAAGCTTTTTTCCCCAGCTCCTGGTCGTCCTCCTTCAGCCTCAGGATCAGGCTGTAGGGCTCCTGATCTGTCTCCAATTCCATGGACAGATCCGTGATGGGCAGATAAGGCAGCAGGGCATTGACCAGGGCGCCGTCTCCGGGGGCATTCCCCACGTAGGGATTATTCAGAGCATAAAGGGAAGCCGCAAGCTCCGTTATCTGCTCTGTCCCCTCTTCCTCATGCCGGGACCCGGCACCGGCCACCAGGGCAATGCGGCCTGAGAGCAAGCTTATGCCGATGATCAGTGAAACGGCTACAGCCGCGGTCTGAATCCCTTTCTTAGGTTTCTGGTATTTCAAAATCTGTTTTATCCGATCCTTCATGTCGTTTTTCCCCCTTCTCTCGCCAAATGCCGGCGGCGCAAAAACAAAAGCTCCTTTTTTCGTTGCCAGTGTCAGAAGTGTTTCGCAGTATTCGCTCCTTCGCTCTGTCCCCATACACTCCACCACCGTCTCATCGCAATTTCTCTCTATTTCTTTTTGGAAGAAGAGATAGACGCCCCACAGTGGGAGGTTGAACCAGTGAAGTCCCATGATTCCGTAGGCCACTATTTTCCACAGGTGATCTCCGTGGCGGATATGGGCCCGCTCATGGCAGAGAATATAGGGCTTCTGGCTCTCCGTAAGACCGGGCGTGAGGTAAATTCCTGGATGAAGCAGCCCAAACACACAGGAGGAATCAATAGTATCCACCTCATAAACTCCCGGCTCCAGCTCCATGGCAAAACGCAGACGTCTTCGGAACCAAAACCCGGCGGCGATGCCAAAGAACCAGAACAGGAATACTCCCCCTATCCAAAGGCGCGTCAGCTCCGGAACCATTTGATCGAACCAGGTCATGAACTTTGACCAGGTTTGCCCCGCCATCCCAACCCACCGGATCCATTTCTCTGTAAAATCATCAGAATGTCCCGGCCGCAAGCCTCCGGCATCCCCGATACCGGCCTCGTTTATCACCGCGGCGTCCTGGCCTTCATCTCCCTCGCCGGCACCGGACGCCTCCACAGCATTCCCGCCATCCTCCAAGCCGCCCGCTCCCGCGGCGCCTGAACCAGCCCTCTGCCCATCCGTATCACCATGGGCTTCTTCTCCAGCGCTGCCCGCTCCCACTTCGAAAAGCCGCAAATTGAGCTGGACTCCCGCTAAAGACAACAATTCTTTGCCAAAGCCCGGAACGGGTGAAGGAACCGACAGCGGGCAGATCAGGCGCAAGCCCACCACCGCCCACAGCAGAAATCCCACCCGCCTGGAGACCGGCAAATGTCTCAGAAGCCAGCTTCCTCCGCAGGCCACCGCCCCCGCCACAAGTCCGTAAAAGCTCATCTGTATCACGATACGAAACACCATCTCCATCATGACTGTGCCTCCTCAACCACACATACCTCATTCCCGGTTGTCGTCTATCAATCTCCGTATCTCCCTGGCGTCCTCCTCGCTCAGCTTCGCGCTTCTCGTAAAGGCCGCTATAAACGCGGGCAGGGAGCCGCCGAAGGTTTCCGCCACAAACTTCTCGCTCTGCCTTCCGTGGAACTCCTCCTCTGTGATCAGCACGGTCACCACTCCGCCCTCGCTCTTAAAAATATTTCTCTGGCAGAGGCGTTTCAGCATAGTATAGGTGGTGGTGCGCTTCCACCCGAACTCCTCCCCGCAGAGCTTCACCAGCTCCCCGGTGGTGATCGGCGCCTCCCTCCAAATCAGCACCGCAAATCGGGTCTCCATAGTGCCCAACACCAAATTCTCCATCATATCACATCCCTTCCGCAAATCATCTTTCTAAATATGATCTGTCTCTATCAGTTTCAATCATCTGTCTAATATCATTAGACAGATATAGCCTAACACCATTAGACATCCCTGTCAAGAATAATTCCAATTTTGGCAACAAAAAAACACAGGAAATCACTCCTGTGTTTATCCACATACCTTCAAAACCACATACAGAATACCATATTCATCCGTCTTTTACCCTTCCGTTTGGATAAGCTTACGACCGATTAGTAGCGGTCAGCTCCACGCGTTACCGCGCTTCCACCTCCGCCCTATCTACCTCGTGTTCCTCAAGGGGTCTTAGGATATCTCATCTTGAGGGGGGCTTCACGCTTAGATGCCTTCAGCGTTTATCCC
>CAZGRM010000133.1:0-9407 GCA_964528295.1 uncultured Lachnospiraceae bacterium
GCACGGAACCGGTAGGACCACCAGCTGTACACTCCCTCCTGGTCGGGGTAGAAATAGCGGTACGTATCGATAAAGCCGCTCTCCACCACCTTGGAAAATTTTTCTCTCTCCTCGTCCGTAAATCCGGCGTTTCTCCGGTTTGTCTTGGGGTTCTTCAGGTCAATCTCCTGATGGGCCACATTCAGGTCCCCGCAGAAAATCACGGGCTTACGCTCCTCCAGCCCTTTCAGATAGGCCAGAAAATCCTCCTCCCATTTCATCCGGTAGGGAAGACGGACCAGCTCATTCTGGGAGTTGGGCGTGTAGACAGTCACAAAAAAGAAGGTATCATACTCCAACGTGATGACCCGTCCCTCCCTGTCATGCTCCTCCATGCCGATCCCGTAGCTGACCTTCACAGGCTCCCGCTTCGCGAAAACAGCCGTGCCGGAATACCCCTTTTTTTCCGCGTAATTCCAATACTGATGATAGCCGGGCAGCTCCAGCTCGATCTGCCCCTCCTGAAGCTTGCTTTCCTGGATACAGAAAATATCCGCGTCCGCCTCATGAAAATAGTCAAGAAACCCCTTTTGCACACAGGCCCGAAGGCCATTCACATTCCAGGATACGCATTTCATAGATTCTATTTCTCCTATCTCTCATTTTATGAAACATTTTTAAGGAACATTTAAAATCAGTATAACATGTCTCTTCAAATTTTCCCAGCCCCATCTTGTACTTTATGCTGATATTTTGTCACAGTTCAGACAACCAGAAAATGAAAAGGCGGCCTGTTGGCCAAACCGCAACTATCTGCTTGCTATTTTCTACTGTTTCTGGTAAAGTAGGGAGGAACGACAGCATCAATCCCGCTAAGAGGAGAAAAGAGAGGTATAACAAATGAGTGAGTTAGAATCATGCGGCGGAAACTGCGCAAGCTGCGCGGAGGATTGCGGCTCCGCCACCATTACCCTGACACTGGACAACGACGAGACAGTGGAATGTTCCATCCTCACCATCTACGAGGCGGCCGGCCGGGAATACATCGCCCTGCTTCCGCTGGATGAGAACGGAAATAATGAGGACGGCGAAGTGTACCTGTACCGCTTTACCCAGGAAAACGGTGCGCCGGTTCTCGACAACATTGAGGACGATGACGAGTACGAGGCAGCCTCCGAGGGCTTTGACGAGTGGCTGGACTCCCTGGAATATGACGAGATGGTTCCCGCTGAGGATGTGGAAGAGTAAACGAGCCGGCGGCCGCTTTTGAGGCGGCCGCCTTTTTATGTATCTTCCGGCAGGAAGGGCTCCAGAAACCGGGAGGGCTCCGCCTCCCTGCCGTAGCGCTCCTTCACGTAGAACAGGTGGAGCCGGTCCTTTGCCCTGGTCATCCCCACGTAAAACAGCCGCCGCTCCTCCTCCATGTCCGCCTCCACCATGGCCTTTCTGTGGGGAATGATCCCTTCGTTCACGTCCACCAGAAATACCTCCTGAAACTCCAGCCCCTTGGAGCCGTGGAGGGTGGCCAGGATGATGGCGTCCTCGCTCCTCTCCCGCTTTCCCCGCTGCTCCTCCAGCCGTTTCCGGTATTCCTCCAGGTGCTCAAACCACTCCCGGCAGGTGGGGTAAGGCTTCGCTCCCTGCTGAATCTCCTCCGCGATATCCAGCAGATCCTCCGGCTTCAGCCTTCTCGTCTTCGCGTACTCCTTCAGGAAATCATCGTAGCCCATCCCATACCGGATAAAATTCACCGCCGCATAGGGGGCCATATCCCGCAGCATTCTCAGATCCGCCTCCATCCGGTCGATGCGGTCCAGCATCCACTCCTTCTCCTCATAGTAGGTGCGCAGTGTCTCGAAGGACACCACGGCAGAGTCAACGCAGTCCCGCCCCAGATACCGCTTGGGACGGTTCATCACCTGCAGAAATTCCGCCCGGTCCAGCCGCTCCCTGGCCAGGTGGAGATAGGCGAAAATATCCTTTGCGATCCAGTGCTCATAGATATTGGGCAGGGCGTCCCGCATCTCAAAGGGAATATTAAACTCCATCAGCCGCTCCGCGTAGGCCCTGGCGCCCTGGTTGGTGCGAAACAGCAGGGCAATCTCGTTGGGGCTTGTCCCCTGCTCCAGACTTTTCTGGACCTGCCGGGTCACATAGAGGCTCTCATGGTCCGGATTGTCAAATTCCCTCAGATCAATCTGCTCTCCGCCCTGCCGCACGGGGCGAATCTTCTTTGCGAAGCGGCGGGTATTTTCCTCAATCACCGTCCCCGCCGCCCGGATCACCGGAGCCGCGGAGCGGAAATTCTGATCCAGCACGATCTGCTTCGCGTCGGGATAATCCTTGGGAAAATTCAGCATAATCTCCGGCTTCGCCCCCCGGAACCGGTAGATGGACTGGTCATCATCCCCCACAATAAAAAGATTGTTCTCCGGACAAGCCAGCAGGCGGAGAATGGCGTATTGCAGCATATTGATGTCCTGAAACTCATCCACCAGAATATACCGGAACCTTCTCTGCCAGGCCTCCAGTATGTCCGGCCGGGCCACCAGCAGCTCATGGGCGCAGGTCATCATGTCGTCGAAATCCAGCAGTCCCTCCCGCCTGTGTCTCGCCTCATACTCCCTGAAAATAGAGCGGAACACCTCCTGGGGGCAGCTCCTGGAATAATAATGCTCCAGGCTGATCTGCTCATTTTTTACCACACTGATCTCCGAGGCCAGCTCCGACAGCGTCTCCTTCTCATCCTCAAAGTGGAGCTTCGCCTCCCGCAGAAGCTGCTGGAGAATCTGATATTTCCGCTCTTCGCTGAGAATATTGGCGCTGCTGTAATGGTAAGCGTACTTCAATATCGTAAAAAAGACCGCATGAAAGGTGCCGAAGGTCACGCCCCTGGCCTTCGATATTTTTCCAAAACGGGCTTTCATCTCCTGAGCCGCCGCCCTGGTGAAGGTGATCACCAGAATCTCTCCCGGGTTTACCTGGTGCCGCTCAATTAAATATTTCGTTCTCTGTGTAATGACGAGGGTTTTTCCGGAACCGGGACCCGCCAACACCATGGCGGGTCCCTTTCCATGGGCGATTGCCCTTGACTGTGCGCTGCTTATTTGCATCATTCTCCTGCCGTACTTCTCTCCCCCCGCGGCAAATTTACTGCCGCAGCTTTTCGATTCCGTCCCGGATCCGGGCGATGGTCTCCTCTTTTCCGATGACAGCCATGATCTCCGTGGCGCCCGCCGGCGTCATGGCCTTGCCGGACACCGCCACCCGAAGGGGCCACATCACGAAATTCACCTTGCAGCCCTTCTCCTCCGTGTAGGCCTTCAGCATCTCAAACAATCCCTCGTTGGAGAAATCGTCCCGGGCCTCCAGCCGGGGCAGCAGCTCCTCCAGCACCGCCAGAGAGGTCTCGCTGTTGGTCTTTGACTTCTTGTGGGTGTAGAGGGCCACATCGTACTCCGGCACCTGCTCAAAGAAGGACACCATCTCCGGGATATCCGGGTAAACCTCGATCCTGGTCTTCACCATCTCGGCGATCCGGCGAAGGTCCAGCTCCTTTGTGATGGCCTGCTTTAAGTAGGGCAGGGCCGCCTGATAGAAGGTCTCGCTGTCCATGGCCTTCAGATACTCGCCGTTCATCCAGCGCAGTTTCTGAATGTCAAACACAGCGGGGGACTTGCTCATATTTCTGTAGTCAAACTCCTTCACCAGCTCCTCCAGGGAGAAAATCTCCCGGTTGTCCTGGGGACACCAGCCCAGCAGCGCCACGTAGTTCACGATGGCCTCGGAGACGAAGCCCTGCTCCAGAAGATCCTCGTAGGAGGAGTGGCCGGAGCGCTTGCTCAGCTTCTTGTGCTCCTCGTTGGTGATCAGCGGGCAGTGAACATATACCGGCACCTCCCAGCCAAAGGCCTCATAGAGCCGGTTGTACTTCGGTGCGGAGGACAGATACTCATTTCCCCGGACCACATGGGTGATTCCCATCAGATGGTCGTCCACCACATTGGCAAAATTGTAGGTGGGGAAGCCGTCGGACTTGATCAGAATCATATCGTCCAGCTCCGCGTTTGGTACCTCGATGACGCCGTAAATCTCATCCACAAACTTTGTGGTGCCCTCGTTCGGCACATTCTGGCGGATCACATAGGGGACTCCCGCGTCCAGCTTCGCCTGAATCTCCTCCTTGGAAAGGTGGAGACAGTGCTTGTCATAGACCACGATCTCCTTCCCCGCCACCTCCTGCTTCAGGGACTCCAGACGCTCCTTATCACAGAAACAGTAGTAGGCCTCCCCTTTCTCAATCAGCTTTTTGGCGTACTCCATGTAGATGCCGGCCTTCTGCCGGTCACTCTGAACGTAGGGGCCGCAGCCTCCGTCCTTGTCCGGACCCTCATCGTGGATCAGGCCGGTCTTTTCCAGTGTGCGGTTGATGATCTCCACCGCTCCCTCCACGTACCGTTCCTGGTCCGTGTCCTCTATTCTCAGCATGAAGGTGCCATCCTCATGCTTTGCGATCAGGTAGGCGTACAGCGCCGTCCTCAGGTTTCCCACATGCATCCGGCCAGTGGGGCTGGGTGCGAATCTTGTCTTTACCTTACTCATCTTCTTCTCTCCTGAATATAGTTTATATTTTGAAACACAGAAAATCTGTGTTTTTACCGAAAGCTTTTACCGGAAACGGATCTGCCTGGACACACTGAGGGCCAGCGCCATCTCCGCCATCAAAAACAAAATCGAGGTGCCCCCATAGCTGACAAAGGGCAGAGTAATGCCCGTGGTGGGGATCAGATTAATAACAACCGCAATATTCAGCACCACCTGGAGGGCGATGTGAACGAAAATGCCCGACACAATCAGGGACCCCAGCAGATCCGGAGCGTTCTGGGCGATGAAAAACAGCCGGTACAGCATAAACACAAACAGCAAAATCACCAGAGCCGCGCCAAATACCCCCAGCTCCTCGCAGATAATGGAAAAAATCATGTCGTTCTGGGCCTCCGGGAGGGCTCCCAGCTTCTGGGTGCTCTTTCCCAATCCCTTGCCGAAAAACCCGCCGTTTCCGATGGCGTATAAGGCCTGCATGACCTGATAGCCTCCCACGCTGGAATAGGACTCCGGGTCCAGCCAAACCTGGATACGTCGGATACGAAAGCTGCCGGAGCTGTTGGCGCTGTTCACCAGCACCCCCACCAGGATGGACAGAAGCACCGCTCCGATCCCTCCCGCCACCAGGAAGGGGGCCGTCTGGGGATGGGCGATGAATATCAGCACCACGGTGATCCCGGCGATGATCATGGCCGTGCTCAGATTCTGGGTAAAGTAATAGGTACAGAAGGAGGAAAACGCCCCGAAGCCCAGAATAATCAACAGCGCCTTCCGGTCCCTGAGATTTTTCCCGATCTTCACAATCAGCACCGGCAGAAACAGAATAATGGCCAGCTTGGCCAGCTCAGCGGGCTGAAAGGAAATGGGCCCAAAGTAAATCCAACGCTTCGCCCCGTTTACCTCTCGGCCGATGAATTTCGTGGCAACCAGGAAACAGATGGAGACCCAGTAAACCGGCGCCGAGAACCGGGCCAGAAAGTGGTAATCAAACTGGGAGCCCACCAGAGCCAGAAGCAGCGCTCCCACACTGATGATGGCCTGCTTTCGGAAATAGGACATGTCGTCCCCACCGCTCTCCAGCATAGCCTCATAGGCGCTGGTGCTGTAGAGCATCACCAGTCCAAAACAGGTGAGCAGAATCACCACTGCCAGCAAATTATAATCAAAATAATCCCACTCCGCGGTAATCATTCCGCGGATATATTTTTTTCTGCCCTTTCCGGCTTTTTTCGCCGGAGTCTTCCTCGGAACGGGCCGCAGATGATCTGATCTTACCGCCATAAGCATCCTTTCTGTCTTTTTTGCAGTTCTATCAAGTACCCGGTAATCATATCATATCTATTCGATTTTTTCCAGTACAACCATCATTTTCTTTTTTGTTTCATATGCTGGTAATAACAGTTCCGCCCTCCGTCACCGATACCCGGGCCGGGTGAGGCGGTCTGTGTAAGATCTTCCAATCAAGAAAGGAGCCACTATGTCAGATTTGCGCAGTACGGACTGCGGATGCCGGGAATCCGACTCCGCGATCCATGTCAATAGCATCTATCACCATCTGAGAGAGGCTGACGCTCCCCTGGCCATGGGATACGTACCCTCCCAGCCCTGGGAGGAACCTTATCCGCTGTGCGCCGCCCTCCAGGCCGGAACGGTCTTTCCGGGGCTGCACAAGCCATTCTGTGGGAAGGGAGGGAAACGCTGGTGAACCGCTCAAATTGTATGAATCGTCAAATGAACTGCGGCAGAACCGCCATGCCCGAAAACCGTACCGGAACCCGGCGGCCGCCCATGCAGGATCACCGCATGTCCCAGGCTTCCCGGAATACGCAAAATTGCGGCCAGCAGGAGCGCCGAGCTATGCAGGATTCCTGTCAGGAATGTCGGAACATGCAGGGTTCTTGCCAGCAGGAACGTCGAATGCAGGGCTCCTGCCAGCAGGAACATCGGAACATGCAGGACTCCTGTCAGCAGGAGCGCCGAGCTATGCAGGATTCCTGTCAACAGGAATGTCGGAATATGCAGGACTCCTGTCAGCAGGAGCGCCGGAAAATGCAGGACTCCTGTCAGCAGGAGCGCCGGAATATGCAGAATTGCGGCCAGGAAGAACATCGAAATATGCAGGATTCCTGCCAGCAAGAACGCCGGAACATGCAAAATTGCGGCCAGGAAGAGCGCCGGAATATGCAAGACTCCTGCCAGCAGGAGCGCCGGAATATGCAGGAGCGCCATTTTGACCATGAATCCTCCTGCCGGGAACAACACGCCGCGGAGGAGCGGGACCTGAATGAGGAGGCTTTGATGAGAATGAGCAAAGGACAGCTCCTGACTCATATCGATGAGGTAAGCTTTGCCGTCTACGAGGCTCTTCTCTTTCTCGATACCCACCCCGAAAACCAGGAGGCCCTGAGCTTCTTCCGGGAAAACAACCGTAAACGAAATGCTGCCCTGCGGGTGTACGAGAGATCCTTCGGCCCGCTGACCATCCGGCACGCCGGCGACTCCCGCAGCCGCTCCTGGCAGTGGGTGGAGCAGCCCTGGCCTTGGGAAGGAGGGAATTGTTAAGCTATGTGGAGCTATGAAAAGAGACTGGAATATCCAGTCAATATCACTACGCCAAACGCCAAGCTCGCGTCAATCATAATCAGTCAATACGGAGGACCCGACGGTGAAATGGGCGCCTCGATGCGTTACCTCTCCCAGCGCTACACCGCCCCGAACCGCACGGCCGCGGCGGTGCTGACAGATGTCGGCACCGAGGAATTAGCACATAGATGTTATCAATCATTGACGCAAACTCTTGATTGTGGTATTTTTCAACGTAAATGATATATCATTCATTGGCCCCGGTGGTTACTCTCTAAAACAGGAAACAACCACAGGGGCCCTTCATATTTTCATGCACTCCGCACACAGCGGATGGCTCTGAAGCAGATATGCCTCTCGGTGTCAGGTCGTAGCTGTCTATAACATCGTTTACTCATTCAAAAATATATCGCATACAGCCCTCATTTCCGCCGCTGAAAAGTCATCTCTTAACAAAGACAGTATTTGTTGCTCTGTCAAGCCATTATTTATCGCATATTCAATAACCTCCTTCTGTTCAGCATCAAGCGACACCTGCAGCAGCCTATGCGCCAGCGTCTCTCCTTTGTTTCTCTTAACGCTTTGATTGTCCGTCCTTGTACCCCATAATTCCCTGCGGAGCTGTTCATTTTCCGCTTGAAGCTTTTCCGTCTCTTCACACACCTCCTCCATAAACAGCTTATTTTCGTCTAACCATTTCTTAATCTCTTTCTCATCCAGCGTTTCCGGAGCCTTGATTGCGGAAAGATCCAGCTCCAGCAATGTTTTTGGATTCAGCCGTAGTATGACCGCTTCCCCGCGTTTTTCTCTTTTTTCGAAATACTCTAAATCTTTTTCTGTAAGATATTCCATCTCCCGCATAATTCCTCCTATTCTTCTACATAAAACTTCTTCTAATATCATTAACCCTATTACTTGTCCTAAATATTTTCTCGATCAATTCAGCCTCTACGATGATATAGCCCTCCATATCCGTAAAGTATCCGACAATTAAATGCCGTGAAAGAGAACCGACTCCTGTCTTAATTCGCTCCCCCTCTGTCGAAAATATCGGATACACCTCCATATCATTATGCAAGTATCCGTCCCGGCCTGGCAGAATGAAATAGTTTCCCATAGATTGCAGATCTCTGAACGTCTCTGATTCCTCAAATATTCCCTTGTAGCTTTCCACCTGATAATAATATGATTCTTCTTTTTCTCCACCCAGGTAAAACTGATCACGGCCTTCCTCCAGCATTACAGCCCACTCTTTTTTATGTAGGTAAGGTCCAAGAGCTGACGCTTGCTGAAACTCTTCTTTTGCGAAAGTCCTATATTTATCATCTAGCACCGGATCAAAACCCCGGACAAAGATAAGACATTTCCGATTATCCAGTTTACGTACTTCATCTGGCGTCAACAACTCTCGTCCCAGCACATCATAATTTCTGCTGCTGGAACCATGGCTCCCCAATGTCTCACCTGAAGATCGCTTATCAATCGTCCATTTGCCAAGCAGCTCGCTTATATATTTGTGTGTACCAACCTCATTTCCCCCCAGATAAATCAAGACGTCACAATTGCCTGGAATAGTTTCCCAAGAGTCTTTAAACAGGGTTTTTAGCTGGGCCAAGTTCTGGATAATGATATTACAGGATATCTCTCTGGAACGGCATGTCGCGAGGATTTCAAGGAAGCCATCCGGCAGCGCCACATTTGGAAATTCGTCCATCCATAAGGCCACAGGGACCGGTAAGCTGCCATCATACTTGTGGTCCGCTATGTAGTATAATTCCTGAAAGATCTGAGTATAAAGAAGTCCAACGACGAAATTGTAAGATTTATCATTATCCGGAATAACACAAAATAGCGCGGTTCTCCGCTTTGGATTTTCATATACACCCTCTCCCATGGCGGGGATGTCCATATCGTCATGATCCAAAATGCGGAGGATTTTGGGATTCTGGAGATACGCGAGTCGAGAGTTTGCTGAAATAATAATGGAACGTACCGTATCTGTCGCGCCGATTCTGACTTTTTTGTAAGTAATCAATGCCGGATGGTTCTCCGGAAGACAGTACATCAATTCGTCCAGTTCTGACATTTCCGTCTCATCTTCCGGAATTTTAGCCTTATTCAGCAGCTCCAATACCCCATAAAAATTTGCTTTTTTACCTTGTTTCGGATATTCATACCACACATAGTGCACTAGTCAACAAAAACTGGACACAAATTTTAAATTTTTTTACAGTAAAGAT
>CAZGRM010000134.1:0-9304 GCA_964528295.1 uncultured Lachnospiraceae bacterium
TAATTCCCCCATGAATGGGGGCTAGGGGGTTGAAGTGTCGAAGACACTTTTTTATTTACCCGGATTTAGAAAGAAATTTCAGCCCCGGGGATGGTACACTGGGGGAGGTCGGAATAGTGTTAGTTTTCGGTCAGACGGCTTATAGACCCGCCGAGAGGCCGGATGGTAGAATCAAACTATCTTGTATTATACATATTATTTATCGGGAGGTAGCGATATGAAAAGAAATGCGATTGCCGGGATGATGGCAGCTCTGATGGTGTCCGGTCTGTTGACGGGATGCGGCGGGGGAGGACAGGCGGAAAGCCAGAAAACCGAAGCGCTAAAGACAACGGAGGCGGCGAAGACGGAAGCGGAAGCGGGAGCGGACGCGGACAAGGAGACGGCGAAGACGGAGGCCGAGACAGCCGCGGCCGCCAAGGCGGAGGTGAACTTTGACGAGGAGCCCTACACGGTGACCATGGTGTTCACCGGCACCCAGCAGCGGGATGAGGAGCGGATCGAGGAGCGGATCAACGAGATTCTGCAGCCCGCCATCAATATGAATCTGGATATCGTGGTGCTGCCCTGGGGAAGCTCCATCCAGCAGCTGCAGCTCATGCTGGCCGGCGATGAGAAGATTGACTGCTTCTACACCGACTCCACCCATGCCCTGCAGTACATGAACAACGGCCAGATCATCAACGTGTCGGAGCTGCTGGACAAGCACGGGGACAATCTGAAGGAGCTGTTCGGCGAGAATCTGAAGACCCTGACTGTGGGGGATTTCACCTTTGGCATTCCGGTTTATTTCCAGGAGGCCAGCGTGCCCGGGATCTTTATGAGAAAGGATCTGGTGGAGAAGTACAACATCGACACCTCAAAGATCAAGACGCCGGAGGATCTGGAGGAGGTGTTCGCCACCGTGAAGGCCGGGGAGCCGGATATGGATATGCTGTTCTCCAACGGCTCCACCAACGGACCCCTGTACCGGCTGGGCTTTTCCGCCTACGATCCCCTGGGCACCGGCATGGGCGTCCTGATGGATCCCACCAGCGGAGACACCACCGTGACAAATTTGTATGAGTCGGACTGGTATATGGATACGGCCAAGATGCTGTACGGCTGGTATCAGAAGGGCTATATCAATAAGGACGCCGCCACCGAGAGCGAGAGCTGGAGCAGCCTTTTCAAGGCGGGGCGGGTATTTTCCATGATTACCGGAGACCATCCCGGCATCCTGACCGAGTTTGAGGTATCCACGGGGTATGAGTTTGAGGTGGTGGATTTCACAGACACCGCCATCAAGAAGAGCAATTACTATTCCGATATCATCTATGCGGTGGCCCAGAATTCCGAGGACCCGGACAAGGCGATGCAGTGCCTGGACTACATCTATGGCAATCCCGAGATTATGAATCTGCTGAACTGGGGAGAGGAAGGCGTGGACTACGTTTACCTGGATGAGGAGCATGACATCATCGGCTACCCGGAGGGTGTGACCATGGACAATGTGGGCTACAGCTTTAACCTGGCCTGGGAGCTGCCCAACGGCCGGCTGACCCATCTCTGGGAGGGCTCCGATCCCGATGTGAACAAGGCCACCCAGGAGATGAACGACAAGGGCGTGGAGTCCGCCGCCTTCGGCTTTGTCTTTGACAGCACCGGCATGGATACCCAGATGGCGGCGCTGGATAATGTATACAATCAGTATGCGCCCTCCATCGGCTCCGGCACGGTGGATCCGGAGGAATACGTTCCGAAGTTTATCGAGGATCTGAAGACGGCAGGCGTGGACAATGTGATCACGGAGAAGCAGACCCAGTTGGACGCTTATCTGGCGCAGAAGTAAGAGAAAAGGCGGGGGCGGCGTCCCCCGCCGGTGAGGAGTCGAGAGGAGGGAAAGTATGAATAGCACGGCAAAGAAGCGGAAGGGCTGGAAGGAATTCAAAAAGTTCCTGCCCCTGTATCTGATGATTCTTCCGGGGTGCGTATATCTGTTTATCAACAACTACATTCCCATGGCGGGGATCGTGATTGCGTTTAAAAAGATCGATTTCAGCAAGGGAATCTTTGCCAGCCCCTGGAACGGACTGGAGAATTTTCGGTTCCTGTTTCAGACGAAGGACGCCTTTATCATTACCAGAAATACCATCCTTTACAATCTGGCCTTTATCATCGTGAATATGGTGGTGGGGATCCTGCTGGCCATCCTGATCTGCGAGATCCAGAATAAGATGGCGAAGAAGATCTATCAGAGCGTGATCCTGGTGCCCTTCCTGATGTCCATGGTAATCCTGAGCTACATCGTATACGCGCTGTTCAGCTCAGAAAACGGTATGGTGAACAATTCCATCCTGCCTCTGTTCGGCATCGAGCCGAAATCCTGGTACAACGAGCCGAAATACTGGCCCGCCATCCTGATCATTACTAATTGCTGGAAGGGCGTGGGCTACGGCTGTCTGATTTACATATCAACCATTGTGGGGATCGATAAATCCTACTATGAGGCGGCGAAGCTGGACGGGGCCAGCCGCTGGCAGCAGATTCGGTACATCACTCTGCCGGGACTGCGGGCCACCGTAATCACCTTGACGCTGCTGAGCGTGGGGCGGATTTTCTATTCCGATTTCGGTCTGTTTTATCAGGTGCCCATGAATTCGGGAACGATTCTGAATACAACGAATGTTATCGATACGTACGTGTACCGGGCGCTGCTTCAGCTGGGGAACGTGGGAATGGCGTCGGCGGCGGGCGTGTATCAGTCACTGGTGGGCTTTGTCATCGTGCTTGCCAGCAATCTGCTGGTGCGGAAGATTGACCCGGAAAGCGCATTGTTCTAAGGAGGGGGAGAAATGGTTCGTTCAAGAAATAATCGTATTTTTCAGGCGGTAGCAAATATCATTTTGATTTTTGTCACCCTGTCTGTGGTGCTGCCCTTTTTGTTGGTGTTTCTCTCCTCTGTCACGGATGAGGCCACGCTGATTTCCAATGGCTATTCCTTCTTCCCGAAGAAATTCAGCCTGTACGCCTACCGCTATATCCTGCAGCAGGGCGCCACGATCCTGCGGGCCTACGGAATCACCATCCTTGTCACCCTGGTGGGCACCTTTTTGAATATGGCAATGTCCTCCCTGATCGCCTATGCGCTGTCGGTGAAGGAGCTGCCCCTGCGCAGGTTCATTACCTTTTATGTGTTTTTCACCATGCTGTTCGGCGGCGGTCTGGTACCCACCTACTTGATGTATGTGAATACCTTCCATATTAAAAATACGATCTTCGCGCTGATTGTGCCGGGGCTTCTGCTGAGCGCCAATAATGTGCTGCTGATCCGGACATACTATGTGACAAGTATTCCAAATGTGCTGTACGAGGCTGCCATGATCGACGGAGCCAGCCACTTTACCATCTATTCCAGGATCGTGCTGCCCCTGGGGAAGCCCATCATGGTGACCATGGGACTGTTCACGGCCCTGGGCTACTGGAACGACTGGACCAACGGTCTGTACTACCTGTCGGGGAAGGACGGACAGAGACTCTACAGTATTCAGAACCTATTGAATCAAATGATTACCAATATACAGTATCTGTCCAGCGGCAAGGTGCTGAATGTGGGGGCGGAGATCGCCAAGGTGCCTGCGGTGTCCATCCGTATGGCCATCGCCTTTGTGGCGATGATTCCGCTGCTGATCATTTACCCCTTCCTGCAAAAGTATTTCGCGGAAGGAATCACCGTGGGAGCGGTAAAGGGATAACGTGAAAAGAGAAAAGCAAAAAACGAGGAAAACCTCCCTGTCGGGCCAGAGAAAGCGCATTCTGCTGCTGTCGGCGCTGCTGATCGCAGTGGATGTGCTGGTCAGCCTGATGGTGGTGCGGGATATCAAAAATCAGAATTCTCAATATCTGAGCAACATGGCGGAGCTTTACATTCAGGAGCAGGACAGCACCTTTTTCAAGCTGAGCAGGCAGATGCTGTCCATCCTGACCGGGGACGGCATCATCAAGTCGGACATCAGGAAAATGATGGACGTGCTGGAGGAGAGTGAGGATCCCCTGGAGCAGAATGTGGCCCGGTCTCTTCTGAAAAATGATTTCCTGGAATACACCTGGGATTATGGGACGGATTACAAGTTTTTTGCTTTTTTTGAGGAGAAGGATCTCTACATGGAGCTGAATTCTATCGGGGTCAGCGAGCCGGAGATGGAGGCGATGTTTCGAAAACTGAAGGGGACGTTAAATGATTATTCGGCGAAGGCCAAGTGGACGGACGTGTACTGTGAGTCGGGGAGCTATATCATGAAGGTGATGCACAGCGGCGGCCGGTATCTGGGCTGCTATATCCGGGCGGACGCTCTTTTAAAGCCGCTGGAGGAGCTGAATTTTGCGGATCGGGGATTTGCCGCCCTGCTGGATGAGCAGGATTTGCCGGTGGCATGGGGGACCGGGGCGGCAAAGAGTGCCGGGCGAAGCGGCGATGGGGCCGGCGCAGGGAGCGGGAGCGAAGCCGCTGACCCGGCAGGGAGCATGGGGGAATATGAGAACAAGGAAGAGGAGATGAGCGGCACACCGGAGGTGCTGCGGGAGTATCTGGAGAGGGGCGGCCGGGTGCCGGGGTATCTGGTCATCGAAAAGAGCTTTGGCCGGGCGCCCTTCCGGGTACTCGTTTTTGTGAATAACCGGGGGCTTTATGAGCGGTATCTGGCGATCCAGGTGGCGTTGATCGCTCTGGGGGGAGCGATTCTGGCGACGCTGATTTTGATCAACCAGTACCTCCAGCACCGGGTGCTGGAGCCCATTCAGAAATTTGCGGACAACCTGCTGCGGTACGACGGCAGCGATCAGCTGGTGTTCGACATTACCAGCAATGAGCTGAAGGAGCTGGAGCAGGCCAATGAGCAGTTCCGAAATCTGCTGCGGCAGATCAAGCGGCTGAAAATTACCTTGTACGAAAAGGAGCTGGAGCGGCAGGAGATTCAGATGGATTATTTGCAGCTCCAGATTAAACCACATTTTTATTTGAACTGCCTGAATTTTGTCTACCAGATGGTGGATATGGGGGAACCGGAGCTGGCAAAGCGGATGGCGGCGGCCACCTCGGACTATCTGCGGTATCTGTTTCAGAGCAGCGTTGATTTTGTGAAAATTGAGCATGAGCTGCGCCATGTGGAGAACTATCTGGAGATCCAGAGGATGCGGTATCAAAATGCTTTTACTTATTATATTGAGCAGGAGGAGGAGACCAGGGAGTTTCGGATTCCGCCTCTGATGCTTCAGACCTTCGCGGAGAATGGAGTGCACCATGCGGTCTCTCTGGACCGGCCGGTGGAGATCACGATTCTGGTGTGCGAGGAGGAGAGAGACGGGGAGCAGTTTGCCAATATCACGATCTCCGACACGGGGACCGGGTTTCCGCCGGAGGTGCTGGAGGCGCTGTCCAGGGGAGAGCGGCTTCCCCAGACAAAGGAGGGCCACCGGGTGGGGATCACCAACTGCCTGCGGCGGCTTCAATATTTTTATCAGGGCAGGGGCTGGGCCGGATTTTATAATAATCCCATGGGCGGGGCGGTGGTGGAGCTGCACCTGCCAAAGCGGGTGGATGGAAAGGGGAGAGGACTATGAATGCGTTGCTGGTGGACGACGATCAATATATTGTCCAGGGGATCAAGAAAAGGATCCGCTGGGAGGAGCTGGGGATCGGCCATGTGTATGTGGCCTACAATATCCGTCAGGCCAAGGAGCTGATCCTGGAGGTGCCGGTGGAGATTCTGGTCTGTGACATTGAGATGCCCCAGGGCAGCGGGCTGGATCTGCTGGCCTGGATCCGGGAGCGGGCCTATCCCATGCAGACGATTTTTTTGACCAGCTACGCCCAATTTGAGTATGCAAGGCGGGCCATTGAGCTGAAAAGTTTGAACTATTACCTGAAGCCGGTGGACTATGAGAAGCTGGAGCAGGGGATCCGGGAGGCGGTGGACCGGGCCCAGGAGCAGTGCCGGCAGGACACCTATAAAAAAGAGAGTGAAAATTGGAAGCGGAACCGCCAGGCCATTATCCGGGGGACCTTTCAGAGCTTTTTTCAAAAGGAGGGGGATGGATCGGAGCAGGAGCTTCTATCGGCGCTGAAAAACGCGGACCTTCCATACACGCCGGACACCAGATTTCTCCCGGTGTGGCTGGAGCTGTACGATGAGCAACACAATCTGGAAAAGTGGGAGTCGCCCCGGCTGACACTGTCCATTGAGAATATGGCAAAAGAGGGATGTAAGGAACTGGAAATCCGTGATATAATTGTGGTGCCTGTGGGTGCCCTTTCTTTTGTTCTGCTGCTGGAGGCCGGGGAGGAGGACGTGCTCTTTCTGACGGTGGGAAAGGCCATGGAGCGGCTGGAGAAGGGCTGCGCCGGGCGGTTCCAGGCAGGCGTATTTCTGGGCGTGGGGACCGTCTGCCCGCTTCGGGATATCAAATCGATGCTGGTCGATCTGAGAAAAATGGCGGCGGGCCACGTGATGAGGGAGCCGGGGGTGGTTTCCATCATGGAATACGAGAACAGGGAGCTGCCCTATCATCTGCCGGCGGTGACAGAGTGGGGAATGCTTTTGGAGGAGAACAGAAAGGAGGCTTTTTTGGAGCGGGTGGAGGCCTACCTTTTGCAGCTGCGGGACCGGGGAGAATTGAGCCGGGAGATTCTGCAGCTGTTCCGCATGGACATGCTGCAGCTGATGTGCGCGGTGCTGAAGCACACGGAGGTTCAGCCCTACCGCCTGTTTGTGAATGATACGGGAGAGCGGCTCTATGAGAGGGCCGTGAGATCGGTGGGGGACATGATGGAGTATGTGCGGTATCTGGCGGAGATCACCGTGCGCTATTCCAGCTTTTCCCGGGAGTCCCGTTCGGTGGTGGACAGGATCCGGGAGTTCCTTGACCTCAATTACGGGAGGGAGATTACCAGGAATGACCTGGCGGAGATCGTCTATCTGAATCCGGATTACATTTCAAGGATTTTTAAGAAGGAGATGGGGATGACGATCAGCGGCTACCTTCTGCGCAAGCGGGTGGAGACCGCGAAGGAGCTGCTGGAGAATACCAGGATGCCCATCAATGTGATTTCCATGCAGGTGGCTACAGCAATTTTTCTTATTTTACAAAGGTGTTTCGGGAGAGCGTGGGAGTGTCGCCCAATGAGTACCGGAAGAGATTTCGGTGAGGGCTTCCCGGATGATTTTGACTGTGAGGAGGATTTTGTATGTATTTGCTGCCGAGACCGCGGAAGTGGCGGTTTAATGAGGGGACGTTTGTTTTGGAGTATGACGGGCGGATTACGGTGGATCGGACCTGCGGGGCTTGGGCTCTTGGGTGCGCGAGGCTGCTGAAGGAGGAGATGGAGAGCGCTCTGGGGTTTGGTCTGGAGATTACCCGGGGCAGGACGGAGAAGGCGGCGGTGACCCTGGCCGTGGAGGACGGGATCCGGGAGGACGGATACCGTCTGCGGGTGGACGAGACGGGAGTCCGGGTGACGGGCGGCGCCAGAGAAGGGGTGTTTTATGGGATTCAGACGCTGCGGCAGGTGATCCGGCAGCAGGGGGCCTGTCTGCCCTTTTTGGAGATCGAGGACTACCCGGACTTTAAAAACCGGGGCTTCTATCACGATGTGACCCGGGGAAGGATTCCTACCCTGGACTATCTGAAAAAGCTGGTGGACCGGCTGGCGTTTTATAAGGTAAACCAGCTTCAGCTTTATGTGGAGCACAGCTTCCTGTTCGAGGGGCTCAGCGAGGTCTGGAGGGATGATACGCCGCTGACGGCGGAGGAGATTCTGGAGCTGGACCGGTACTGCGGGGAGAGAAATGTGGAGCTGATCCCCAGCGTTGCTAGCTTTGGGCACCTCTACAAGCTGCTGCGGACCAGGACCTTCCGGCATCTGTGCGAGCTGCCGGATCAGGCGGACCGGCCCTTCAGCTTTGTGGACCGGATGGCCCACCATACGCTGGATGTGACGAACCCGGAGAGCCTGGAGCTGGTGAAGCGGCTGATCGGAGCGTATATGGAGCTGTTCACATCGAAGCATTTCAATATCTGTGCCGACGAGACCTTTGACCTGGGAAAGGGCCGGAGCCGGGAGCTGGCGGAGAAGGTGGGAGTCAGCCGGGTCTATGTGGACTTTGTGCGGCAGCTCTGTGAGTTCGTGGTGGAGCGGGGCAGGATTCCCATGTTCTGGGGAGATATTATCTGCGGATTTCCCGAGACCATAGGGGAGCTGCCCAAGGAGACGATCTGCCTGAACTGGGGATATGACAGGAACCAGACGGAGGAGTCCACCAGGAAGCTGGCGGAGGCGGGGGCCGTGCAGTATTGCTGCCCGGGGGTGGCCGGCTGGAATGAGCTGGTGAACCAGATGGAGGCCTCCTACGAAAATATCCGCCGGATGTGCCGCTACGCCGGGAAATACGGGGCTGTGGGCATCCTGAATACGGACTGGGGAGATTTCGGACATATCAATCATCCCGATTTTGGGTTCCCGGGGATGATCTACGGCGCCGCGTTTTCCTGGAATCCTCGCGTCCTGGAGGGCCCCATGGGAAAAACGGACCGGGAGGACGCCGGGACGGTGGATTTGGAGCGGCTGTTTTCCGATGGGCGGAAGGAATTTCAGGAGATAAACCGGGAAATTTCCCGGATCGAGTACGGGGACCGCTCGGAGGAGCTGATGTCCCTGGCGGCGGAGATTCCGAAGCACTGGGCCTTCGGGTGGAGACATCTGGTCGATTACCTGGAGGGCCATGGGCCGGTGGCTTCGCCGGAGCAGATCGGCAGGATACCGGAGGATCTGGCGGCGCTGGGAGAGCTCCGCGGAAAGCTCTACGGGCTGATTCCCTTTCTGGACAGCGCAAGCCGCCCTGTGATCCGTCCCTATCTGATTGCCATCGAGGGCATGGAGATCATTCAGCAGGTGGGAGCGCGGATGGGAGAGCGGGACCGCCGGAGGGCGGAAGGGCAGGAAGCCGGGCCCGCGGCTCTGCCGGGAGTGGAGGCGCCCAAGGCCCTGGCGGCCCGCCTGGAGGAGTGGTTTTACCGGTACAAGGGGCTCTGGAGGAGCGTCAGCAAGGAGTCGGAGCTGTACCGGATCCAGCAGGTGGTGGAGCGCTGCGGGGATGAGCTGCGGAGCATGTAGACTCCGCGCGTGTAGGCTCCGGGGAGCGGGCCTGAATTCCCATTTGCGCTCTCACAGGTTCGTTTACGCAGAACGCTTGAAATTGTTTTCCTCATTTGCTACCCTATAGTAATTCATATTTTCGGAAACGGGGTTGACTTGGAATGGCGGCTAAAG
>CAZGRM010000135.1:0-9236 GCA_964528295.1 uncultured Lachnospiraceae bacterium
TAAGACGCCGCCCTCTCACGGCGGAAACAGGGGTTCGATTCCCCTACGAACTGCTCGGAAGCTTTGAGATAACTTCTGTCATAACTGAATACGGTTCGTTGGTCAAGCGGTTAAGACGCCGCCCTCTCACGGCGGAAACAGGGGTTCGATTCCCCTACGAACTGTTAAAAAGCTCAGATCTAAGATGGATTTGAGCTTTTTCTTTTGTGTTTTGTCCGCTTTACACCGCCCTGTTTTTCGATTATACTAAATTTGATTCAATTATTATAAAACGTCTCAGAGGAGTTTTTTATGAAATATATTGATCTTCACACCCACTCCACCTGCTCGGACGGCACACTCTCTCCTGCGGAGCTGGTGACTCTGGGCGCCTCCCTCGGTCTCTCAGCCATCGCCCTGACGGACCATGACAACATGGACGGGCTGGAGGAGGCCATCACCGCGGCGGCCCCGCTTGGCCTGGAGGTGGTGCCCGGGATCGAGTTTTCCACGGAATACCTGGGAACAGACATCCACCTCCTGGGCCTGGACCTGGACTACAGGGCGCCAGATCTCTTGCGTCAGATCGAATTTTACCGCTCGGAGCGGCTGCGCCGAAACGAGAAAATGATCCGGAGGATGGCTGATGACGGCATCGATATCTCCTACGAAAAGATGAAGGCGCGCTTCGGCGAGACCGTGTGGACCAGGGCCCATTTTGCCAGATACCTGGCAGAGCAGGGCTATGTGCCGGAGATGAAGGACGCCTTTCTCACTCACATCGGGGAAGGCTGCAAATACTTTGTTCCCCGGGAGCGGGTCAGTCCCTTTGCGGTCACGGAGCTGATTCTGCGCTTCGGCGGCATCCCTGTGCTGGCCCACCCTCTCCAATACAAATTTCCGGAGGATGTGCTGCGGGCGCTGCTGGAAAAGCTGCGGGACACCGGATTGATGGGGATGGAGGTTTACTACTCCACCTACAGCCCTGATGAACAGGCCTATCTGCTTGGTCTGGCAAAGGACTGCGGCCTGCTGCCCAGCGGAGGCTCAGATTTCCACGGCGCCAACAAACCGAATATCCGCCTGGGTACCGGCACGGACAACCTTTGCGTTCCCTACCAGATCCTGCAGGATCTGCGGCGGCGAAATAGCCGCAAAGGAGCCAAAGATCAATGACAGAAAGGAAGCGAAAGCTATGAGAAAATTTCGGGAACGGTATCTGTCCGGCGAGACAGATTTTGAAGAAATCTTTGATCTGACAGAGGAGTGGAATTTCAGCGACGAGACCTGTACTCTGCGGGAATACCTGGGTCTCACCCCTGAAGAGGAGGATCTCTGGATCAGCGACAGCGATGAGGCGCTGGAAGAATTTATGGAAAAGGAACGCAAGGAGACAAAATAGTGGACAAGAAAATCTTTTTTACCGATCTTGACGGAACCTTATTGAATGACGACAAGGAGATCACGCCGGGCAACCAGGCCGCCATCGACGAGACACTGGCCCAGGGCCACATCGTGGTGATTTCTACGGGAAGACCTCTGCCCAGCGCCCGCATTCAGGCCCAGAGGCTGGGCCTGACCAGGAAGGGCTGCTACGCCATCACCTACAACGGCAGTCAAATCTATGATATGTACCGGGAGGAAACCATCTATGCCAGGCCGGTTCCCCTGGAGCTGGTGGGGCCGCTGTTTCATAGCGCCCGGGAGAGAGGGCTGCACATCCAGACCTACTCCTCCACCCATGTGGTGGCGGAACGGGAGACGGAGGATCTGAAGGCCTACTCCCAGCGGACTCTACTGCCCTACCAGGTGGTGCCGGATATCACCGCCGCTCTGGCCGAGGCGCCCTATAAGATTCTGGCCGTGGATTTTGCGGGACATGAGCGGCTGGTGCGGTTTCAGCAGGAGGTCATGACAGAATATGAAGGCGTCCTTGACAATTACTTTTCTGATGACAATCTGCTGGAGATCATCCCCGCCGGCATCTCCAAGGGCTTTGCGGTGAAATGGATGTGCGATTACCTGGGCATTCCCCTGGAAAACTCCGTGGCCGCCGGGGACGCCCAGAACGATATCACCATGCTGGAGGCCGCCCACATCGGCGCCGTCATGCGCAACGCCTTCCCTGGAATCGCGGAGCACGGAGACTACGTCACCCAGGCCGACAACAATCACGACGGTGTGGCGGAGATCCTCCACCGCTTTATTCTCTCCAAATGAGCGATGGAT
Organism: uncultured Lachnospiraceae bacterium; assembly: GCA_964528295.1. Classification (GTDB taxonomy): domain Bacteria; phylum Bacillota; class Clostridia; order Lachnospirales; family Lachnospiraceae; genus Choladousia. The sequence goes on from CAZGRM010000135.1 coordinate 2,209, forward strand.
CTTCATTGAGAAACAGAAAGGCCGCCGAGGCCTCCCCCTGGTTTTCACCTATGGGGAAAGGTCTCGGCGGCCTGTTTTCATTTCTGCCGCTTATCTTCTTCTCTTCTTGATGAACAGCACCAGAAGAACAATGAACAATACGCAGGCCACCACTGCCACGGCTACCACCGCCAGTATCGGCGTATCATCTCCGGTGGCTACTCCTGCCGCCCGGGAAATCACCCGGAAGGTCACGGACTTGGAATCGGTGGTCCCGTCCGCCACCCAATTTGTTCCGTTGAATACATCCTTGCTGAAGCTTACCTTCAATGTATACTCTCCGGCAGCCTTGATGGCCATGGAGGTAGTATAAGGGGAAGCCTGCCAGGTACCGGTCACATTTCCGATCTGGTAGCCGGTGGGACGATAACGGTAATCTCCCGGATTCGGGTTGCTGTTATCCATCCCCGCTCCGGACGCGGTAAACTTGATGGTATCTCCGATGTAATATTCACCGCCGCTGATCAGCTCCAGAATCTTGTTGTCATCTGTGGAGGGACCATCCTTATAGGTAGCCCGGACGGTCACATCCGACGCCGGCATAGTGAAGGTGGTCTTCCACCGGGAGGCATCCGCAAAGGTGACAGTGCCGCTGACAGATACCCAAGTATTGAATTCTCTGCCGCTGGCCGGATAGTTGGAGCTTACGGTCACCGTATCCCCGGCATAGTAGAGATCCGCTCCGCTGCTGCCGTTCTCCACGGTGAGCGCATAGGCCACTCTCTTATAGTTTGCCTTCACAGACACATTCTCGTAGGGCATGGTAAACAGTGTGGTCTCCTCCGAGGCGTCCGCCAGGGAAACGCTGCCCGAGGTGACGGACCAGGAATCAAACTCATATCCCTCCGGCGCCTCATCCGCCGTGATGGTCACCACCGTGCCGCCGACGCACTCGTCATAATCGCTGTCGCCGTTCTCCACGGAAACCGTGTACTGGATTCCCTCGTACTCGGCCAGGATCTCCATGTCCTCCGTCACCGTCAGCTCCAGCCTGGTATTGTAGGCCGCGTCACCCAGATCATACTGGCCGTCATTGACCTTCCAGTTGGAGAATGCCTGACCGGTGGGACTGGCGTTGGCCGTAACGTAAATCGCCGTATTCTCTTCCACATCCAGCTCTGTGGAGGTGTCATTGATCAGACCGTTGGATACCTTTACATGGTAGGTCTTTACCTCCGCCTGGTAAACCGCCTTCACCGAAGCGGCTCCCGCCTGCATGGTGAACACGGTAGAGGAAGCATTCGCGTCCTGGAAAATCAGGGAAGACTCCGCTCCGTTCACCAGCGCGATTCCTTCCCAGTGATCAAACACCAGGCCCTCGCCGGAGCGGTCGCTGGCTGTCACCGTAACGTTCTGTCCGGCCTCGGCCTCCGTCACATCTGAGGTTCCGCTCTCCAGGGTAACCGTATATTTTGCCGCCGCATAGGTGGCGGTCAGAGTTACGCTCTCCGCCGGCATCACAAAGGTAGCCACGCCCTGTGTGGCGTCATCCAGAATCACATTGGAGGATGAGGTCTGCCAGGAATCGAATATCTGCCCCTCCTCCGCCGGGTCCGCCGCCTCCACGGTAACCACATCTCCCGCGGCGTAGGCGCCGGTGCCGATGCCGTTTTCCACTACCACGTCAAATTTTTCTTCCGTCTGGGAGGTCTCCGCCGCCGGTGTTTCGCTCTGGGCCGGCGCCGGGGTCTCCGGCACGGAAGCCGGCTCCGCTGCCGCCGGCGCGCTTGTCTCCAGTGTGACATCCGTCCCGGAGCCCTGGGGCTCTATCACAATATCAGACTCCGATGTCGCGGTCTCTGCCACGGAAGCCGGCTCCGCCGCCGGGTCCGGAGCCCCGGTCTCGGGGGCTGTAGCCTCGGTCTCAGCCGCCGGGCTTGTCTCAGGCGCCGCGGTCTCGGGCTCCACCGCCGGGTCTGTCTCTGGCGCCGTAGTCTCAGGCTCCACCGCCGGATCTGTCTCGGGCGCCGTAGTCTCAGGCTCCACCGCCGGGTCCGTCTCTGGCGCCGCAGTCTCGGGCTCCACCGCCGGATCTGTCTCGGGCGCCGCAGTCTCGGGCTCCACCGCCGGGTCTGTCTCCGGCTCCGTCTCCTCGTAGGTGGCCGCGACGATCACATTCCGGTCCGGCATCGTAAAGGTGGTGGTCATGTCGAAGGGGGCCGTAAAGGACACGTCTCCTTCCTCCGAAAACCATCCGGCAAAGGCGCTGCCCTCCCCGGGATCATTGGCCGTCACCGTCACCTCCGCGCCGGCCGCGAACTCTCCGCCGCCCGTACCGTTCTCCACGGACACCGTGTAGGTCTGGGGCGCCATCTCCTGGTACTGGGCCGCCACCGTCACGTCTCCCGACGGCATCGTAAACCCGGCCGCCATCCAGGTGCTGGTATCCAGCGCCACACCCTCATTGGAGATGGACCAGCCCGTGAACTCCAGATTCTCGGAGGTCCGGTCGTTGGCCTGCACCGTCACCCAGCTGCCCTCCTCATAGCTGCCGCCGCCTGTGCCGTTCTCCACATTGACGGTATAGGTCTGGGGCGCCATCTCCTGGTACTGGGCCGCCACCGTCACGTCTCCCGCCGGCATTGTAAACCCGGCCGCCATCCAGGTGCTGGTATCCAGCGCCACACCCTCATTGGAGATGGACCAGCCCGTGAACTCCAGATTCTCGGAGGTCCGGTCGTTGGCCTGCACTGTCACCCAGCTGCCCTCCTCGTAGCTGCCGCCGCCTGTGCCGTTTTCCACGGACACCGTGTAGGTCTGGGGCGCTTTTTCCTGATACTGGGCCGTCACCGTCACTTTTTTATTGATCATGGTGAAGGTGGTCTCCGGGGAGGAGGCGTCTTCCAGCTTCACGCCCTCCTGATCGCATTTCCACCCGGCAAACTCCATACCCTCCGCAGGGGGATCCGCCACCAGCTTCACCGTGTCGCCCTCCTTATAATAAGCGATGTCGGTGCTCTTCTCCGGCTTTTCCCAGTCGCCGAACTGATAGTGGTTGGAGGTATTTTCGAAATCATCCTTTTTTCCGGAGGTACCGCCCTCCACCACCAGCACGTATCCCGCTTCCTTGATCTGAATCGTGCCGTCCTCCTGGGTGACAGCCTTGACGGCTCTGGCCTCGTCTGAATTCTGCCAGCCGCCTCCCTCCGGCGCATAGGGCTCTCCGTCCCCCACCTGAATATTTCCCACAATATCCGTCAGGCTGTCCTTCGGGAACAAAATCTGGCCCTCCAGATTGCCAGCCGCCGAGTAGGATGTCTCCGCAAAGACCTGGGCCGCCGGAAGACACGCCATCACGAAGGCCAGCAGCAGGCCCATGATTTGTCTTGTTTTTTTCTTCATAAGTATCCCTTCCTTTCATTCTACTCTGCCGGGCAGAATAAATCCTTGTTATCTATACGGATTATAACATAGCCTCCCGGAAAAACAAAGAACGCTTTTCCTTGGCTTTTCTTAAGACTTTTCTAAGACATCCTCTGCCCCGATTTCAAAATAGAAACGGGAATGCCGTAAAAGAATGTCAGACTGTCCCTCTGGCGTTCTTTCGCGGTATTCCCGTTTTTTAGAGATAAGCAGGACGATAAGCCGGGTTATGTCGTGAATGGCCATCTATCCAGGCCTGCCGTCGCCGGCAGGCTCCAGCGACCTACCTGAAGCTGACGGGCCGCCATACGCTTCCTTGCGGTCTTGCTTCGGATGGGGTTTACATGTGCCCCTCCCGTTGCCGGGAGAGCGGTAGTCTCTTACACTGCCCTTCCACCCTTACCGGTGTGAAACCGGCGGTTCATTTCTGTTGCACTTTCCTTGGAGTCGCCTCCACCGGACGTTATCCGGCATCCTGCCCTGTGAAGCCCGGACTTTCCTCGTCTGGCACCTTTCGGTCTGCCAGCCGCGGCCATTTATCCTACTTATCCCGATCAGACGATCTTTTTGATTCTACCACAGGATCCGGCATTTGTAAAATCATTTTTCCCGGAAAAATCTGGCGGCATTTTTCCGTATATGAGCGCCGCGCCTCTCCTCTCAGCCAAAAAAGCCGCCGCTTCCATCCGTTTTTCCAAACAGGTTGTCGTATTGCAGGATCTGGTATGCTTCCACCCACCGGATGTTCTCCTCCTCCAGCTCCTCTGATGAATCCAGGTAGTTCCCCGCCGAGTCCACATATCCCAGGGCGTTGATCACAGGGATCCGCCGGGACAGCTCCTCCAGGAAAAATTGATAGCCATTTTGCGGAATTCCCGCTGTCTTTAAAAGCAGGGCTCCCAGATAATTGGCGCTCAGCTTCTCGATTCTCTCCTCCTCGATGTCATAGTTGGCCCAGATGACGAAGGGCGTCACGTATTTGTTCTGGTTCTTTTCCAGACCGCTTACGTCCCCGGCCTGGCTGGTGAGAGCGCTGATAAAGCTGCCGTTCAGTCTGGGCCAGTGGTCTCCGAACATCAGGATGACCGCGGGCTCCTCCTCATTTTGGAAATACTCCACCAGCTCCTTAAAAGCCAGATCGGATTCCCGCAGCAGGGACAGATATTCCTCCACGTCTTCCTGACTCTGCCCTCCCGTGTACTGGGGCGGATCCTCACACCGGTAGCCGGAGGTATAGCCTCCGTGATTCTGGATGGTCACATTGAAACAGAAGAAATGGGCGGTCTCTCCTTGGGCCTTCCAGTCCTCGTAGAGCCGAAGCACCTCCCGGTAGTTGGCGGCGTCAGAGGGATAGCCGTGGATGGTGTCAAGCTCCCCCGCGTCCTCCTCCGACAGGTAGGCGTCAAAGCCCAGCAGAGGGTACACCTGGTCCCGGTTCCAGTTGGTCCGGTTGGCAAAGTGGCACACCAGGGAGGTGTAATCATACTGCTTCAGGCAGGAGGCGAGGGAGGGGAGCTCCTTCTTTATGTAGGCCTGGTATGGCGTGCTGCCCGCGGGCAGAAATCCCATGGTGCTTCCGGTGAGAAACTCAAACTCTGTGTTGGCCGTCCCGCCGCCGAAGACTGACACATACAGATTTCCCCGGACCGTATTTTCCTCCAGAGAATCAAGGAAGGGCGTCACGGGCTCTGAGGTTTCCAGGCCGCCCACACTGGCAAAATCCGTAAAGGATTCATTCATGATGGCAATGATGTTGGGATACTGTCCCTCATCTCCGGCCCCGGCGGCCGCCTCTTTTTGACTCTCCACCTCTTCCATCAGGTCTTCCACCGTTTTTTCCGAATAGGTGTCCGGCTTTTCGATCACCTGATAGTGCTGATAGATATAGGTACTCAACAGATATCCATATTTTTTGTAGGACTCCGTCATGCTCCAGAAAAAGCCGCCGTTGTTCCCGGTGGAGAGCACCGGCCTTGATCTCAGATACCCGAAGCTGCCTGCCCCGCATAAAAGCAGTAGGCAAAGCACCGCTCCCCGGACCCGGAGGGTATATTTTTTGAAGCGTATCTTCCGCTCCCACAAAAGCACGACAGCCAATACCAGAAATGACGTGATCATCTGGGGCGGCAGGTCAAAGCGATAATTGCCGCTCACCTCCATGGCTGTGCCGATGCTGAGAAGGTCCCCGGGCACCAGCGGCGTCCCCCGGAATTTCAGCACGTAATACTGGGCCACCCCCAGGAGGAAGCACAGGATAGTTCCCGTCTTCAAGAGCAGCTTTCCGTTCCAGAGAAAGAGAAACAGAAAAAGGAAGAGAAAGCTGCACAGAATCGTGTTGTAAAGCAGCTTCCTCCAGGTCAGGCCCTGGGGCGCCCCGGCCGTCAGCTCCAGCAAAAATACGCCAAGCAACGCATGGCCGTAAAGGAACAGCGGAAGAAGCCGGGTCTCCCAGAGGGGCAGCCAAGGATAGAGTGCCAGCAGCAGAAACGCCAGCGCCGTCACCGCCAGGCAGATATGCCACTCATAGCTCTCGGTATAGTAGGGCTGGTACACAAAGAGTCCGTAGATTTTCTGCTCCTGGGGCTGCCCATCCAGGTAAAGAGTCCCCAGCTCTCCCTCTGTGAGACACCAGGCCGTCCGCACCACCGGGTACTCGTCTTCCACCTCCCGGAAGGTCAGGGTGTAGGCATACTCTCTGCCGGGCGTCACCCTGACATTGATATTGACGCCCTGGGCCCCCGACTCCACCATCTGGGCGCAGGGCAGCTCTCTGACGGCGATCTCCTGATCCTTCTCGTCGTACACCGTCACCACCATGGCGCCGGTCTGCCCGTGGCCGCCGATGGCGACATAGATATAGCTCAGTATCCCGCTCTGGGGATAAAAAACCTGCCTCAGCACCGTCTCCTCATTAAGCTCTGAAAAATCCGTGGTGCCCCGGGCCGTATCCCAGCCGATGGCGGTCTCCGAGGGCTCACCGTAAAAGCTCTGCCGGCGCGCCAGAGTCACAAACAAACACAGCGCCAAAAACAACAGCGAAAACCATCTGCCCCTGTCCCAATTTTCTTTCCTCAGTATCTTACTCATCACAGTTTCCTATCTAGATTCACAGATCGAAGCAGCCTCCCCCGATGAATTCCCGGATCAGGGAGTTATTGGGGATATCGTCACCGGGGATGGGAAGGAAGTAGTCCAGGAATTTCAGCAGACGCTTTGCCTCCTCGTACTCCGGATCCTCCTGGCTGATGGAGAACAGCAGCGGCTCCGCATACAGCTTCAGCACCGCCAGCTCGTAAATCAGGGCGGAGTTGAACATCACATCCGCGCCCTCCTGGTAGGGGAAAATATTGTTTTCCTCTCCTCTTCGCACGGAGTCCCACATGCCGATGGTCCTTTTCGCGTCGGAGCCCCTGGTCCTGGCGTCCCGGACAATCCGCCGCAGCAGACGGCCGTCCGTGGTGGAAATCCGGTTGTGCTCATCCACGTTGAGCTGAGTGAGCGCACTGATGTATATTTTGAATTTGTTTTCTCTGGGAAGCTCGCAGGTGAGCCGGTCATTGAGGCAGTGGATCCCCTCGATGATCAGGATATCATCCTTCTCCAGCTTTTTGAACCGGCCCTTGTAC
>CAZGRM010000136.1:0-3483 GCA_964528295.1 uncultured Lachnospiraceae bacterium
CGGAAGCTTCATTCGAGGTGTCCGCAGTCTCGGACGCGTTTATTGGAACGTTGGCGTCATCCTCGCCGGACAGTTCCACCACGCTCTGAGAAATGATTTCAAGCCCTGAGCCTTCCGCCGCCCCGACGGAGGGCTCAGAAACGGCACCCTCCAAGCTCTCTCCTCCTGCGCCTTCGTCTATGATCAGCTCCTCTCCCGGCAGCTCTTCTCCCAGGGCCGCTGCCGAAGGGCCCAGCGCCAGGACAACCGCCAGGCACAGGGAAATTATTTTTTTCTTCATAAATCGCTCCTTATCTTTCGTCATCGCTCGTTCCTTTCCGCTTCCCGCGGCGCATTTGTGTGAGATTTTCCCCAAACAAAGATGCATTTTGCTTCATCATACCATTATTTCCAGAGCATTGCAAACGTATTTCCCTTTTCCCGCCATAAACGTATTTCCTTTTTCCCGTCATAAAGCGGTTACCATTCATAACCAGCCACCGGGGCGGGTAGGGGACTTTCCAAAACAATGGAGGGGCGCAGGTGAGATCCACTGCTTAGTCGCAGTTAGCAGTTAGCTCACCGGAGGTTCCACCCATCGCGAAGCGATTTTAAATGGTGGAACCGACCTGCCAGGTCCGCAAAGCGGGCGTGGCCTTACCCGTTCGCTGCCCGGTTTTGGAAAGTTTCCTACCCGACACGGCGGCGTCCGGGTGGACTATAACCACCATCCAGACATAAGCATCCGCCTCTTAACCAAAAAAAGAAAAAGATGCCGCTCTCTAAAAGCAAACACCTTTTTCTATTATTTCGCCTATCACCGCCGGTTCAAAAATACCCGTCAGCTTTTTTTCTCAACAAGGAAAACCAGCTCATCCTCTTTCTCCCTCACGGCCCGGGGGATTTCGCCACAGTGGTAGGTTTTCCCATTTTTCATGGGCTCCTTTCGCAGCGACGCCCGCACCGTGTATTCTCCGAAATCATACACGAGGGTTTCCCCATCCCCGATCAGGGGCAGCAGCTCCTGACGAAGCCGCTTATCGCAGGGGCCGCAGGTCCAGGTCTCGTAGTGCAGGAAATAGAAATCCTCCACGATGATCCATTTTCCTTCTCCGTCCGGCTCTATCCGCACGGGACCCCCTTGGTGATCCTGTCCCCGCAGACTTTCCGGAGCGAACCTGGGCGGAATCACGCACACCGCTCCGCCCCGCACCCGCTTGGCCACCTGGTCAAACGTGGCCCCGCTGATCTTGGGCCCCGTCAGGAAAAACAGCTTCACCGTATCCAGCACCTCTCCCGTCACCGTCTCGTCAAAAATAGCCAGCTTATAAAAGGGAGCGAACAAAGTCCTGGCCTGGACGCTCCGGGCCTCCCAATTTCGGGTGGCGCTGTCATTTCTCACGTAGCCGTGGGACAAAAGACTTAAAATATTCAGCCACTCCGTATTTTCAGCCTGGGCAGGGATGTGGCCGTAAAGCGGCCCCGGATACTCCTCGGGATATCTCTGCCGGATATCAAAGCAGGTATCATCCTGGCGGATAATGGCCACCTCCGGGCGGTAACTTTGCCAGTCAAAGGGTCTGGGATGTTCCGGCACATAGTTCCTCGCAAATTCTGAGAACAGCCGGGGCTGGGTTTCCTCCGACGGATGCCCGCATCCGCCAAAGCCGCCCTCGATATAGATCCGGTCAGCTCCCGCCCAGTACGCCAGCCGCAGCGCGGAGGCGAACCGGACGTCCGTGTGCCCCACGGTCTCAGGATGCCACCAGGCGTCGCAGTCCACTCCGAATGTGCCGCCGTACTGCAGGGACGCCCCCAGGGCCGCGGCAAGCATTACCGGGCCGGCCGTCTCCTTCAGCACCTTAGGGCTGGCGCTCAGCCCGGCCCGGGCCGCCGTATGCATCATCCCGGGATAAAGATACTCGCCCGCCACGTCCCTGTTCCCGATCCGCAGAGCCTCTGTCCGGGCCGCAATGGCTTTCTCCACCGCTTCCTGGGCCTCATCCAGGCTTAGGCCCTCCGTCTCCGCAAAATAATGTCTGCCGCCGTATCCGTAATATTCCACCACGGGCCAGTGAGCGTTCAGCTGCATATGATCACATTCATCCAGCATGAAGCCAAGGAAGGCCTCACTGTCCTCCAAAGCCTTCCTCAGCCCCGGGGAGGGGAGCCAATCCAAGGGCTGCCCCTCGATATTGGCCACCAGCTTCAATCCCAGCTTCTTCGCTTCCTCCAGAGCCGAGAGCAGCTCCTCCTCCTGTCTGAAATGCAGGTCCAAAAAATCCGCTCCGGCTTCCTTCGCCTCTCGAAGGGAATTCGCTCCCCCCAGAATGCCAAGCTTCGGTCTGTTCATTTCGCCCTTGCCTCCCCTTACTTTCACCGCCAAACGGATTATTCGTTAATCGCCGCGTTGACCTGCTCGATCACTTCCTCCAGGCCGTCCGCCTTATAGCCTTCGATGATATCATTCCACATGGTCTCCACATCCTCCGTACCGGTCATGATATTCAGAACATCATCCTGTACGGTCAAAGAGAAGTCCTTCCCCATCGCCACATAGGCCGTGGTGCAGTCATAATTGTATTCCGGGATCTCCACCGTAGCCGCGACCTCGTGCTTCGCGTTGTTGATATCCACATACTCCTGGGGAACGGTACTCGGGAACTCAGAGGAATCCTCCATGCCCGGCGTCCAGCTTACCAAGTACGCGAATACATAGATACTGTTGAACATCTCCGCGGGAACACCGCTGCCATAGCCATCATAAGTAATATTTCCGTCCTCATCGTAGCCGTAGCTCTCACCCTCGATACCGCAGTTGGACAGAAGCACGCCCTCCCGGCTCAGCAGGTAATCATAGATGGCCAGAATCCGGTCCAGCTTCTCGTCCGATACGCTGGAGCTGATGTAGGACTCACTCCACGCGTAGTCCCAGATCGGATAAGCCAGCTCGCCGTTCTGATCCTCCATGACGCTGAGGAACTTCACATCCTCCAGGAAATCCTCCCCATAGATGTCACTCCAATACTGTGCCACGTCGTTATAAATGTTCGTCGCGCCTCCGTCAATCAGGATCGCCGCATTGGAGCCCTGCAGGAATTTCTCAAGAGCCTGTGTGGATGTGGTCACCGCGATGTCGGATTCGATGGTGCCCTCAGTGTACATATCTCTCAGCAGCTGCAGGGTAGGCAGTGTGTCGTCACCCAGATTCTCTCCCGCGAAATAAGCCGGCACATAGGTTCCGTCCGCCTGCTCCGTCCAGTAGAAGGTCACTCCGTCGATGGCCGCGAGAGGCACGGAATAAGGCAGGAACTCACCGGCTAAAAGGCCATAGCCCTTTGCGGTCAGACCCTGAACATTCTTGCCCTCCGGGTCCGCCTCCATAATTGCCTGAATCATCGTGCGGAACTCCTCCCAGTTTGTGGGCTCCTCCGTGATGCCGGCCTCCTGTGCCAGATCCCAGCGGTAAGCAACCATACGGTCAATGGTCGTCCAGGCCTGCTC
>CAZGRM010000136.1:3583-9191 GCA_964528295.1 uncultured Lachnospiraceae bacterium
GTGCCAGATCCCAGCGGTAAGCAACCATACGGTCAATGGTCGTCCAGGCCTGCTCCGTGTAGGTCTGACGGAAGATGCAGTAGGTGGACCCATTTACCTGACAGGTCGGCAGCTCCTCGCTGTCCATATACGTCGCCAGATTCGGATAGTTGGAAAGATCCGCCGGGATCTCCTTCAAAAGGCCCTGGGTAGCCCAGGTGGAGAAGGTGGACTTGGTGCGCTCCGCTCCCATAAAGACATCCGGCAGGGAACCGGAAGCAGCCCAGAGCTGCAGCTTCTGCTCATAATCATCCCAGCTGATATTCTGGGGAACGAAGGTCACATTGAACTTCTCCTCCAGGGTCTCCAGCACCTTATCGTTCTCCGTGCCGGTCAGATTCGTCTCCACATCCCAGTAGGCGATGGAAATATCCAGATGCTCCTCATACTCCGAGGATGACTCCTCCGCAAATGCCGCCGTGCCGAATGTCCCGGCCGTCATGGCGCATGCCAACAGGGCTGCCATTGGTTTTTTCCAGTTTCTCATAAAACTTCCTCCTTTTAGATAGATGATTGGTGTAACTGTTTTGTGGTTTATCATCAGGTGTGTGCCTGTCACTCCTTCAGGCCGCCCACCATAACACCCTTTACAAAATGCTTCTGCACGAAGGGATAGACGCACAGGATCGGAAGCATGGTCACGATAATACACGCCATCTGCACCGTCGTCGCCTGCACCTTCATGGTTTTTCCCAGCATGACCTGGGCCTGGCTCGCCAGCTGGGAGCTCAGACTGATCAACACCTCCCGCAGATAGATCTGCAGGGGCTGAAGATTCTTCTGATTAATGTACAGCATGGCGTTGTACCACTCATTCCAGCGCTCCACCGCATAGAACAGGGTAAAGGTAGCCATAAAAGGCATGGAAATCGGAACCACGATTTTTGTCAGGATGACAAAGGGATTCGCTCCGTCGATCCTGGCCGCCTCCTCCAGCCCCTCCGGAAGAGACATAAAGTAATTTTTCATGATGATCATATAGTAGGTGCTTACCGCCGTGGGCAGAATCATGGACCAGATACTATTGATGAGTCCAAGATTTTTCACATTCAGGTAGCTGGGCACGAGGCCGCCGGAAAACAGCATGGTAAAGAGCACCAGCGCCATCAAAAATTTCCGGCCGATCAGATCCTTCTTTGCCAGAACGTACGCGCCAAGCACCGAGAGAATCATATTGACGCATACTCCCACCACCGTCACAAAGAGGGATACCCCCAGCGCCTTCACAAACGCCGCGTCCGTAAATATGGTCTGATATCCCGCTATGTCGACCACATAGGGCAAAAGATACGGAACGTGCTGGGCCGTCGCCACCGAGTTGGACACTGAAATAATCAGTACATAATAAAAGGGATACAAGGTGACAAGGGACAGCAGGACGAAGAAAAGATTCAGACCGATGTCGAAGGGTTTGATTCCCTTTAATTTTCTCTTTTTTCTCATTTCATTTCCTCCCCGCTCCTAAAACAATCCCTGCTCGCCCATGGCCGTGGAAATCTTATTGCTGACGGTGATCAGAATCACACCGATGACAGATTTAAACAGACCGATGGCCGTAGAGTAACCATAATTCAGCGCTCCCGTGGTGAATGTCTCCCGGAAGATATAGGTATCCAGCGTATCCGCCGTACTGTAGACGGTGGGTGAATACATATTGTAGATCTGATCAAAACGGCCGTTGTTCATCAGCTGTCCCACCGCAAGGATCAGCATGATCACGATGGTACTTCGAATCCCCGGCAGAGTCACATGCCACATCTTTTGCAGACGGCTGGCTCCGTCCACCTCCGCCGCCTCATAAAGCCCGGGATCAATGGATGTGAGCGCCGCTATGTAAATGATCGAATCCCATCCGATTTCCTTCCAGATATTCGACACCCAGATAAATCCCCGGAAGGCGTCCGGTTTTGTCAGCGGGGAGATCCCGCCCAATCCCATACTGTTCAGCACCTGGTTGATGATGCCGGTGGATCCGAACAGGTTTGTCAAAATGCCTGCCAGCACGACCCAGGAAATGAAATGCGGGAAGGTCACAACTGTCTGGAAAAATTTCTTGCTCCGCCGGCCCCTCAGCTCATTAATCAGCAGCGCCAGAATGATCGCGCAGGGCATCTGGAAGCAGATCCCTCCGATTCCGATCACCAGTGTATTTTTCACAGCCCGCAAAAAGTTCGTATCCGAGAACATTTTCTGGAAGTTTGCCAGCCCGATCAACGGACTTCCCCAAATGCCCCCGTCAAACCGATAATTGCGAAACGCCAGAGTAATACCGGTCATCGGAACATAACAAAAAATCAGATACCACGCCAGCACCGGAAGAAACATCACGTAAAACGGCATGTCATTTTTTAACTTCCGAAGAAGCTGATTTCGGCTGCGCCTGGGCTTTTTTTGCTTTACTGCTACTTTGCTTTTCGCCATTTCTCATTCTCCCTTTCCTTTTTGTATTACTGAAATTATAAAGGAAACGGCGGCATGATAAAATGGAAAAAATCTCTAAAGCGCGGCTAAAATAAAAACAGCCCCTCCTTTTACGGAGCAGCTGTTTTTCAGGTACCTGAAAATATGACAATGTTCAGCCATGATCCCGGTACTGGCCGGGCGTCATTCCAACGTATTTCTTAAAGGTCTTCATAAAATGCAGGGTGTCGTTAAAGCCCACGGCAAGCGCGATGTCCGTCACCGGCTTCTGGGTGGTCACCAGCAGCTCCTTCGCGTCCTCCAGCCGTTTCTGAATAATGTAGCGCACAAACGTGGTGCCCGATTCCTTCTTAAACAGCTGGCTCACGTAATTGGGGTTCATGCAGAGAGCCCGCGCCGCGCTGGTCAGCGATATCTCTCCCCGGTAGTTTTCGTTGACATAGCGGATCAGCTTCATGAAAGCCACATTCGTAAACGCGTCGGCCTCCGGGACATTGCCTCTGCTCTCCATAAACGAGAGGAGATGCTCCAGGCAGGCCCGGAAGTCGCCGAATTCTTCCTCCAGCTGCTCCGGACTATGAATGTAATAGTCGTCCTCCACGCCCCGCATCGTCGTGGAGGTGTAGATCAGATTGCACAGCTTCTGAGCGCTCCGTACCGTGAAGTCCCCCCCGCCCCTTGGCTCCGATCTCATGGATGATGTCCGAAACCCGGCCCCACCGTCCGTCCTTCAGTGCTTTTTGGATCCGGTCCAGCCAGGGATTCGCCCTGTCCTCATCGGTGCTATCGCAGATACGGAATTTTTCATCGATAAAGTACTGGGCCGCCCGGGCATTACACTCCTCCAGGCTGCCATAGATCTCCTTCAGCTCCACAGCCTCCGGCTCATATCCGATCCCCTGCCAATCCCCGGACGCGCTCCACATGGCCGTCCGCATAAAGCGCTCCACCTGGTTTCGCTTCATCAGATAACCCCAGCTGCGCCGTCCAAGACGCATGGCGATCCCGCCCTTCTCCAGCTCCTTCAGCTTCTCCCCTCTGGAAACCGCCACGTAGCAGCGATCCCAGTCAAAGCCCAGCTGCGCCAGATTTTCCCGGATCGCCGCCTCATCTCCCGCCATCAGCAGTCCCGGCAGGTCCGCCTCCCGGGTCATGTGGCGGCGGGTCCGAAGATTCTGTACCGCCCGGTTCAGGTACTGCGTCACCTGAAGATAGTCCAGCGGCTTCAGGCAATAGCCCAGCACCCCGTACTGAAGCGCCTTCTGCGCGTAGGCAAACTCCGCATAGCCGCTGATGATAATCATCTGTATTTCCTCCGAGACGCCTCGGATCCGCTCACAGAGCTCCAGCCCTCCCAGCTCCGGCATCCGAATATCCAAAACAGCGATATCGACGTTTCCCTCCTGTACCCATTTTAAGGCCTGCCTCCCGTCGGAGACGGTGCCCACCACCTCCATCCCCAGCTCCTCCCAGGGAATCGACTTCCGCAAAGCCTCGATCACCGATCTTTCGTCATCCGCAAGCAATACCCGAAACATATCCTTCTCCCTTTCCCCCCACAGTGATTATTCGCCATCCTCTTCCGCCGGCAGACAGATTACCACAGTCGTTCCGTCTCCCTTCCGGCTTTCTATCGTCATGCTGTATTTCGCGCCGTACACCAGCTTCAGTCTCGCGTTTGTATTGAGGGTCCCCACGTGTCTTCCGGTGTCCATGCTGCCCTCCGCCAGGGCCCGCTGAAGCTCCGCCAGCATCTCCGGCTCCATCCCCACGCCGTCGTCCTTCACCGTAATGCAGAGCCGTCCGCCCTCCAGATTCGCCCCGATAAAAAGGCTGCCCTGCCCGTGCTTTGGCTCCAGGCCGTGGAAGATGGCATTCTCCACAATGGGCTGCAGCAGCATTTTGATCACCCGCAGCCGCAAAACCTCCTCCGGGATAAAATAATATACGTCGATTTTCCCCTGAAAGCGCTTCTGCTGAATCCTCATATAGGACTTGATGATGGCCACCTCCTGCTCCAGAGGCACAATGTCCTCGCCCTTTGCGCTGTAGCGGAAGATATTTCCCATATCCACCGCCATCTGGGCGATCTCGGGTGCGTCCTTATCCAGAGCCATTTTCCGCACCGCCTCCAGCGTATTATACAAAAAATGGGGATCCACCTGGCTGCGCAGCCAAGCCAGCTCCGCCTCCTGCTTCTGGATCTTCATCTCATACAATTCTGTGGCCGACTGGAAAATCTGGCGGTTCAGCCCCTCCATATCGTGAAGCATGTCCGTAAATTCCCGGCTGATATCCTCGATCTCCTTACAGCCCTCCAGCTTCAGCTCCTCCTTCAATCCCCTCTGCCGCTACTGCCGTATCTGAATAATGGTATCCGTAAAGGCTCCGATGGGCCGCACCATTCCTCTGGAAACCAGCCAAAAGAGACTGCCGCAGAGAATCCCGCACATCAAAAACGCGCACACATTCACAATCTGGACACTTCCCAGCTGGATCCGAATGCCGGCCGTATCCATCGCCGCCAGCAGATAGCAGTCCATATCTTCTATATAATAGCTGTGGACATAATACCCGCTCCTATGCAGCTCCCCTCCCCGGCCGTCCTCTAGCCAGAACCCGGAGAGCCGCTCCGCCGCCTCCCGCACGCAGTTAAAGGAATACAGCACCTTCCCGGATTCATCCGCCAAAAAGTAGAGAAAAGAGGCCTCCTCCTCCGCCTCTGTCAGCAGAGCGGACATATCCAGAGAGAGGACCACCGTACCGATGTTTTCCCCGCCGGCCATCACGTTCCCCGCATAGGCGAAGAGATCCGGCCGGTCTGTATAATTCGCGAAATCATGGGACTGCGCGCCCACCCATCCGAATACCTTCCCCTCCATCTTCTCCCGGATGGCGTCCAGCCGGCTGTCGCTGTAAACACCGGAATAGTGGAGGTTGTCATTGATCAGGGAAATGTCCCCGATCATGGGCTCCAGGATCCGATAGCTGGTGAAGCACTCCGTGGTATCCTTCACCACCCGGGACGTCTCATTATAATACTCCATTTTCAGGAACAGGCCCACGTCCTCATTGCTGTTGATGCTTTCGTAGTAATTACTGTGAAACATTAACTTCCGGGTAGCCAAAAAAGCGCAAACTACCCCTA
>CAZGRM010000137.1:0-9142 GCA_964528295.1 uncultured Lachnospiraceae bacterium
CCAGCAGCGGATGCTGAATTTGGTCATAGGGCAGATGGGTCACCAAAAATCCAAGTCCCCCCAGCAGGGCCACCAGATAGCCGTTCATTCGCCGAAACAGGGGGAAACCTGCCAGCCCCACCACCATGATCCCGAAAAAGGACGCCAGAAATTCAGACCAGCCCGCATATTTTTGAAGCAATAACACCTGTTTTATCACCCGGGGATCGTAGTAATCATACTCCACAAAGGCGATATAGCACAAGCTGGACAGGTAAAAGGCCAGCAGGCACTTCACCGCCGTTCGGACCATCCGCCTCCAGCTGTCCCGAAGACTCCGGCTGAAATAGGCGTAATAGCAGCTAAGGCCAAAGGCGAAGAGGAAGCCGGAAAAGGTGGTCAGATTGATGTACTCGCAGATCTCCTTCTGCACGGTCCGGCTCTCATTCCCGAAAAACTGGACGCAGTGGCACAATACCATCTGCACCGCCAAAAGCCCCTTCATCACATCTACGGAGCGGTCCCTGTATGCTTTCTCTTCCCTCTTCATCAGCCCTTGATTCCTTCCATGGTGATTCCCTGAACGATCTGTCTCTCAAAGATCAGATACAGAATGATCATGGGAAGGGAGGCTACCAGGTTCGCCGTCATGGGCACCACGTAGTCCGGCCGCTCGATGGACAGCAGAGTGGGGATACCGATGGGCAGCGTAAACATTTTTTCATCAAACACACAGAGCAGGGGCCAGAGGTAATTGTTCCAGCTCCCGATAAAGCTCATCAGGGAAACGGTGGCCATGATAGGCTTTGACAGAGGGAGAGCGATCTTGACGTAGATGGTCAGCTCCGATCCTCCGTCGATCCTCACCGCCTCCAAAAGCTCGTTGGGCAGGCCCTGGAAGAAATTCACCGTAATGATCAGCGTCATGGCGCTGGCCACAGAGGGCAGGATCAATCCCGCATAGGAATTGATCAGTCCCAGATTATTCACCAGGATGAAAAGCGGCACAATGGTGGCCTCCCCGGGAACCAGCAGTCCAAACAGGAAATAGATGTACAGCAGCCTGCTTCCCTTAAAGGGAATTTTCGCCAAGGCGTAGGCCGCCATGGTGGATACCACTACGGTACATACGGTGGAGATCACCGCCACGATAAAGCTGTTCCAGAACCACCAGAAGGTATTGGTCCCCTTCAGGATATCGGGATAGTTCATCAGGGTGTAGGGCGGCTTGAACCAATCCCAGATGGTGACGATCTGCCTTCCCTCATGCTGCAGCGAACAGAACAGAGCCCAGACCACCGGCGCCAGCATCACACAGGCCAATGCCAGTGAGATCACCGCCACGATCACAGAGCCTACTGACTTCTTTTTTATCATGATCTGTCATCTCCTTTCTGCAATTTCAGCTGTAACAATGTACAAACAACCAGAATCGCGAACAGGACATAAGACATGGCGGAGGCATAGCCCATGTTGTTCTTGTCAAAGGCCTGCTCATAGATATACATGATCAGAGACCGGGTGGAATTGGCCGGTCCTCCTCCCGTAACAATCCGGATCTGACCGAAGACCTTGAAGCAGGCGATGATCTGAAGCATCGTCACCAGGAAAATGGTGGGCTTCAGCAGAGGCAGCGTAATCCTCCAGAACTTCTGCCTGTCATTGGCTCCGTCCACAGCCGCCGCCTCCATAATATCTCCTGAGATATCCTGCAGCGCCGACAGATACAAAAGCATCGGAAACCCGGCAGTCCACCACACCGTCATCAATACGATTACTACCCAGGCCAAGCTTACAGTGTTGAACCACAGCGGCTCATTGGTGGAGTCAAACAGCCCCAGCCACTTTAAAATACCATTTACAAAGCCGCGGTAGGGGGCGAAGGTATATCTCGCTATGTAGGAGGCCACGGATACGGACAGCACTCCCGGCAGATAATAAGCGACTCTCAGAAATTTTTTGTACTTTACCTGACGGTTGGCAAAGCAGGCCATCGCCAGGGAAACCACCACAAGCAGCGGCGCGCAGAACACCACGAACATACAGGTGTGCGCCAGGGAAGACCGGAACTTGGAATCTCCCAGAAGCTTTTCAAAATTTGCCAGGCCCACATAGGACTGGCGTCCCATCAGGGACCACTTATTCAGGCTGACCCAAACACCTTGAAGAATAGGATATACGGTAAACACCGTAAACAAAACAAAGAAAGGGAGAATGAAAAGCAGCGCTGTCAACGTCGCCCGCCGTTCTCTTTTTTTCATGCTGTTCATAGAACTACTCCTTTCCATATCATTTTGTCCGCGCCGTCTCCGGCTCCCGAGAAGCCAAAACGGCTATCGGAAAGGGCGAAGCGCTTTCCCTTGATATAAAGAGAGGGGAGAGAATCCCTCTCCCCCCAGCCTCTAGCAAATGATATCTTTGATTAATCAAGATTGTCCTCAATGGCCGCCTGCAGCTCGCTGTAGGACTCTTCAATGTCTGTGGTACCCTGGAAATATCCATTCAGCGCGGAGATGATATCCGACTTCATACCGCCGTAGTAGCTGGTTACTCTGGGAGCATATTTGGAAAGTCCCAGCTCTTCCACTACGTTGTATCCCAGCTTCTCTTTGTACTCATCGCTCTGGTTCACAGCCACCGCTGACGGGATCTGGCCGGAGCCTGCCCAGATCAGGCCGCCCTCGTTGGACGCGTAGAACAGGAACTCAACGGCGCCCAGAGACTCTTCCTCTGTTCTGTCATCATTTACCGGCAGCACCAGAGTATGGGAATCGGACCAGCAGGTAGCGGTGTCGCCTGCCAACAGCGGGAAGTCGCATACGTTAAAGTTCAGACCCTCTGTCTGCTCGAAGGTACCGGTCACCCATGTGCCGCCGAACTCGAAAGCGCCCTTGCCGGACTGGAAGATGGCGGAGTGATCGTCGATACCGGGAAGGATGTAGCCGTTGTCATACAGGCTCTTGCACCACTCCATAGCGGCTCTGGCAATTTCTTCGTCCAGTGTATTCTCTGTTCCATCCTCGTTTACAAAATCGCTGCCGCCCATCTGGAAGTATACCGCATACCACATACGGAAGGGATCGTCTCCGCTGTTGGTCACGGCCAGCGGGGTCACATCCTCCGGAAGAGCTTCCTTACACTTGGCCAGAAGAGCCTCGAAATCCTCAGCGCTGGCGATGTTTTGCACGTCTTCCTCCGTGATGCCTGCCTGCTCCAGAAGATCCAGATTGTAGTACATTACCTCGCAGTGAGTATCCAGCGGAATCGCGTAAATCTGACCGTCGATGGTCACCGCGTCGATGGACGCCTGCTCGTAGTAATCAGCCAAATTGATGCCCAGCTGCTCCAGATAACCGTCCAGCGGCTCCACCACGCCGGTCTCCGCCAGCTCGTACAGCTTGGAAACATGGGATACGCCGGTGTCCGGGCCATTGCCGGTGGCCACTGCCGTCTGAAGCTTTGTATAATAATCATCCCAAACCAGGGTTACGCACTGAATCGGATAGGTGGGAGACTGAGTATCGTTATACTGGTCGATGATCTGGCCGAACCATTCTCCGTCACCGCCGGTGAACAGAGACCAGAAGGAAAGATCCCCTTCTACGATTTCCACCGCTTCCGGGTTATTAATGGTGCCGTCTTCGTTCATGTCAACTTCTTCTGCCATTACTCCCATAGCGCTTCCAAATACTATAGTAAGGCCCAGCATAGCACTCAACAGTCTTTTTTTCATCTCGCTACCTCCATTTCATTTTTTTCTGCAAAAATTTTGTATCTTTTGTTTTTTTAACGCTCGTTCCAGCATATGTTCATTTAAACATACGCTTTTAACTTTTTGGATCTTAAATAGGCAATATCACTATTTCAATGCGCATCTCATTAGTTGTTATGCTATTTATATTTCGATTATATAGATATTTTTCGGTTATTTCAACAATAATCTGTTTATTCTACACTATTTATATGCCGCATCTGATTTTTATACAATTTTTATGTAGTAAATGGCGCTTCCAGGCACCTTTTCATCAGCTCATAGGCCCCCTGGTCCTCGATCACCTTCAGATCCCCGGCCACAGCCCCGCACAGCCCGTCCGCGGCGGTCAAATCCTCTCCCCAAAAGGTCTCATTGGAAAGCACCTCCCGGGCCAGCAGATCCGCCGCGTCATTTCTGTGACGGAAGAAAAATTCCAGCACGCTCCTGTCGTCGCTGATGGTATACTCCGTCTCCCCCCGAAGGCCCACCAGCCCTCCGTCCTCCAGACGCGTTCCCCGGTAGAAGGCGATATAGAAGGCCAGGGAAGCGGTGAGACACCGGGGCAGGCTGTGATACTTTTCCATATATCCTTTCAGAGAGGGCAGGACTCGGGCTTTCCACTTGGAGGTGGAATTCAGGGAAATGGCCAGCAGCGAGTGGTCGATGAAGGGGTTGCCGAACCGGTCTGTCACGGCCCCGGCAAACTCCGTCAGCTCCTTCTCGGGGAGAGTCAGGGTGGGAATAATCTCCTGGTAGATGGCCCGGTTCATAAAGCTCCTAATTACCTCATCCTCCATGCAGTCCCGGACGATATCCCGGCCCGCCAGATAAGCCCCCAATACCATGGAGGTGTGGGCGCCGTTCAGGATCCGCACCTTGCGCTGCTTGTAGGGCTTGTGGTTGCCGGTGATCATCACCGGAAGCCCCGCCTCCTCAAAGGGCAGCTCCTCCTTCAGGCTCTCCGGGCCCTCGATGACCCAGAAGCCAAAGATCTCCCCCGTATCAAGGAGCCTGTCCTCGTATCCCAGCTCCTCACAAAGAGCGGCGGCCTCCTCCTTCGGATATCCGGTGACAATGCGGTCCACCAGGGTGGAGCAGAACTGGTTCTCCTCCTTCACCCAGCGGACAAAATCCTCCCCAAGCCGCCACTGGTCCGCATACCGGAGCACACAGCGCTCCAGCTCTCTTCCATTGTCGTCGATAAGCTCACAGGGCAGGATCACAAAGCCCTTTCCCCGCTCTCCCCGAAAGGCCTGGTATCTGGCGTACAGAAACTGGGTCAGCTTGCCGGGATAGCTGGCCGCGGGGCGGTCCTCAAACTGGCAGGAGGCGTCATACCGGATCCCCGCCTCCGTGGTGTTGCAGGTGATGAACCGAAGCTCGGGATTTTGGGCGCAGGCCATGTACTGGTCATAGTCAAGGGTGGGGTTCAGGCAGCGGCTGACGCTGGAAATGACTCTTCTCTCACTTACCTTCCGCCCGTTTTCACTCCCCCTTAAAAGCAGGGTGTACAGTCCCTCCTGCTCATTGATCAAATCCTTGATCCGCTGGGAGCGGCCCACCGGCTGGATCACCACCACCTTGGAATGAAAACCGCGGCGCTCATTCATCACGTCCACAAAGTAATCCACAAACGCCCGGAGAAAATTTCCCTCCCCGAACTGTAAAATCCGCTCCGGGGCCTCCCGCTCCAGATAGCCTTGATAATTGATCTCCTCTAATGTTTGATAGCATAATTTTTTCATTTCCACACCTCGTAGTCCTTTCCGCTCTGCTACAGTGTCACGCCCTGCTTGAAGATGGCCATGTCGTGATATCCCGCTTCCTCCGACTTTACCAGCCGCCCGGAGGCCACCTCCAAAACAAAGTCAAACAGCTCCTGTCCCAGCTGAGAGAGGGGGATCCCCTCCACCATGGAGCCGCAGTTAAAGTCGATCCAATTTCCTTTTTTCTCATACAGGGGCGTGTTGCTGGAAATCTTCACGGTGGGTACCGGGGAGGCAAAGGGAGTTCCCCGCCCGGTGGTAAATAAGACGATATGGGCTCCGGAGGCCGCCAGAGCCGTGGAAGCCACCAGGTCATTGCCCGGGGTGCTGAGCAGATTCAGGCCCTTCGCCTCCACGGGAGCGCCGTAGGACAGCACACCCCTCACCGGGGCGGAGCCGGACTTCTGGGTGCAGCCCAGAGATTTGTCCTCCAGCGTGGAGATTCCCCCCTTTTTGTTGCCCGGGGAAGGATTCTCATAGATGGTCTGATTGTGACTGGTGAAATAGTTTTTAAAATCATTGATCAGCGCCACGGTTTGGTCAAAGAGCTCCCGGGTCTCGCAGCGGTTCATCAGCAGCGTCTCCGCGCCGAACATCTCCGGTACCTCCGTCAGGATCGTGGTTCCTCCCTGGGCAATCAGCAGGTCCGAGAAGGCTCCCACCGTGGGATTGGCCGTGATGCCCGACAGCCCGTCGGAGCCTCCGCACTTCATTCCCACAATCAGCTCGCCGCAGGGGACCGCCTCTCTTTTGAAGGAGCTGACATAATCCGCAAGGGACTCCAGGATCTCCAGCGCCTCCCCGATCTCGTCCTCCGACTCCTGACATACCAGGAACCTCACCCGCTCCTCCTCGTACTCTCCGATGTAGCTCTTCAGCACATCGATGCCGCTGTTCTCACAGCCAAGGCCCAGCACCAGCACGCCGCCCGCGTTGGGGTGGCGGACCAGGTCGGCCAGAACGCGGCGGGTATTCTCCTGATCCTCTCCCATCTGGGAGCAGCCGTAGGGATGGGGGAAGGCGGCTATGGCGTCGATGCTTCCCCTCTTGTATACCTGGGCCCGCCGCTCAATGGCGGAGGCGATGTTGTTGACACAGCCCACGGTGGGGATGATCCAGATTTCATTGCGAACCCCCACCCGCCCATCAGGCCTGCGGTATCCCTGGAAAAAGCGGGGACGCGTTGATTGACGCAGGCCTGGCGCGTGGGGACGCTTTGCCGGATCATCAGTGTCCATTCGGGAGCTTTCTTCCTGCCCGGCTGTGGCCGCCCGGGAGCTTTCTTCCGGCCGGGCTGTGGTCGCGTGTAAGCGTTCCTCCTGCCGGGCCGTGGCTGTGCGTAAGCTTTCCTCCTGCCGGATGGTCTCCGCCGGGTGTTCTGCCGGCCGGGATGGCTCGTAGGTGTAGGTCAGCAGCTCACCCAGGCCGGTTTTCATATTATGGGTGTGGATCCAGGCTCCCCGCCGGATCTCCTCCTTCGCCACACCGATGGGCGCGCCGTACTTGATGATCTGCTCCATCGGCCGGATATCACACAGGGCAAATTTATGGCCCTGGGGGATATCCTCCAGGAGCGTGATCTCCTCTCCGTCCACGTTGAGGACGCTGCCCGAGGCCAGGGGCCGCAGGGCAACCGCTACCTTATCATCTGAATGAATTTTCAGAAATGTCCGCATAGCAGTAAAACCTCCTTTCTATTATGTATCCAATTGTTTCACCAAAGCATGTTGAAGCTTCTTTTTCACAAAATGTAAGAGCTTACACCAAACATACTCCTTTTTTATTCGTTCGTCAATTCTCAATTATAAAAAAGACGATTTTCGGCATTAATCACAAGGTTCAGCTCCGGTTTTTGTCACATATTACGTTATCAAATATGGTTGTGTTTTCGTGTTTTGATGCTATAATGAAGAGTACTGTAAGCTCTTACATTTTTCTTCGCGTCAGCTGGTCCGGAGGCCAAATAACCGCCGGGCGCGCATAGGGCACAGTCCTCCGGGGGCAGAAGATCGGTGCTTTTCAAATCAGATGTTCCATGCTATAATTCATTCAAATGTAAAAGCTTACATACCGCGACAGAGCGTATCTGAAAATTGCCTGTGCCCGGATGGCTGGTCCAATTACTCCGGGCACCTTCGAAGGAGGGGATCCACCGTGAATATCTATGACATCGCAAAGCTGGCGGGCGTATCTATCGCCACCGTATCCCGGGTGGTCAATGACAGCCCCCGGGTCAGTGAAAAGACAAAGGAAAAGGTCCTGAAAATCATGGCGGAGAACAACTACACCCCCAATGTATTCGCCCGGGGGCTGGGTCTTGGCTCCATGAAGAGCGTGGGCATCGTCTGCCCAGATGTGGCGGACCCCTATATGGCGAAGGCCGTCTCCTACCTGGAAAAAAATCTCCGGGGCTACGGCTATGACTGCATCCTGTATTGCAGCGGCTACGAGGAGGAGGACAAGCAGCAGACCATCCAGCTGATCCTGAAAAAACGCATTGACGCCCTGATCCTGGTAGGCTCCAACTACGTGGACGAGGAGGAGGACAAGATGGCCTATGTACGGAATGTGGCGGACCAGCTCCCCATCTTTATCATCAACGGCTACACGGAGCGCGGCAATATTTACTGTGTCCTGACCGACGATTTTCAGGCGGTCTACGACGTGACGGAGGAGCTGATCCTTGAGGGAAAGCGGCAGATCCTTTTCCTGACCACCGCCGACTCCTACAGCGCCGGCCGAAAGCAGGCCGGCTATGAGGCGGCTCTGCGGGACCACGGGCTGGAGGTCCGGCCCTCCCTCATTTTGAAATCTGAAAAATCCATCCACAAATCCCTCAATATCACCAGGGATCTGCTGCTGCGCCAGCGCCATCTGGAGTTTGACAGCGTCATCGCCACCGAGGACATGCTGGCGGTGGGAGCCCTGAAATACGCGAAGGCCCGGGGCCTGAGGGTGCCCTCGGAGATCAATGTGATCGGCTACAACAATTCGGAGCTGGCCGGCAGCTGCGAGCCGGAGCTGACCTCCGTTGACAGCCGGGTGGAGATCCTGTGCAAGACGGCCATCGACTCTCTGATGTCCGTCCTAAATGGAAAGACCATCCGCCAAAAGCAGATGGTCAAATCCTATCTGGTGAAGCGAAGCTCCACTGATTTTTAAGCGCCGAGTCCCTGCCGGCCCGGAGCCTCCCTCTTCGGGGCAAGCGCTCCGCGTTCCTTCCATGGCCTTTGCGTTCATTTCGGGAGCTTTGCGTTCCTTCCATGGTCTTCGCGTTCATTTCGGGAGCTCCGCGTTCCTCCCATGGTCTTCGCGTTCATTTCGGGAGCTCCGCATTCCTTCGAACCCTTCGTCTTCCTTTGTGATCTTTCCCTTCTTTCAAGACCTTCGCCTTCCTTCGTGACCTTCGCCTTCCTTCTGACAGTCTCATCTTCCTTTCGAAGGCTTCGCCTCGATTTCCGGTTTCTATACGACTCCCACCAGCTTCAGCACCCAGTAGATCAGGCCCAGAATCCAGCTGGAGACGACGCCGTAGAGGATCACCGGGCCGGCGATGGTGAAAATTTTCGCGCCGATACCGAAGACCTGTCCCTCTGCTTGTGTCAAGTAAAGACCAACAAAAAACTCTAAAATTTATGAAAAG
>CAZGRM010000138.1:0-9005 GCA_964528295.1 uncultured Lachnospiraceae bacterium
AGCGCCAGGAAGGAATTCATGGAGAAGGGCTATATGCAGTCTTCTCTGCGCGCCATCTGCAAAAACGCGGGAGTGACCACAGGCGCGCTGTACTTCTTCTTCCAGGACAAAGAAGAGCTGTTCGCCTCCCTGGTGGAGGAGCCCCTGCGGGGACTATACCAGGAGGTGGAGCGCCACTACCGGACCGAGCAGGCCGGGAACGCCGGAGACTGGCGGCGGGACCTGTCCTACCCGGAGGATTTCCAGGAGGATGACGCCACCAGCCTCGCGATCATTCATCATCTCTACCAGAATGCCGACGCCTTCCGGCTGCTATTGACGAAATCCCAGGGCTCCCGGTTTGAGCACTGTGTGGAGCAGATGGTAGAGCTGTCAGAGCGGCAGTACCGGTTCCTTGCGGATCAGATGACCCAGGCCAGAGGACTGCCCAGGGTGGATGATTACATGGTCCACTGGCAGTCCCATATGCTGACAGATACCTTCATCCACCTGTTCCTGCATGAGCCCTCGGAGGAGGCGGCGGTCAGGCATATGAAGCCCATCATGCGCTTTTTAATTTCCGGCTGGCTGGGAATGTTTTAAAAAAAGAGGAGGTGCCCGGCACCATCCTCTAATCTTATGCCTGTGACATAACGGTGTTATGTAAATGATAAAAAGTGATCAGGAAGGAGAAACACCATGTATCTGGAAATCAAAAATCTGAAAAAAAGCTACGGCCAGGGGGAGAGCTATATTCAGGTGCTAAAGGGAATCACCACAGGCCTGGAGAGAGGGAAAATGTGTGTGATTCAGGGAACCTCCGGCTCCGGCAAGTCCACGCTGCTAAACTGCGTGGGAGGCCTGGATGAGGCGGACTCCGGCTCCGTCCGGGTGGAGGGGCAGGAAATCGTGGGGCTGAAGCCGGGGGCGCTGTCAGACTACCGCCGGGACCACTTGGGATTCGTGTTTCAGTTTTACAATCTGGTGCCAAATTTGACGGTGTTGGAAAACATCCAGGTGTGCCAGTATCTGTCCCGGGAGCCGCTGCCCATGGAGGAGCTGCTGGAGGTACTGGGCCTGTCTGAGCACCGGAAAAAATTTCCCTCCCAGCTCTCCGGCGGTCAGCAGCAGCGCTGCGCCATCGCCCGGGCCCTGATCAAAAATCCGAAGCTCCTTCTCTGCGATGAGCCCACGGGAGCCCTTGACTCAAAGACCTCCCGGGATATCCTGATCCTTTTAGAAAAAATCAACCAGAGATACGGTACCACTATGCTGATTGTGACTCACAATAATTCCATAAAGGACATGGTACATAAGGTGATCGTGATCCGGGACGGGCAGATCAGCCGGGAATATGAGAACGAGATCAGAGTGGCCGCGGCGGATTTGGAGGATTTGTGATGGGACGCGTGTTGAGAAAAAGGATTTGGAGAGATTTCAGAGAAAACCTGTTCCGGTATCTGGCCCTGGGTATTCTCATCATTCTCTGTATGTATATCGTGATCAGCCTGGTGGTGGCCGCCGAGACCATCATCCGGGGTGTGGAAAAAAACGGGGAGACCGCCCGGATGGAGGACGGAGCCTTCACCACCTTTGTTCCCCTCAGCCAGGCGGAGCAGGAGGCCCTGACAGGGGAGGGCATCTCTCTGGAGGAGCAGTTTTTCCTGGATGTGTCCATGGAGGACGGCAGCGTGATCCGGTGCTTTCAAGACCGCCGGGAGATCAACCTGGTTTGCCTGGACCAGGGTCGAAAGCCTGCCGGAGCAGGGGAGACGGTGCTGGAAAAGCGGTACTGCCAGGAGCATGGTCTGGAGCTGGGGGATCGGGTGACCCTTGGAGGGAAAGACTTTGAGATCGTGGGGATCGGAACGGCGCCGGACTATGACGCCCCTCTGCGGAAGCTGTCCGACAGCACGGTGGACAGCCGACAGTTTGGGCTGGCCTTTCTGACAGAGGAGGCCTACCAGGCGGTGAAGGATGGGGGAGAAAGCCTCCAGTCCGAGGAGTATCACTACGCCTACCGGCTAAACGGCGCCATGACTAGCCAGGAGCTGAAGGAGAGAATCATGGATCTGGATTTTTCCCCGGAGGAGGTGGAGGATCCTTATTTCCAGGAATACTGGTCAGAGCTGACGGGGGAAAAGGAGAATTACGGCAGCGTCTTTCTGCTGGAGTTTATGATGGGCAGCGACAAAATGGGGGAGCTGCTGGGACTCGATACGGCCAATCTGACCGAATTTGTAAAGGCGGAGGATAACCCAAGGATTGGCGCCTCGGCGGACGACCAGATCATCAACCTGTACTGCGGTCTGGCGGCGGGCGTGATTATTATGATCCTGTTCACTTACGTGATTTCCGTCTTTGTCATCCACGGCATCGAGCGGGAGAGCAGCGTGATCGGAGCGCTGTACGCCCTCGGGGTGAAACGGAGGGATTTGCTGCGGCACTATCTGCTGCTTCCGGTGCTGGTGACGCTGGCGGCGGGGATCATCGGGACGGCGGTGGGCTGCGGTCCCTTTGGGGCCGAGGTGCAGATGGCGGACTGCTACGAGTATTTTTCCGTCCCGCTGCTCCCTGTGATCTGCCCGGTCTATGTGCTGGTTTACGGTATCGTGATGCCTCCGGTGACGGCGGTGCTGGTGAATACCCTGGTGATTCGAAAGAAGCTGTCCCAGCCCGCCCTGAGGCTTTTGCGGGGGGAACGAAAGGAGAGCAGAATCGCAAAGGTGGACCTGGGGAGACTTGGCTTTATCCGGCGTTTTCGAGCGCGCCAGCTGCTGCGGGAGCTGCGCACTGGCTTTACGGTGATTTTCGGCATGTTCATCGCTCTTTTGGTGATGCTGCTGGCCATCGACTGCTACGTGATGTGTGAAAATCTCAGCCAGGAGACGAAGGAGGATACCCGTTTCGAATACATGTACACCTACAAATACCCGGAGCCGGAGAGCCCGGAGGGCGGGGAAGCCTGCTTTGCCAAGACGCTGAAGCGGGAGAATCTGGGGTATAACCTGGAGGTGACGCTGCTGGGCCTGGGGGCGGGGAATCCCTATTTTGACGCGGAGCCGGAGAAGGGAAAAAATAAGGTGGTGCTCTCCTCGGCCATGGCCCAGAAGTATGGCCTGAGGGTGGGGGACCAGGTGGTGCTGTCGGATGAGGAGGAAGAAATCGATTACGGCTTTCAGGTGGCAGGAGTGATCCAGTATTCCGCGGGACTATACGCGTTCATGGATATCGAGAGTATGAGGGAACTGTTCGGGATGCCGGAGGACTACTATAATGTGGTATTTTCTGACCGGGAGCTGGAGATCGACCCGGGGCGGCTCTACGATGTGATCACCCGGGAGGCGGTGTATGAGAGCTCTGACGTCTTCACGGAGCTGATGATGCCCATGGTGATTATGATGACGGTGGTGTCCGCTCTGGTCTTTGTCATAGTGCTGTATCTGATGATGAGGGTGGTGCTGGACCGGTCCGCCTTTGGCATTTCGCTGCTGAGAGTCTTCGGCTTCCGGACCGGGGAGCTGCGGAAGCTGTACCTGAACGGGAATTTTTATGTGGTGGCCCTGGGGGCCCTCCTGTGCCTTCCCGCGGCGAAGCGGCTCATGGATGGCATGTATCCCATGCTGGTATCCAATGTGGCCTGCGGCATGAATCTGACCTTTAGCTGGAAGCTGTACGGCCTGATCTATGGAACGATTTTGGCGCTTTATTTCCTGATCAATCAACTGCTGGTGGGCCGGCTGAAAAAGCTGGTACCGGCGGACATTTTGAAAAACCGGGAGTGAAAACCGCACCTGCGAGCGGCGGGGCGGATGGTATCCTTTTCAGGCGGGATTACTCCCTCAGGGAAGTTCTGGACTTGAAAATTCATTGCGCGTGTCTGGCAGCCCCACTATGCCTCCTCAATCGGACAAGGATATTTTAAATCAATATTCGTTAAAAAAATTAACGAATATTGATTTAAAATTGACTTTTGAGGCAGAATAGTATATGATAAAAGCACTTAGAAAGGTCAGGAGGCAGAATATGAAACAGAATGTGATTCGTCTTGTCGCAATGGAGATTGATAATATAAAGAATGTAAAGCACGGAAGGATAGAACTTGCCAAAAGCAGGAGGGGAAGCATTCTGGGGATTTACGGTCAGAACGGTTCGGGCAAAACTGTCATAGTTGACTGTATGGTTTTGCTAAAGAGCTTGTTTAGTGGAAAAAGAATTCCTCCACAGTTTTATTACTACATCAACGCCCAAAGTGAGGCAGCCCATGTAAAGTATTGTTTTGAAATCAGGGCGGATTTTGGGGAAAGCTATGCGGAATATGAAGTAGAACTTTTAAAAAACGGGAAATCCAGTTTCTGCGTCAGCAAGGAAAAGCTTAGTGTAAGAGAATCCGCAGAAGGGAAAACAACAAGGCTGACGCCGGTTTTTGATTACCAAAAAGGGGAAAAAGAGCTTTTCCGGCCACGAAAATATTATAGTTATTTTGAGAATAAGAAGAATATTGAAAGTATGGTTGCACTGGGAATCGCACAGCAGGCGACAGAAAATTTCAATGAGGAAAAGCAGAAACCGGAAGTAGGTTCCCTTTTGTTTTCCAAGAAGGCACAGGAAGTGTTTGCACAGGCGGAAGGCGATGTAGAAAAAATATTCCGTTTTAGCAGTATCCTTCAGAACTATGGGATGTATGATCTGGCAGTCATAGAAAATGAGCATTATGCGCTTCTGGCATTGAATCTGGATATGCTTCCCGTTAATATTGGCTGGCCGGATTCCGTAAAATCTCAGATTAGCGGAATCTTGCTTCGGCTTACGGATATCAACGTGGTTCCAAAGGAGATATATCCATGTGTGGCAAATACGATAGAGCAGATCAATATCGTTATGAAAGCATTGATACCAGAGATTCAGCTTGAAATCTACAATGCGTTTGACAAACTCATGGAAAATGGGAAAGATGGCGTCCAGTTTGAGGTCATTACACTAAGGGATGGCGCACGGGTTCCACTTTTATATGAATCTGCCGGGATAAAAAAGCTGATTTCTATCTGCGGTAACTTAGTTGCCTGCTATAATCGGGAGTCTTACTGTCTGGTAGTAGATGAGCTGGATTCTGGGATTTTTGAATACCTTTTGGGAGAATGCCTGGAGGTTATGCAGGAGAAAGCAAAAGGACAGTTGATTTTTACATCCCACAATTTGCGGCCTCTGGAAGTGCTGGAAAATGAATTTCTGATTTATACAACGGTAAACCCAGAGAACAGATATATTAAATCCGCTTACATTAAAAATACGCAGAATACCAGATTATCTTATCTGCGGACGGTTAAACTTGGCGGGCAAAAAGAAAAACTATATAATGAAACCAATATATACGAGATGGAGCTGGCAATGCGCAGAGCAGGAAGGGTGGGAACACATGACAGATAAAATAATCCTGTTTCTCGTAGAGGGACCGACAGACGAAGATACTTTGGCGCTAATCTTTTCAAAGATCGTAAAAGAACATGATATTAAATTCGAGGTATTGCACACAGACATTACGGCCGATGAAGGCATGACTGTGAAATATATTGAAGACCGGATAAAAAGAGCGATAGAGGTATACTTAAAGAAAAATCCATTTATCAGGAAAAGTGATATTCTCAAAGTGATACAGATTATAGATACGGATGGCGCGTTTGTCCCAAGTGCAATGGTCAAACAATCAGATGCGGGGAAAACGGAATATTATGAAACATATATCTCAGCAAAAAATAGGAACCGTCTGATTCGGAGAAATATCAGCAAAAGCAAAATCGTGTATAAGTTGGCACATTCGGAAGAGGTGACGGGTTTTCCTTATGAAATATACTATTTTTCCAGAAATATAGAGCATGTACTGCACGATATTTCTGCTGATTTGACAGATGAGGAAAAGGAAGATCTGGCATTTGAAATAGCTGACCGATACAGTGAGCATCCCGAAGATTTTCTGGAACTATTGTATAAAGCAGACTTTCATGTTTCCGGAACCTATGAGGATACATGGAAATTTATCATGGAAAATGGAAATTCTTTGCGCCGCCATTGTAATATGTCAGTGTTTTTTGAAAAATTAGGAATTACGGTGGATAAAGAATAAAGTTTCAGGGGGCATTTCTGTCCCCTGAAGTGCTGTTAAATATTTTGCTTGATATTCTGGCGATAATGCCGACGGCCACATTGGGTTTACATCAGCTTTAACGGTAATCCGCTCAGGAGTTTCGGCCTGTACGCCCAGAATACGCTCTAGGATGAGTTCTCCGGGAGAATGACCGATCCTGCCGTCACTTTGCTATCTCATCAGGCTGTCCATATCCCTGTAAAAGCCGGGGTAGCTGATGTTTACACAGTCCGCGTCCAGAATTTCCGTCTCTCCTTCAGCGGCCAGGGCGGCTGCGGCGAAGCTCATGGCGACGCGGTGGTCCTTGTGGCTGTCGATGGAGGCGCCACGGAGAGGCTTGCCGCCCCGGATGATCATGCCGTCACCGGTGGGCTCCACATCGGCTCCCATGCGGGCCAGGTTTTCCGTCATGACGGCGATCCGGTCCGACTCCTTCACCTTCAGCTCGGCGGCGTCCCGGATCACCGTGGTGCCGTCAGCGAAGGCGGCCAGCACGGCCACCACAGGCAGCTCGTCGATCAGCGTCGGGATGATGTCCCCCTCCACCGTGGTTCCCCGAAGAGCGGAGGAACGCACCAGCAGATCGGCGCAGGGCTCCGCACCCTCAGTGTTTACGTTCAAAAGCTCAATGTCTCCCCCCATGGCCCGGCAGACCTTGATCAGACCGTCCCGGGTGGGATTGATCCCCACATTTCTCAGCAGCACCTCGGAGCCGGGCACCAGCAGGGCGGCGGCAATGAAGTAGGCGGCGGAGGAGATATCGCCGGGGACGTTGATTCTTTGGCCGGTGAGCTTCGGCCCGGGAAGGATGGTGGAGGTGGTATTTTCACAGCGAAGGTTTGCGCCGAAATACCGCAGCATCAGCTCCGAATGATTCCGGGAAACGGCGGGCTCCGTCACACTGGTGGGACCCTCCGCGTACAGGCCCGCCAGCAGCACGCAGGATTTTACCTGGGCTGAGGCCACCGGGGACTGGTAATGAATGCCGCAAAGAGGAGCGCCGCAAATGGCCAGCGGCGCGCAGCCGTTTTCTCTCACTGAGCGGATGGAGGCCCCCATCTCCGTAAGGGGAGTCATGACCCGCTTCATCGGGCGCTTTTGGATGGAAGCGTCCCCGGTGATCACCGAGTCAAAGGGCTGCCCGGCCAGGATGCCGGAGAGCAGCCGCACCGTGGTACCGCTGTTCCCTGCGTCGATGACGGACCGGGGGGCAGTCAGGCCGTGAAGCCCCTTTCCCCGGACCTTCACGGAGGTCCCGTTTTGCTCAATCTCGATACCCATCTGCCGGAAGCAGCCGATGGTGGACAGACAGTCCGCCCCGGTCAGAAAATTGTCCGCCTCCGTCAGCCCCTCCGCCAAGGCGCCGAACATGACGCTGCGGTGGGAGATGGACTTATCCCCGGGCACCGCCAACTCCCCCCGGAGGGGACCTTTGTATTTCATGATCATAATCATACCTCATTTCAACGTATTATACTGTACTCAGATAGTCCGTAGGTGTCATTGTCTTATTACACCGTCACCGGGCATACTGCCGTCCAATTTCACCGTACCCATACCTGATATCGGTGCTGCCGCAGCACCTCCGCGGCTCTCAGGGAGGGCTCCTCCTCGTAAAACTCGATTTGCAGCACTCCTTCGTCCAGTTCCCTGTTATGCACGATACCGATATTTTTGATACTGATGCCATTCACCGCCAGGGTGGTGGCGATGGTGGCGATGGATCCGGACTCATCCACGATGTCGCAGAAGATCCGGTAGGTCTTCTTGATCAGCCCCAGGGATCTGGAGGAGAAGGAATCCCGGTAATCCCTGGACTTCTCAAACATCTGATTGATGGCAAGACCGTTCCCCTGATTCATCTCGTCCCGGGCCTCACAGAGCAGCCGGATAAAGGTGTCCATGACCCGGGAAATGTTGTCCCGGTTGGCCACGCAGATCTGCTCCCACATCTCCGGGGAAGAGGACGCGATCCTGGTGATATCCTTGAAGCCTCCCGCCGCCAGCATTTTCATGATCTCATCCCGGGAATCCAGATCGTGAACCGTATTCACCAGGGCGGCCGCGATCAGATGGGGCAGATGGCTGATGGCCGCGGTGGCAAAGTCGTGCTGCCGGTAGTCCAGCACCACAGGGATGGAGCCGATGGCGGAGGCCAGATCCCGCATACAGCCGATCATCTCCGGCGGTGTCTCCGGCGACGGAGTGATAATATAGTAAGCATTCTCAAATAAATGCTCCTGGGCGCTGCCGAAACCGGACTTCTCCGACCCCGTCATGGGATGGCCCCCGATAAAACGCCCGTTCAGTCCCAGCCGCTCCGCCGCCAGATGGATGTCCGTCTTGACACTGCCCACATCCGTCAGGATGCACCGGGGATTTGCCACGTCCTTCAGCACCTCCAGAGAGGAGATGTTGGTGCCCACGGGAGCGCAGAGAAAGATGCAGTCACAGTCCTGAAAGGGAGAGTCGGACAGAGAGGTGCACACGGTGTCGATGGTGTGCTCCTCCAGCGCCCGCCCGGAGGTCTCCAAGGTTCTCGTATATGCCATGATCCGGCAATCCGGCTGGATTTTCTTCAAAATCTTTGCCAGAGACCCGCCGATCAGCCCGAGGCCCACAAAGCCGTAAGTATGTAATTTCATTGATCCGATCCTTTCTATATAAATAGATAAGCGAATTCATTTTACTATTTTAAGGAGGGGATGTCAAACCGGATTTCGCTTTTTTAACGCTATGACGCGGCGCGTCAAAAAGAAAAAAGGATTTCCGGGGGAAAGTCTCAGCATTATGACAGCACAAAAAATAAAAACATTGTTAATTATGAATAAAATACTGTCAAGCAAAAATGAAAATGTCCCGAAAATTTTGAAAGATTAGCCCT
>CAZGRM010000139.1:0-8974 GCA_964528295.1 uncultured Lachnospiraceae bacterium
TGCCGTAGGCGCCCCAGGAATAGGCCCCGGTGCGTTTGCCCTGGTTCTCATACACGTCGATCCAGCGGTGGTCAAAGCCCTCCTGCAGGAGAGCCAGATAATCCTCTCCCAGAGGCGCGAGGCCCCGCTTCACGATCTCCTTCGCCTCCTCAAAGCTGTATGTTTTCTCCGTCTTTTCCACCATGGGGACGTACACATCATACATATGAAGCTCCTCCAGACCCAGCAGCCGCTTCCGAAGCTTCACGTAGCGGTGCATCAGGGGCAGGCGGTCATTGACGGTCTTTACCAGATTTTCGTAGACGGACCTGGGGATGGCACTGCCATCCAGAGCCTGCTCCATCGCGCCGCGATAGCGGTGCTCCTTGGCAAAGAAATCGGCCTGCTTCGCGTTTCCGTAGTAGGCGGCGGCCAGGGTGTTGCGGAACTGGCCGTAGACGCTGTAAAGGGTCTCAAAGGCATTCCGGCGCAGGGTCCGGTCCCGGCTCTCCATGCAGGAGATGTAGGTGCCCAGGGTCAATTCACGCGATTCTCCATCCGCTCCGGTGACTTTCGGGAAGCGGATATCCGCATTGTTGAACATGGAAAAGATATTGGAGGGGGCCTGTCCCATCTCCCCCGCCCTGGCCATCAGCGCCTCCATAGAGGCGTCCAGCACATGGTCCCGCATCCTGGTGATCTGCTCCACAAAACGGCGATAGCCGGAAAGCTCCCGTGCCCCGGCGTCCTCCTGCTCTGTCCCGCCGCTGAAATATCCCTCCAGCTTCTCCTTTGGCAAAGCCAGAAGCTCCGGCTCCAGCCAGGAGACGCACTGGTCCAGCTTCGCCGCCAAAATCTGGGTTTCCCCGCTCATCTTCTGATACTTTCCATTGCCCGTATCCTCATGGTATCTCTGATTCGCGTACACATACAGCCTCTCAAAAAGGAATCCCATCTCCTCATACTGTTTCAGCACCTTAAGAAGCTGTCCCGCCCCCTGATCCAGGGTACCGGAGAAGGCCCCAAAGGCCTCCATCAGCTTTTCCAGCCTCTCCTTCTCCTCCGCGTACAAATCCTCCGTGGCATAGAGATCCTCCATTTTCCAGGTATCCTCAACGCGCTGCTCCTGTCTCGTCATAAACAATGTTCCGCCTTTCTTTTTCTATTATTTTATTGTTTTTTCCCGCAAAATCTCAATTTGGCAGCTATGCCGCTTCTTTTTTCGGTCATAGGCCAGCCCCACGGCCAAAATCCGTCCCACATACCGCGGCTGCCCGCCCATTTTTTCCTGAAAACGCAGAGCATATCTCCGATCCTTGATCTGCCGGATCGCATCCTCCGGAGAATGATCTACTTTAAGCTCCAGAATGATACAGTCATCCTCCCGAGACATGGGATAAAAAATAAAATCCGCATATCCGATACCGGCTCTGTCCTCCCGCTCCACATAATAAGTATCTCTGGCCCCCAAATAAACCAGGCTCACCACCGCCGCCAGCTCAGCCTCGCTGTTATATCCATTCAGCGGGCTCTCCGTATGATGCGCATACTCCAATATAGCAGCCATGGTCTCCGTATCCCCGTCCTTTGTGGCCTGAAGCATCCTTGAAGACTCCTTTGCCAGGCGATGCACGTACCCCAGGGAAGGCTCCTTCCGAATCATATCAGAAAATTTATCCATCAGCTCCTTATTCGGAATAGACGCATAGCCGTTTTCATAGCTCAAAAATCCATAGACCACCATTGCGGAAAAAATCTCATCCCGGGTGGTCAAATTCATCGCCGTGGCCGCATATTCCTGTACCTTTATGGGCACAGGCGTACCGGAAACCATCCGGGCCAGATCATCCCGGACGGTATCTGTATTATCCTCAATATAATAAAAAATTTCATCGTAGGGGCCGGAGCTGGTCCAGTAGCTTCCAAGCTGGTTATCACTCAGCGCCCCCACCACAGAGCGGGGATTGTACAATCGCCTGCCCGTCACCGTCTGATAACCGTCATACCACAGCTCCAGCCCTTCTCTGCTCACCTTCGGCGACTGCTCCTTTCTCAGGTAGCGCTGATAAAGCTCATCCACCTCCGCGTCCGTAAAACCAAAATACTCACTGTATTTCTCTCTTGTGGCCATTGTATATTCATAAAACATATTCAGCTCAGAGCCGCTGGAATATTTCGCTATGGGCAGAATCCCTGTCATATAAGCGAACTCCACATAAGGCTGATCCTTCAATAAATTGCTCAAAAAATCAATATAGGCCGCCTTATCCGCTTCTTTTATAAATTTGCGATGAAAAATAAAATCCCACTCATCCAGAATAAAGATAAACTTCTCTCCATTTCCAAATTCAACCATATTATTAAAAGCATCCCAGAGCGCGTCCTCCGGATCAATCCTCGCCTCCGGGAATTCCCTCATCAGATCACAAAGGAGCCGCCGCTTGATCCTGGAAATATACTGCTCATAGGTGGTACATTCATCCGGAAGCTCGTTAAACATGATGTGTATCACATGATGTTTATTTAAATGCTCTTCAAACCAGTCAAAGGAGGACACCCTCAGCTTCCGAAAAATGCCGCCGCTGTCCATTCCCCTTCCAAAGTAAGCGGAAATCATATTCGCCATTACTGTTTTCCCGAAACGCCTTGGCCTTGTGATACACACGTATTTGTGGCCTTTTCCGCCTTCCCTCGCCGTATTTTCTCCTTGCCCGATCAGCGGTACAAGCTCCCTTAGTATCTCCGTCTTATCCACAAAATATGCGGAAGAAACCTCTTCCCGCAGCAGAAGACAGGGCTTTTTGCTGTTCAGATAAACTCCCATCCACACACCGCTCCTCTCTGAACCATCCTTCACCTGGCGCGACTGCTTTCATTATATTCTAATTCCTCCGCGCGATCAATTTGTTTTCAGAAAAAAACTCCGGTACCCAAGTTTCCCACAGGTACCGAAGTTCAAAGGCTACCGCTCCTCCCGGAAATAGGGCAAGCCCAATCCTGCCGGGGGTTGGTTTTCTTTCTTTTTTCGGAAGCTGGTGATGACCAGCACGATGATGGTCACCAGGTAGGGCAGAGCCTTGAAGACCTCCTGCATGCTCCGGCCCAGGCCGGGGATGTAGAGGTAGAGAATGTACAGGGCGCCGAACAGGATGGAGCCCCAGATGGCGTTCAGAGGCTTCCACATGGCGAAAATCACCAGAGCCACCGCCAGCCAGCCCCGATCTCCGAAGCCGTTGTCCGTCCAGGTGCCCCCGGAGTATTCCATGACAAAGTAGAGGCCGCCCAGGCCCGCGATGCCGCCGCCCACGCAGGTGGCCAGATACTTGTACTTCGTCACGCTGATCCCCGCCGCGTCCGCCGTGCCCGGATTCTCCCCCACCGCCCGCAGGTTCAGCCCCCGGCGGGTGCGAAACAGGAAGAAGGACATGAGGACGGCCGCCGCGACGGCGAAGTACGTGAGAAATCCGTAATGAAACAGCACGTCCCCCAGCACCGGAATCTCCGACAGCACCGGGATTCTGGCGGAGTAGGCCTTGGCCGTGGTGCTGACAGAAATCTGTCCCACGCCTCCTGCCAGCTTGGAGATGGAGCCGCCGAAGAAGTTGCCGAAGCCTGTGCCGAAAATGG
The DNA here is from genome assembly GCA_964528295.1 of uncultured Lachnospiraceae bacterium. GTDB lineage: Bacteria > Bacillota > Clostridia > Lachnospirales > Lachnospiraceae > Choladousia. Next base: position 3,607 of record CAZGRM010000139.1, read on the forward strand.
TCAGGGCCAGACCGGTCACGTTCTGGTTGGCCCGGAGTGTGATGGTGAGCACGCTGTAGATCAGTCCGCCGATCACCGCGCAGGCAAAGGCGCAGAGCAGGGAAATCAACATCCCCAGCACCGGATTGGGATTGGCGTTCCCCTTTTCATAGAAGAAGGCGGCCATCAGTCCGGCGATGCCTCCCATATACATGATGCCCGGGATACCGAGATTCAGGTTCCCTGATTTTTCTGTCAGGATCTCCCCCAGGGCGCCGAAGAGAATCCCCATCCCCTGGACGATAGCCTTTTGAATAAATATGATAACAATACTCATTGTGCCTCCTCCTGTCTGTGGCCCCACTCCACCTTGTATTTAACGAAAAATTCCGCGCCGATGATGAAAAACAGGATGATGCCCAGCAGCACATCTGAGGCGTTCTCATTCAGACCGTACTGGGAAGCAATCTGGATGGCTCCCTTCTGCATAAATACGATGCCGAAGGAAATCAGCACCATGGCGATGGTATTGAACCGGGCCATCCAGGCCACGATGATGGCGGTGAAGCCCCGTCCTCCCGCCGTGGAGGTGGAGATGGTATGGCCGCTGCCGCTGACCAGAATAAAACCGGCAATGCCGCAGATGGCTCCCGACAGGCTCATGGTCCGCAGCATCACCCGCTTCACATTGATGCCGGCGTACCGGGCGGTCCGCTCGCTCTCGCCCACCACGGCCACCTCATAGCCCTGCTTGCTGTATTTCAGATAAATAAACATAAACACAGTCAAAACCGTCACGATCACCATATTCCAGAAATAGCTGTTGCCAAAGGCTTCCGGCAGCCAGCCGGCCCTGGTGGACTGGTTGATAATTCCCACCGTATTGGAGCCCTTGGGGTTCTCCCAAAATACGATGCAGAAGGTGACCACCTGCATGGCGATGTAATTCAGCATCAGAGTAAACAGGGTCTCATTTGTCTTCCAGTGGGCCTTGAAAACAGTGGGAATCAAGCCCCAGGCCAATCCCCCCAGGGCGCTGCCCGCCAGCATCAGCAGGATCAGCGCCACATTAGGCACCACATCCGCCAGATTAATCATCAGGGCCGCCGACACCAGACCGCCGATGAGGATCTGCCCCTCGGCGCCTATATTCCAGAACCGCATCTTAAAGGCGGGAGCCAGTCCCACAGAGACGCACAGCAGCACCAGCATATCACGGATGGTGATCCAGATTCTCCGGTTGGTGCCCAGAGCCCCGTCCCAGATGGCCCGGTACACATCCAACGGGTTCATCCGCACCAGGAGATAAATGACTCCGGCACAGACCACCAGAGACAGAAGCAGCGCGATGGCATAAATCACGATCTGTTTGCCGATCCCGACGGTCTCCCGCCGGGACATCCGAAGCAGTGGTTCCTTATTCATGATCCGTACCTCCTTTTTCCGCGGCGGCAAAGCTGTCCTTCCGGTCCTTGGCTTCCCGGCCCTCCACTTTCGTCATCAGCACACCCAGCTCATCCTTTTTCGCCGTCCTTCCGTCCACAATTCCCGTAATTTTCCCGCCGCAGAGCACCGCGATCCGGTCGCAGAGCTCCATCAGCACATCCAGATCCTCGATGACGCAGACCACGGCCACCCCTTTTTGCTTCTGCTCATTCAGCAGGCGGTAAATGGTGTAGGAGGAGTTGATGTCAATTCCTCTGGTGGGATAGGCCACCATCAGCACCTTGGGCTTCTGGGCGATCTCCCGGCCCACCAGCACCTTCTGCACGTTGCCCCCCGACATCCGGCTGACCGGAGCCGAGATGCTGGGGGTGACGATCTCCAGCTGATTTTTGATCTTCGCGGCCAGCTTGCCTGGCGTCTTCCGGTCCAGAAACTCCGTTTTTCCTCTCTGGTAGCTGCGGAGCATCACGTTGTCCGTCATATTCATGGAGCCCACCAGTCCCATGCCCAGACGGTCCTCCGGCACGAAGGCCAGCCGGACTCCCAGCTTCCGGATCCGGGCCACGTCCATATTCGCGATCTCCGTCCCCTGATCCTCCTCCGGAAAGAAGGTGATGGAGCCCTCCGTCACCTGCCGCAGCCCGGCGATGGCCTCCAAAAGCTCCTTCTGGCCGCTGCCGGCGATCCCCGCGATCCCCAGGATCTCGCCGCTGTTCACCGTCAGGCTGGCGCCATCCAGGCTGCGGATGCCGTCCTTGGTGGTGCAGGTCACATTTTTCAGCTCCAGACGTTTTTTCGGGTTCACCGGCATGGGGCGGTCGATATTCAGCTCCACCCTGGCCCCCACCATCATCTCCGTCAGGGAGGCCACCGTGGCGTCCGCCGTATCCACGGTATCGATGTAGTGTCCCTTCCGCAGAATGGACACCCGGTCCGACACCGCCAGCACCTCGTGGAGCTTGTGGGTAATTAAGATAATAGAGCAGCCGTGGCGCTTCATATTTCTCAGCACATCAAAGAGCCGGTCCGCCTCCTGGGGCGTCAGCACCGCCGTGGGCTCGTCCAGAATCAGGATCCTGGCTCCCCGGTACAGCATTTTCACGATCTCCACCGTCTGCTTCTGGGAAACGGACATGGTGTAAATCTTCTGGCCGGGATCCAGATCAAAGCCGTATTTCTCCACCAGGGCGTTGATTTCCGCCGTCACCTGCTTCATATCCAGTCTCTGCTTTCCCGGCAGGCCCAGGATAATATTTTCCGCCGCGGTCAGGATATCCACCAGCTTAAAATGCTGATGGACCATACCGATCCCCAGGTCGAAGGAATCTCTGGGGGAGCGGATCTTTACCTCCCGCCCGTCCACGGTGATCCTTCCCTCCTCCGGGTAGTAGATACCGGAAATCATATTCATCAATGTGGTTTTTCCGCTGCCGTTTTCGCCCAGAACGGACAGAATCTCTCCCTTGCGCACGGAGAGATTTACCTTATCATTGGCCACCACGCCGCCGAACCGTTTTGTAATGTTCCTCAGCTCTATGGCGTATTCCTCTCTCGCCGCCGTCTTCGCCTGATCCATGGTGGATGGTCCTCCTTTTCCTATCATATATATGGTCCGAGCGCCGGACCCGGTGACAAAAAACAAGGTGCCGCGACCGGAAGGCTCCGTATTCACAACACCCATGAAAGAATCAAGGCGGGGATGCCGCCGCCCCCGCCTTGATTGTTTCAATTACTCAACAATCGATGTGATGCCGTCCACCGCAATGTCAAAGGCAGGAGCGGAGCCATACTCGGACTCATGGAAATATCCGTCAGAGATATACTCGATGTCGTTCTTCACATAGCTTTCCAGCGTCTCGCCGTCCACCGTAAATGTGGAGGTGTCAAATACCTTCTGAGAGCCGTCGATAAGAGCGGCCTCCACCTCCTCCACCTTCTCCTGGGTGCCCTCCGCCACAGCGGCGGTGTTCAGCTCGGTGATCTTGTCCGCGCCCTCAGAAAAGCCCTTGCACCAGTCTGTGTCAATGGCGGCGCCGTCAACCACGCACTGTACCGCATAGGTGTAGTAGGGACCCCAGTTGATGGATGCGGAGGTCAGAGCCTGGGTGGGAGCGGTCTCAATCATGGATACGTTGTAGCCCACCACCGGCACGCCGGCCGCCTCGCAGGCCGTGGGAGCGCCCGTGGTATCCGCGTGCTGGCTGATCAGCACACAGCCGTCCGCGATCAGAGCCTCCGCGCACTCCTTCTCCAGGTCAAAGCTGGCCCAGCTGTTGGTGTACTTCACCTCCATGATCACATCCGGGCACACGCTCTTCGCGCCGAGATAGAAAGCAGTATAACCGGAAATCACCTCCGCATAGGGGAAGGCGCCCACATAGCCCATCTTCAGCTGATCCGCCGCGATGGTGCCGTCCTCCACCATGGCGTTCAGCTTCAATCCTGCCACCACGCCGGATACGTAGCGCGCTTCGTAAACAGAGGTGAAATAATTGTGCATATTGTCAAGGCCGCAGGTAGCCGCCTGATACCCGGTGGCGTGACAGAACTGTACATCCGGATACTCCGCCGCCGCCTCCAGAAGATAGGTCTCATGGCCGAAGCTGGTGGCAAATACGATCTGGCATCCCTGATCCGCCAGGTCAAAGGCCGCGTCCGCGCAGGTCTCATCCTCCCCGATCAGCGTCTTCTCGATCACCTGTGACTCCTCCAGTCCCAGCGCCTCCATCATCTCATCGATGCCGATCATATGAGTCTCCGTGTAGCCCTCATTCTCATCTCCGATGTAGATCGCGCCTACCTTCAGATCCTCCACGGCCACTCCCGCCGCTTCCTCCGCGCTGGCACCGCAAACGAACATGGATGCCGCCAGAGTACCTGCCATCGCCATTGCAAGCATTTTTTTCATTCTTTTTTCCTCCTCGTGTAAACCACACTGATTCCGCCTTCCCCCCGGGGAAGGCTCCGCATAAAAACTACTTTCTTACTGTATAATATTTTTCCGGGGGTGTCAATTCATTCTTTTGCGGATTTTGGCGAAAATTCAGTAAAAAGCATTTCCTGAAAAAAGCAGGTTGACATCTTTTCTTTCAAGTGGTAGTATCTAAATATCCAAAATGTAGTTTTGAAAACTAGATCATAACGTTTAGACTATCACAAGGAGGTTTCGCTTATGACGATTACAATTCGGGAACCGGGAAGCGCCATCACCCATTTTGTCGGTATGGTTCTGGCAGTGTTCGCCTCGATCCCGCTGCTGCTGAAGGCGTCCATGGTTTCTTCCAGAACGGGACTCATCGCAATGGCCGTATTCATGACCAGCATGGTACTGCTCTACGGAGCCAGCGCCCTGTACCATTCCGTAAATCTCAGCGGAAGAAAGCTGAAAATTTTCAAAAAAATCGATCACATGATGATCTTCGTGCTGATCGCCGGCTCCTACACTCCGGTGTGCCTGCTGGTACTGGAGCCCCAGGCTGGCTACCGGCTGCTGGTGGCGGTGTGGGCCATCGCGGCGGTGGGAATGCTGGTGAAGGCTCTGTGGGTCACCTGCCCCAAGGCCTTCTCCTCCGTGCTCTACATCGCCATGGGCTGGGCCTGCCTCTCCGTCTTCGGCCAGCTCTACACCTCCCTCTCCGCCCCCGCCTTCTCCTGGCTGCTGGCCGGCGGCATCCTCTACACCGTGGGCGGCGTGATCTACGCCCTGAAGCTCCCCATCTTCAACGCCCGCCACAAAAACTTCGGCAGCCACGAGATCTTCCACCTCTTCGTGATGGCGGGAAGCATCTGCCACTTTGTTTGTATGTATCAGTATATAATATAGCGATACCCCTCCACAAGGGAAAAGCCGTCAGGGACTACTTCTCTGACGGCTCCGTACTTTTATTCACTGTTCTATTTTCAAATATTTTCTTATCGCCTGGATATACAGCTTTCCCATCTC
>CAZGRM010000140.1:0-8935 GCA_964528295.1 uncultured Lachnospiraceae bacterium
GGCAAAAAAGGAATGGATTAATGAATTAAACGTATTCCCTGTGCCGGACGGTGATACAGGTACGAATATGACGCTTACCATTATGTCAGCCGCGAAGGAAGTGGCTGCTCTGGAAGAAGTTACCATGGAAAAGCTGGCCAAAGCCATCTCCTCAGGTTCCCTGAGAGGGGCCAGAGGAAACTCCGGCGTTATTCTTTCTCAGCTGTTCCGTGGCTTCAGCAAGGGCATCCGTGAGGAAAAGGAACTTACGGTGGAGGTATTGGTGAATGCATTCCAGAAAGCTGTGGAAACTGCCTATAAGGCGGTTATGAAACCGAAGGAGGGCACCATTCTCACTGTGGCCAGAGGGGCTTCCGATAAAGCGACGGAGCTGGCGGAGGAAAATCCGGACATTGATCTGGAAAGCTTCATTGCCGGCATAATTGAACACGCGGACGAGGTTTTGCGCCAAACTCCGGAGCTGCTGCCGGTTCTGAAGGAGGCCGGAGTGGTGGATTCCGGCGGACAGGGCCTGCTGCAGGTATTGAAGGGAGCCTACGACGCGTTCTGCGGAAAAGAGGTGGATTACTCCATCGACGCGCCGGCTGCGGCCAATGTGACTGCCGCATCCTCCGATGAGGCCCCGGCTCCTGCCGAGATCAAATACGGCTACTGCACGGAGTTTATCATCATGCTGGAGAAGGAATACACGGAGGAGACGGAGCTTGCCTTCAAGGCCTATCTGGAGTCCATCGGCGATTCCATCGTGGTGGTATCGGACGACGGCATCGTGAAGGTCCATGTCCACACCAATGATCCCGGCCTGGCCATCCAGAAGGCTCTGACCTACGGCTCCCTGACCCGGATGAAGATCGACAACATGCGGGAGGAGCATCAGGAAAAGCTGTTCAAGGAGTCCGAAAAGAGGGCGGCGGAGCAGTCGGAAAAGGAGCAGGCGGCCCAAAAGGTCCAGGCGGAGCGCAAGCCGGTGGGCTTCATTTCCGTATCCATCGGTGAAGGCATCGCCGAGATTTTTAAGGACCTGGGTGTGGATTATCTGATCGAGGGCGGCCAGACCATGAATCCCAGCACGGAGGACATGCTGAACGCCATCGAGCAGGTGAACGCGGACACCATCTTCATCCTTCCGAACAACAAAAATATCATCCTGGCCGCCAACCAGGCCCGGGATTTGACGGAGGATAAAAACATCATTGTCATCCCGACGAAGACCGTTCCCCAGGGCATCACCGCGGTGATCAACTACGTGCCGGAAAAGTCCGTGGAGGAGAACGAGGCGGATATGACCCAGGAGATCAGCCGGGTAAAGACCGGCCAGCTCACCTATGCGGTCCGGGACACCCACATCGACGACAAGGTGATCCACGCCGGAGATATTATGGGTGTGGGGGATCACTCCATCCTGGCCGTGGGCAAAGAGCTGGATCCGGTGGCGGAGGAGACCGTGTCCCTGATGGTGGACGAGGATTCCGAGCTGATCAGTATTTACTACGGCGAGGACATGACCGAGGAGGAGGCCCAGGTACTGTGCGATCAGCTGACAGAACGGTATCCGGACTGTGATGTGGAGCTCAACTACGGCGGTCAGCCCATTTACTATTATATAATTTCAGTGGAGTAAAGGATGATATGAATCTGGAATCCTCACTGGACTCCCTGAAGGGAGTCGGGGAAAAGACAAAGCAGTTATTTGAAAAGGCAGGGATCGGGAATCTCAGTGAGCTGATCGGCTACTATCCCAGAGGCTACGAGAGCTTTGAACCGGTACGGCCCATCGCCTCCCTGCGGGAGGGCGAGACCGCGGCAGTGTATGCCCGCCTGGCCGCCCCCCTGGAGAGCCGCCATGTGCGGGGCCTGACCATTTCCACCGCCCTGTGCGGCGACGGGAAGGACGGTCTCTTTCTGACCTGGTTCAACATGCCTTATCTGAAAAATTCCATCTCCTCCGGCACCGACTACGTGTTCCGGGGGCGTATCAAGACGAAGGGACAGCGGCTGCTCATGGAGCAGCCCTCTGTTTTTCATCCGGAGCAGTACCGGGCCGTGGAGGGGCATATGCGGCCTCTCTACACGCTGACAAAGGGATTGACCAACGTGATGGTCACCAAGGCCGTCAAGCAGGTGCTGACCCAGAAGGAGCTCCTCCTGGATTATCTGCCGGAGGAAATACGGCAGAAATACCAGCTCTCAGAGTACAATTTCTCCGTTGAGCAGATCCATTTCCCGGAAAATGAGCATGCCCTTGGGCTTGCCAGGCGGCGCCTGGTATTTGACGAATTTTTCTTTTTCATTCTCCAGCTGCGGGGACTGAAAAAGGCCCGGGAGGCGGCCCGGAATCAATTTCATATCCGAAAGGCGCCGGAGACGGAGCGGCTGATCCGGGGACTGCCCTACGAGCTGACCCAGGCACAGCTTCGGGTCTGGCACACCATTGAGGAGGAGCTTACGGGAGATACGGTCATGGCCCGGCTGATTCAGGGGGATGTGGGCTCCGGCAAAACCATCGTGTCCATCCTGGCCATGGTGATGACGGCGGCCTGCGGCTATCAGAGCGCCCTGATGGTGCCCACGGAGGTACTGGCCAGGCAGCACTATGATTCCTTTTCCAGTCTCATGGAAGAGCAGGGCCTTCCCTTCCGGGCAGTGCTGCTGACGGGCTCCATGACCGCAAAGCAGAAGCGGGAGGCCTATGGCCAAATCGCCTCCGGGGAGGCCTCGGTGATCATCGGCACCCACGCCCTGATCCAGGAAAAGGTGGAGTATCAAAATCTCGGGCTGGTGATCACCGACGAGCAGCACCGGTTCGGGGTGCGGCAGCGGGAGATGCTGTCACAGAAAGGCCTGTCCCCGCATACCATAGTCATGAGCGCTACGCCGATACCCAGGACGCTGGCTGTGATCCTTTACGGCGACCTGGATATCTCCGTTATCAACGAGATGCCCGCCAACCGTCTCCCCATCAAAAACTGCGTGGTCAACACAGGCTACCGGAAAAAGGCCTACGAATTTATCCGAAAAGAGGTGGAGAGCGGCCATCAGGCCTACGTGATCTGCCCCATGGTGGAGGAGAGCGAGGCCGTGGACGCGGAGAATGTGGTGGAATATACCCAGGTGCTGCGAGAGCAGCTGCCCGCCTCCTTTGTGGTAGAGTACCTTCACGGCAAAATGAAGCCGAAGGAGAAGAATGAGATCATGGAGCGTTTTCTGAGGCGGGAGATTCAGGTGCTGGTCTCCACCACAGTGATTGAGGTGGGGGTGAACGTCCCCAACGCCACCGTGATGATGATCGAAAATTCGGAGCGCTTCGGCCTGGCCCAGCTCCACCAGCTCAGAGGCAGGGTAGGCCGGGGCAGCGCCCAGTCCTACTGCATTTTTCTCCATACTCTGGACGGAAAGCACATCAAGGAGCGGCTGGATATCCTCTGCAAATCCAACGACGGCTTTGAGATCGCCAACCGGGATATGCAGCTTCGGGGACCGGGTGACCTCTTCGGGGTGCGGCAGAGCGGAATGCTGGATTTTACTCTGGCCGATATCTACACCGACGCGGAGACCCTGCAACAGGCCAACGAGGCGGTGGGGGAGCTTTTGCGCGAGGATCCGGAGCTTACCCTTGCGAAGCATTACAAATTAAAGGAGAAATATGACCTTTTAATTGGCAGACAAAACGGACAAATCAACCTCTGACAGAATATTTTTATGCACAATCCCTCTGCCAGAGGCGGTTTGACGGCTGAATTTTGACTTGCATTGTTGGAAGTTATGGTATATGATTCAAAACGACAGAAGTTTTAGCCATCATGTATTGACAGACTTTTCAGCTGGAGCGCAAGATTGGATGTAAGGAGGAAGTTTATTATGAGAAAATCAGTGAAGACAGCAGAGGCCCAGGAGGCGCCGAAGACGGCTCCCAAGACCCGCAAAGCGTCCGCAAAAACAGCGAAGGCCGACACAAAGGCCGTGGCGGAAAAGGCCGTAAAGGCTGTGGAAAAAACTGCGGAGAAGACCGTCAAGGCAGTCACAGAGAAGGCCGCTGAGGTGAAGAAGGAAGTGGAGAAGGCCTCCAAGACCACGAGAACCACAAGAAAGCCGGCCCAGGAGACTGTTTATCTCCAGTATCTGGGAAAAGAGATCAATAAGGATGATCTGATGAAGCAGGTGAAGGAGATCTGGACCAAGCAGCTGAAGAATAAGGTGGGAGATATGAAGTCCGTAACTCTCTACCTGAAGCCGGAAGAGGATAAAGCATACTACGTAATCAATGATGAGGTGACCGGCAGCATCGACCTGTAATTTCCGGCAGCCTCTATGACAGAGAAAAAACGGGATCGCCCCCCTACTTGGAAAAGCGACCCCGTTTTTCACTTTTTTACAATAGAACCGGCGCTCTATTGCGTTTTCTCAGCGTTTTCTTACATCTGGGAGGTCTGGCCCATACCTGCGGTCTGACCCATGCCGGTCTGGCTGACACCAGAAGTCATCTGGCCTGTGCCGGACATCTGACGCTCCTGAGCCTCGATCATTTTCTTCACCATATAGCCGCCTACGGAACCGTTCTGTCTGGATGTGAGGTTTCCGTTATAGCCATCCGTGAGAGGTACGCCCAGCTCGTTGGCCACCTCGAATTTGAACCGATCCAGAGCGCTCTTTGCCTCCGGTACTGCCGCCGTGTTAGATGAACGATTTGACATTATAAAACGCCTCCTTTGTTTTTAATTTGTTTTTTTCATCTGTTTTGTCTGTTTTATTTTGCGGCTTCCTTGCCGCACTTCTAGTATGTGCAGGATCATAAGATATAAACTGGTAAATCATGGCGTTTTTTTACTGGCATTTCTTCTAAAAAACAAAGAAAATGGTTGACATTTTTGTCTGTTTTGGCTATACTAAAATTGACATCATAGGATTTTGGAAAGGTTGGGAAACTGGATGAACATCGGACTGATCGCACACAACAGTAAAAAGACTCTCATGGAGAATTTCTGTTTGGCGTATAAATATATTTTATCGAAACACAGCCTGTACGCCACGGGGATTACCGGGAGAAGGATTGAAGAGGTTACAAATTTAAAGGTTTACAAGTTTTTGCCCGGCAGCGTGGGAGGAGACAAGCAGTTCATGGATATGATTGAGCGGAATTGTATGGACATGGTCATTTTCTTTTATAATCCGATCATGACCAGCCCGAATACGGCGGATATTTACGCCATCTCCCGCTGCTGTGACCAGTACAATATTCCGATTGCCACGAATATTGCCACAGCGGAGTCCCTGGTGCTTGGTCTGGCCAGGGGGGATCTGGACTGGAGATTGAATATTCGATCCGATGAAATGTAACGGATTTACGTATGCGTTGAGAGGAAAAAGGACAGCTGATAGGCTGTCCTTTTTTGCGGGGCACAGGTTTTTATCGGGTGAAGTCCGGTCAGCGGGTCTCTTCGTAAAATTCCTCCATCACCGCGCGGCGAAGCTTCTCCACCAGCTCCGGCCTCTTTCCGCCCACGGGGCGGCCGTCGATTTCATTCGCATGATAGCACAGCTTGCTGGAGCTGGTCACCAGGACCTCCTCGGCGCCGTACAGCTCCTCCAGTGTAAAGGCCGTCTCATTTACCGGAATCTCCAGCTTTTTGCACAGACGGATCAAATGGGCCCTGGCGATGCCGGGCAGGATCAGATTGTCCGCGGGGGCGGTGCGCAGCATCCCGTCCTGAATAATATGTACGTTGCTGTGGGCGCACTCTGTGACCCGGCCGCCGGGACGGTAAAACACAGCCTCCTGACAGCCGGCCTCCTCCGCCTTCTGGGCCGCCATGATGGAGGGAATCAGATTCAGCGTCTTAATATTGCAGTGGAAAAACCGGGTATCCTCGGTGGTGATCAGCCGGATGGGCGCCTTCCCGTCGGAAATCTTTGTGGGGGTGAGGGTCACCCACAGATTTGAAGGCCCTTCCGGAAAAATATGCTTCCGCATCCCGGTTCCCCGGGTCACCTGATAGTAGACAAAAAGATTCCCGCTGTCCATCCGGTGTACCAGGTCCTCCAAAAGCTCCCTCAGCTCCTGCTTCGTCACCGGCATTTTGATTTTCAGCAGCCCGGCGTTATTAAAAAAACGGTCGATATGCTCCTCTATCGCAAAAATTTTATAATTTCCGCAGAGCCCCGCGTCGTACACCCCATCCCCGAACCAGCAGACCCGGTCATTCATCGGGACGGTCATTTCCTCCAATTCCCCAATCTTTCCGTTATAGTATCCCAATGTCTTCATAAAACCACCTCCCAATTTTGAGTGATCGGCAGGAGAGGATCCCTCCCGCCCCTTTTCATACTCTCATTATACATCAAGAATCCCTAAAGAGGGAGTCCCCAAAATTTTTGAATTTTTGTTTGCAGTTTTCCGAAGAATAAATAGTCTATATATAATAGAGGGAAAATTACCGGGGCAGTGTAGTGTCTCCGGTAAATGAGACGAAATGTAGGGTTGAAAAATGTTGGAAAAACAAATGGATGAGGTCTGGTTTTGCGGCCAGATCGATGAAATGCGCAGAGCCATGTTCTACGTGTCCTACTCCATTTTGCAAAATGAATGGGATGCGGAGGACGCGACCGCAAACGCGATATTAAAAGCATACGAAAAACGGGACGCCCTGCGGGACCGGAAAAAATTTCGGCTGTGGATGCTCCGTATTCTCCAGAATGAATGCTATGATTTTGAGAAAAAGCGGAAGAAATACGTGCTTCAGGAACCGGAGGAGCCGCCTGGCAGCCTGTCTCCCCCGGACCCGGAGCTGTGGATGCTGATTCATGAGCTGGAGGAGAAGGACCGGATCGCCTTTTTGCTTTACCACCTGGAGGGCTACCGGGTCCGGGAGGTGGGAGAGCTGCTGGGAGAATCGGTCCGCACCATCCACTATCGGCTGGCGAGGGCAAAGAAAGCATTGAAAAAAGCCCTGGAGCTATGAGAAGGGAGGAAGCTGGATTTGTTAAACAGGAACATCAAAAAGCGGTTGTCACAAATACCGGAGCATTATTCTGCCCGGGTGGACCGGAGCCTGGAGCGGATTCTCGGATATGAGTATCCCGGCCCGGCAGAGCGAAAGAGCGCAAAAATCAGGCGCAAAAAAGACCGAATCCTTCCGGCCCTCTGCGCCAGCATGGCGGCGGCCTTTGTCTGCGTCCTCTGCTTCTTTTTTGCCTGCCCCGCCTATGCCGCGGACATTCCGGTGCTGAACCGGATCATTTACACCATTTCCCCCACCGTAACGGAGGGGGCCGCCGGGGAGATTCAGGTGGCGGAGAAGGTTTCGGCGGTACTGAAAGAATTTATGGAAAGCGATGTCCTTCTTTACACCGGACAGGAGCAAACCGGAGGCGACTGGCAGATCAACGTGGACACTCTCCATGCGGCCTACTATTTTAAACAACGGATGCGGGAGAGCGGCGGCGGACAGAACGGACCGCGGGACATTACCATTGAGCTTCAGACTGTGACGGCCAGACGAAAGGGCTATGAGATTACGGCCCAGGTGATCTGCCGGATTTCGGGGGACGGAATCGAAAGCTTTTCTGAGCGGATTCAGGCTGTTTTGATTGAAAAGCCGGAGCGTTTGACCGTGGTGGGAATGGAGGAAGTGGAAGAGCCTCCGCGGAATGAAGACTTCGAACGGAGGCTATAGCAGGAGGTCATATGAAAAAAGGATTTATCAATGGGGGACTTGTGGTTCTCCTGCTGTGCTGCCTGGCGGCGGCGCGGCTTTTGCCCGATCGGGGACAACTAAAGGATGGGACGGAAATTACTATTTACCTGGACCCTTCCAATGAAATGTATGTGCGGAATGTGATCGCCGCCTACGAACATTACAGCCGGGTGGCCCGGCTCACCGGTGAGACAGACCAGTACCCGGAAATCACCTGGAAGCTGGTGGATAAAAGCAATCTGTCCGCCGAGGCTTACCGGTCTGAGCTGATCTTAGAATTGGAGTCCGGCGGCGGGCCGGATCTGGTCTTTCTGGACGCGTATAGCTGTGAAAATCCGCTGGCGCTGGAGCAGTATTTTATGGATTTGAACTCCTTTCTGGCCGGGGAAACAAGCCAGTATGACCCCGCCCGCTTTCTTCCCGGGACGCTGGAGGCGGGGCAGTGGGAGGGCGGACAGTATTTGCTCCCGGTTTCCATGGAGGTTCCGGTGCTCTGTACCACCAGAGAGCGGCTTAACGAGGCCGGGTTTTCCCCGGAGGAGCTCACAGGCACGGAAAGCATTCTGGCGGCGGCGGTAGCTTATGGGGAGAAAACCGGAAAATCCGCCTTCTCCTCCCGGGATTTTCTCAAAGACCTGGATCTCTGGATCGGCGCTCCTGAGACATGGACGGACGCTGTGAAGCGCAGTGTGGAAGCGCTGCGGGGTGGGGCGGAGCAAAGTACCGGGGAGGAGGAAAGCCTGATCCGCCGGACCGAGTCCTTCCTCGCCGGGGACTGCCTGTTTCTCACGGAGGGCATGGAGGACCGCTTCGCTTTGAAAACCCAGCTCATGCTTCTGCCCGGGGAGGAAGAGGTGGTATTTCTGCCCCTGAACCGCCCGGACGGAAAGATCCAGGCCAGGATCACCCAGTCGCTTGCCGTCAACCGGAACACCTCAAATCCCAAGCTGGCCCTTGCGGCCCTGAACGCGTTTTCTGAGGAGCTGGCCGGTCTGGCAGAGGATCTTCCCACTGGCGCCGGAAAGAGCTGGAACAGCGTTCTTACCCTGGTGAGGGACGGGACGTGTGAATACGTAAACCATCATACGGAAGGTCTTGGCTCCCACCTATCCTCCCACACGGCCCGGAATTATCTGAAGGCGGCAAAGCAGGCGGTGGAAACGGCGGTGTACGGAAGCTATGAGCTGCCCGGGGATGGGGAAACCAAAGAACCGCCATTGCCGGAGGAAGAGCCCGAACTGGCG
>CAZGRM010000141.1:0-8856 GCA_964528295.1 uncultured Lachnospiraceae bacterium
GAAATGTGGGCAGCGGCACGGTCCGGGAGATGTCGGAGTGGATTGAGTACATGACCTTTGACGGTCATTCTCCCATGGCGGAGCTGCGGGCGAAGAACGGACATCCCGAGCCCTTCCATGCAGATTATTTCGGCGTGGGCAATGAGAACTGGGGCTGCGGCGGCAACATGACGCCGGAGCATTACGCCAACCTTTACCGTCAGTATCAGACCTACGTGAAGCAGTACAAGGCGGACCGGGAGCACCCGGAGATCATCACCGACGAGATGATTCACCGGATCGCCTGCGGCGCCAATGTGGACGATTATGAGTGGACGGAGGGCGTGCTGAAGACACTGTTCCACCATTGTGAGGACAAGTTCCACGGCAGGCTGGAGGGACTTTCCCTTCATTATTATGTACATCCGGAGGGCTGGCAGATCAAGGGAAGCGCCACGGATTTTGACGAGAAGGCGTGGTACAAGACCATGGCCAAGGCGGCCTACATTGAGACCTTGATCAACCGCCACGGCGCCATCATGGATCAGTACGATCCCGAGAAGCAGATCGGCATGATCGTGGACGAGTGGGGCACCTGGTTCACCGTGGAGCCGGGAACCAACCCGGGCTTTTTGTACCAGCAGAATACGATGCGGGACGCTCTGGTGGCGGGTTTGACCCTGAATATTTTCAACAAGCACTCGGACCGGGTGAAGATGGCGAATATCGCCCAGATGGTGAACGTGCTTCAGTCCGTGATTCTCACCGACGGCCCCGCGATGATCAAGACTCCCACCTGGCATGTCTTCAATATGTACAAGGATCATCAGGACGCTGAGCTGGTGGAGAGCTACATAGAGACGGAGAAGGTCGGCGTGGAGGAGGAGTATCTGGTACAGAATCTGAGCGAGTCCGCCTCCATCGACAGCGAGGGCAGGCTGCACATCACCGTGGCGAATATGTCCCTCACCGACAGTTACCCCATTGAGGCCAGAATCACCGGCTGCACCGGACAGAAGGTCAGCGCCCGGATCCTCTGCGAGGAGATGCGCGCCATGAATACCTTTGAAAATCCGGACGCGGTACAGGCGAAGGATTTTGACGGCGTGGAGCGGACCCACTCGGGCCTGAAATTTACGGCGCCCGCCTGCAGTGTGCTGCATATTACGGTAGAATAAAAAGGCTGAGCGGCAGCGAAGAAGGAACGAAGGAAAGCTGAGCAAGGAATCGAAATGAGTGAAAACAGAGCGGAGGGCGGGCAGGAGAGAGAGCTCCTGGCGGGAGAACCCCGGCGGTTCTGCCGCAGGTGCCTTTTGCGGGAGCTGGGGAAGGATGAGTATTTTCAAAATCTTCGGGACTATATCGCCAATATAGACGCCGAGTTGAAGGTGGACCCATCTGCCTACGAAGCCCGCCTGGCCCGCTGTAAGGAATGCGAGAAGCTTTTTCAGGGCATGTGCCGCGTCTGCGGCTGCTACGTGGAGCTGCGGGCGGCGATGAAAAAAAACGCCTGTCCCCTGGTCCACCCCCGGTGGGAGAGGGTCACGGAAGGGTAGAGCTGCCTCGGCTTAGCGGAAATAGATGCGCGGCGAGAGGCGCCGCTAAATACAACTAGGGAGGAAATAGACATGCAGAAATACGCCAAAATGGTAATTGACAAGGATTTCCGCATATCGGAAATTGATAAGAGAATCTACGGCTCCTTCATTGAGCATCTGGGAAGAGCCGTTTACGAAGGGATCTATCAGCCCGGTCATCCCACCGCGGATGAGAATGGATTCCGCCGGGACGTGATGGAGCTGGTAAAGGAACTGAATGTGCCCATCGTCCGCTATCCGGGCGGAAATTTCGTGTCCAGCTTTGTCTGGGAGGACAGTGTGGGACCGGTGGAGCTTCGCCCGAAGCGTCTGGAGCTGGCCTGGAGAAGTCTGGAGACCAATGAGATCGGCGTGAACGAGTTTGCCAAGTGGACGAAGGCCGTGGATTCCCAGATCATGATGGCTGTGAATCTGGGCACCAGAGGCGTGGCGGACGCCTGCAACCTTCTGGAATACTGCAACCATCCCTCGGGAACGAAATATTCTGACCTGCGTATCAGCCACGGCGTGAAGGAGCCCCACAACATCAAGACCTGGTGCCTGGGCAATGAGATGGATGGTCCCTGGCAGGTGGGCTCCAAGACCCCGGAGGAGTATGGCCGTCTGGCCTATGAGACCGCGAAGGCCATGAAGCTCATCGATCCCACCATCGAGCTGGTATCCTGCGGAAGCTCCAACACATCGATGCCCACCTTCCCCCAGTGGGAGGCCACCACGCTGGAGCACACCTATAAGCATGTGGACTATATTTCTCTGCACCAGTATTTCGGCAATCCGGACAACGACACCGCCAACTTCCTGGCCCGCTCCATGGAGATGGATCACTTCATCAAGACCGTCATCTCCGTGTGTGATTTCGTGAAGGCGAAAAAGAGAGGAAAGAAGGATATCAACCTGAGCTTCGATGAGTGGAACGTGTGGTTCCATGCCAACGAGGCGGACGACGACACCATGAAGAATCACCCCTGGCAGAAGGCTCCGGCTCTGCTGGAGGACCAGTACACCTTCGAGGATGCTCTGCTGGTGGGCCTGATGCTGATTACCTTCATCAAGCATGCGGACCGTGTGAAGATGGCCTGCCTGGCTCAGCTGGTAAACGTGATCGCCCCCATCATGACAGAGACCAACGGCGGCGCGTGGAAGCAGACCATCTACTACCCCTACCTCCACGCCTCCAGATACGGCCGGGGCATCGCCCTTCAGCCCGTTCTGTCCTCCTCCAAGCATGACACAAAGGAGTACACCGACGTGACCGATGTGGATTCCGTAGCCGTATGGAACGAGGAGAAGGATGAGGTGACCATCTTTGCGGTAAACCGTGACCTGCAGGATGACATTACCCTGACCTGCGACATCGGCAGCTTCGAGGGCTACTCCCTCATTGAGCACATCGTGCTGGAGAGCGACGACATGAAGACCGTCAACTGCGCCTCCGCCCAGCGGGTGGCTCCCAAGCAGTCCGCCGAGACCACCGTGGACGGCCGCACCGTCACCAGCCGCCTCCACAAGGCGTCCTGGAATGTGATTCGGCTGGGGAGAAAATAAAAAATAGGACAGAGATAGCTGACACTGGAAGGAAAGGCCCCGCAAAGCGGGGCCGGGACGAAAAGGGTCAGCTATTTATGTAAATACAGGGATGTAAAGCTGATTTTGTATCAGGAAGGAGGAAACAGTATGATTATTGACAGGATATCGAGGAGCGCCGCTTACAACTCGCTGGTCCCCGAGTTTGAGGAGGGGATGAGGTTTGCGCTGAGCCTGGCGGACCGGCCGGTGGGCAGGTATGAGTATGAGGGGCTGCCGGAGGGCAGGGTCTATGTGCTGGTGAGCGAGGGGGAGACAGGGGCCTTTGAGGAGGGCCGGATCGAAGCGCACAGGAAATATCTGGATGTCCAGATCATCCTGAAGGGCGGCGAAACGGTATATTATGCGGATATCGAGGGGCTGGAGGAGGAGATTCCCTACAGCGAGGAGGCGGATGTGGTCTTTTTCAGGAGATGCGGACAGCCGGCCCGGATCGAGCCGGGGATGTTCTATGTGGCCTTTCCCCACGACGGCCACCTTCCCACCCGGTATCTGGACGGCCCCGGTACCTATCGGAAGCTTGTACTGAAAATCCGCGTCCGCTGATGTACGGGGGCGGATGGACCGGAATATGATTGAAAAAAGAGGGTGTTTGATTAAGCACACTTACTTGAAATAGCTCAACACAGCCATCTCCGGAGGAAATGGCTGTGTTTTGCCAAATTATGGCTTACAGGTCACATTTGGACAGCGCCGCCTCGTCCGCTACCACTGTCACATCGTTGTGAAGCTGCAGGATGGAGGCGGGAACGGCCGGAGTTACCGGGCCGAAGAAGGCTTCCTTCACGATATCCGCCTTGTCCTCACCGGATACCACCACCAGAATCTTGTGGGCGGACATGATGGTCTTGATGCCCATGGTGTAGGCCTGGCGGGGCACGTCGTTCTCGGAAACGAAGAAGCGCATATTGGCCTTGATGGTCCGTTCTGAGAGGGTGACGCAGTGGGTCTCCTTCTCAAAGGCGATGCCCGGCTCATTGAAGCCGATGTGTCCATTGTGGCCCAGCCCCAGAAGCTGGAGATCCACGCCGCCCACGGAATGGATAATCGCGTTGTAATCACGGCAGGCCTTCTCACTGTCCTCCACCGTGCCATCCGGCAGGAAGGTGCGGTTCTTATCAATATTGACCTTGCTGAACAGGTTCTCGTTCATAAAATAGTAGTAGCTCTGATCATTTTCCCGGGGTAATCCTTTGTACTCATCCAGGTTTACCGTAGTCACCTCAGAAAAGTCCAGATCCCCCTTATTGTACCATTCCACCAGCTGCTTGTAGGTCCCGATGGGAGTGGAACCGGTGGCCAGTCCCAGCACGCAGTGAGGCTTCATAATCACCTGCGCGGAGATGATATTTGCCGCCTTTCTGCTCATATCATAGTAGTCCTTTGCCTTGACAATCTTCATGTAAAATCCCTCGCTTTTCTGTATTATTAGGCAGACGCCCCTCCCAAACCCGACATAAGCCGCCTGCCAGATACTCTGAATATACCACATTCTGGTGATGCTTTCAACGCTTCTGTTTGCACTGTTTTTTCTTTCATTGTCATTTTCGTCCAAAGACTATTTTCATATTCGATGATATAATATTTTATATATTAGTATTGATTATTTAAGAGAAATATGATATCTTATTATTTGTAATTATAAACATAATAGTTATAATAAACAAAAAAGAAGTTGGAAAAAGTGAGAAGATCTGTTATAGTAAAAGCAGAGCTATTCTCCCAGTTCCACGGAAAGGAATGAGTATGGAGGATCAAAGACAGAATGGGAAAACGGCGGCAGGCGTAAAGTATGAGGATGCCGCATTGAAAACTACGATGCTGTTTTTTGCGGAAGAGCTTCTGCCTCTTTTTGGTATCAACCAAAAGGTAGTTGAGGTGGCGCCCACTGAGCTGGTTTTTCTGGAGGTGAAGGACCTTCTTCAGGATTTCAATCTTGTGATGGAGGATGGTTCCTGGTCTCATTTTGAGTTTCAAAGTAAAAATGAAGGGATTTCCGGTCTGAAACGCTTCCGTGTTTATGAAGCTCTTACCAGCCAGCAGTATAAAACAGCGGTGACGACCTATGTGCTTTATTCAGGGAGGATCAAAGGACCTGTGACGGAATTTTCCGAGGGTGTGAATACCTACCGCATAGTTCCGATCGTTATGAAAAACAGGGATGCGGATGCGCTGATTCGGTCTCTTTTGGAGAAGCTGGAGCATGGGGAGGCTGTCACAAAGCAGGATCTTGCGCAGCTGGCTTTGTGCCCGATTATGGGCGGCGATATGGAGATAAAGGATCGGATTCTGGCGTCCTATGAAATTACCAGAAGAGTAGTAACCGTTGGGGAAGAGGAGATCCGGAAGATCGAGGCAGTGATTTATGCGATGGCGGAAAAATTTCTAGAATCAGCGGATTTGGAAGAGGTGAAGGAGGAAATGAGTATGACCAGATTGGGGCAGATGCTGGTGGAGGATGGCTATAAGCAGGGCCTGGAGCAAGGCTTGGAGCAAGGGCGTGAGCAGGGCCTGGAGCAAGGTTTGGAGCAAGGCTTGGAGCAGGGAAAGAAGAATGAAAAGATTGCCGTGGCGCGGAATCTGATTGGGTTATTGGATGAGGCGTTGATTGCGGAGCGGGTGGGACTTCCGCTGGAGACGGTCCTGGAGCTAAAAGAGAAAAAGAAAGAGGAAGAGTGAGAGGCGCCGGATCGGGTGTTTAACGTGGCGCGGCTCCTGGTACTCCTGTTTTATGGGACCACATGATTAAAAAAGTTTGCCGCGGAGAACCTTTTATGAGGGTTCTCCGCGGCGTTTTTATGGAATCATGAGCCGGCAGAGCGGTCCTGGTGCGGGTCGAAGAGCCGGAAAGGATTTTCCGTGCTCCTTTGCCCTGCGGATAAAATATTCAATGGAGCACTCAGTATAGCATTTTATCGGGGATAATGAAAAGCTGAGGGGAGGCGGCCGGTTCTTATCCCATCACCGCCGTCACCCGATATTCCTTCTTCCCCTCCTCAAAAGGAATCACACGCCCGTCGATTTCCTTTCCGTCCACGATCAATTTCACGATTCCCTTTCTCACATCCTTCGGATTTTCCACCCGGATCTCATACCGGGCGCCCCGGAAGACTCGGTGGAGGGCAAAGTCACCGAAGCCGGTGGGGACGCAGGGGTCGATCCCCAGGCCGTCGTACTCCGGCCGCAGGCCCAGGATCGCCTGGGAGATATTGACAAAGGTCCAGGCCGCGGTGCCTGTGAGCCAGCTGTTTTTCGCCTCCCCGTGGAACTTGGCGTCGGCCCCGGCCACCATCTGAGAGTAGACGTAGGGTTCGGTGCGGTGGATTTCGCTGATATCCTCGATGTAGGCGGGACAAGTTTTGCGATAAATCTCGAAAGCCCGGTCTCCCCGGCCCACCACCGTCTCAGCGATGGATACCCAGGGATTATTGTGGCAGAAAATGCCGGCATTCTCCTTGTAGCCCGGAGGATAGGAGGAGACCTCCCCCAGGTTCAGATAATACCTGGTGTAGGCAGGCTGAAGGAGCATAATTCCGTACTTTGTCTCCAGCCGCTCCTTTACCGAGTCCAGAGCCCGGAGGGCGAGGCCCTCCTTTACACCGATACCCGCCAGCACGCAGAAGCCCTGGGGCTCTATGTAGATCTGTCCCTCCTGGCATTCCCGGGAGCCCACCTTCTGAGATTGGGCATCGTAGGCCCGAAGGAACCAGTCGCCGTCCCAGCCCTCCGTCAGGACCGTTTGATACATCTGCTCCACCTCCGCCAGCGCTCTTTTGGCCTGCTCTTCAAGGCCGAGGCGGAGGCAGAGTGTGGCATACTCCCTGCCGTATTTCACAAACATTCCGGCGATAAATACGGACTCCGCCACGGGACCCTCGGAGGGGCCGGTGGTCTGGAAGGGCTCGCCTGGGGTGTCGGAAAAGCAGTTCAGATTCAGGCAGTCGTTCCAGTCGGCCCGGCCGATGAGGGGCAGGCCATGGGGGCCCTTGTGATTTACAATATAATAGAAGGAACGGGTCAGGTGCTCAAAGAGGGGAGCCGCCTTGGAGGCGTCATTGTCGAAGGGGACCATCTCCTCCAGGATGGAGAAATCCCCCGTCTCCTTGATGTAGGCGACGGTGCCCGCGATGAGCCACAGGGGATCATCGTTGAAGCCGCTGCCGATATCCATATTTCCCTTTTTGGTCAGGGGCTGGTATTGGTGGTAGGCGCTGCCGTCCTCAAACTGGGTGGAGGCAATGTCGATGATCCTCTCTCTGGCCCGCTCCGGGATCAGGTGGACGAAGCCCAGGAGATCCTGACAGGAATCCCGGAATCCCATGCCCCGTCCTGTACCGGATTCATAGTAGGAGGCGGACCGGGACATATTGAAGGTCACCATACACTGATACTGGTTCCAGATATTCACCATCCGGTTTACCTTCTCATCCCGGGAGGAGACGGTGCAGCGGGAGAGCAGGCCGTCCCAGTAGGCCCTCAGATCGTCGAAGGCCGCCTCCGCCTGCCGGGCGGTTTGGAAACGGGCCAGGAGAGCCCGGGCCGGCTTTTTATTGATGACGCCGGGAGCTTCCCACTTCTCCTCCCTGGGATTCTCCGCATAGCCCAGGACGAAAACGAAGGTCCGGGATTCTCCGGGGGCCAGGGGCACCTCCAGGTGATGGGCGGCCACGGGAGCCCATCCGCTGGCCATGGAATTTTCGCAGGCGCCGCGCTCCAGGGCGGCGGGACGGGAGGCGTCCCGGTAGGCGCCGATGAAGCTGTCCCGGCTGGTGTCAAAGCTGTCCGCCGGGGCATTGACGCAGAAAAAGGCGTAGTGATTCCGGCGCTCCCGGTACTCCGTCTTGTGATAAATCGCGGAGCCCTCCACCTCCACCTCCCCGATGCTGAGATTTCTCTGGAAATTCGTCATATCGTCCATGGCGTTCCACAGGCAGAACTCCACGTAGGAAAAAAGCTTCAGCTGCTTCGGGTCCGCTGTCTCATTGGTCAGGGTCAGACGATTGATTTCACAGGCAGCGTCTACGGGGACGAAATTCAGCAGGCTGGCGCAGACCCCGTTTTTGGAGGACAGAAAGCGGCTGTAGCCGATGCCGTGGCGGCACTCATAGGAGTCCAGCTCCGTCTGGGTGGGCTTCCAGCCGGGATTCCACACCGTATCTCCGTCCTTGATGTAGTAGTATTTTCCGTTGGTATCATAGGGAATATCATTGTAGCGGTAGCGGGTGATCCGCAGCAGCTTGGCGTCCCGATAGAAGCTGTAGCCGCCGCAGGTGTTGGACACCAGAGAGAAGAAATCACTGCATCCAAGATAATTGATCCAGGGAAGGGGCGTCCTGGGGGTAGTGATGACGTATTCCCGGTGGGCATCGTCAAAATAGCCGTATTTCATCATTCACACACTCCTTTTTTCTGAAAACGATTTAGCCAATAGCGAAAAAAAATACAAGTTATGAAAAGTATATCTGATTCATATCGGAAAAGCAATCAGAAATTCCGGCCCTTTTCAAAAAAGCTCCGGAGACAGCCCCGCGGGGCCGTGAAACATGAAAATTTAGCAGAAGTATCAAACTAAATATTGTGTAAAGCCAAAAAAGATGATAAAATAGACAAAAATGCGAAAATAAAAAAAATATTGGCGCAATTTGCTGTATAAACCCCCATGTCCGCACGCTTGACACCACCATAAATGAAACTA
>CAZGRM010000142.1:0-3077 GCA_964528295.1 uncultured Lachnospiraceae bacterium
ACCGGAGCCGTTGCCCGGTTTTGGAAAGTTTTCTACCCGACTCGGCGGCGTCCGAATGAACAGCAGCCTACCTGTCAAACGACACAATCGCCTTAAACAAATCTCCGTCCGTCACGATCCGGAAGCTGCCGCCCTGCAGCTCGGTGAAGCTCTTCACGATGGCCAGCCCCAGGCCGCTGCCCTCCGTGTTTCTGGCTTTGTCTCCCCGGACAAAGCGCTCCGTCAGCCTGGACGGCTCCTCCTCATTAATCTCCGCGGCGGAAATATTTTTTATCACGATCTCCGCCCGGTCAGCGTCCACCGTCAGACTCACCCAGGCCCTGGTGCCCTCCAGTCCGTACTTCGTCACATTGATCAACAGATTCTCCAGAATCCGGTAGGTCTTCTCCCCGTCCAGCATCATCAATACCCGCTCCTCCGGCACCGATACCCGGCAGTCCAGCTTTGCCTCCCTCATCCGGTCCTCCTGCTCCATGGCCGCCTGCCGCACCATCTCCGCCAGGTCCACCTGGCTCTTCTTGATCTGGATATTCCCGCTGGCCGCCTTGCTCACCTCGAAAAGATCCTCGATGAGTTTTTTCAGCCGCAGGGACTTCCGGTCCAGAATCTCCACATAGCTTTTCCGCTCCTCCTCCGTAAGGTTCTCCTCCTTCAGGAGATTCACGTAGGTGATGATGGCGGTCAGAGGCGTCTTCAGGTCGTGGGACACATTGGTGATCAGCTCCGTCTTCATGTTCTGGCTGCGCACCTCCTGCTCCACCGCCTTTTTGAAGCCGGAATTTACCTCGGTCAGAGCCTCCTTCATAGGCTCAAACATCCCCAGATCCTCCTGGATATCCATCTGCAAATTTCCCTCCGCCATCTGTCTGGCCGCCTCCAGAAGAATCCCGTACTTTTCCTTCACCCTGCCCAAAAATTTGCGCAGAATAAAAAACAGTACAATGGAGTAGACCAGCAGACCGAACACACCGAAAACCCACATGATACAGCACACCATCAGGATCAGGAAGTTCACTCCCACAATTTTCAGCAGCCAGCTGTCCGACTTGTCGCTGAGATCCACGGTCCTCACACTCTCCACAAAGCGGCAGACGGCCGTCTTACACCAGGCAAAAAATCGTCCGGTATTTTTATACAAAATGGAATTATTCTTACAGTACGAGACAATTCCCACATCCGCTATCCGCAGGAGGGACATCAGCGCCAAAAGCCAGGACCCGAACATCACCGCATGAAGCACAAAGCCTATTAACATCAGGCATATTCCCTCAAAGCCGGTATCACTGCTCACATAGCTGTTTCCCAGATTTGTGGACAGGTCCATACCGATCAGATCCAACAGCACCACCACCGCCGCCAGCTCCGTCGGGATCCGGGCGATGAGAGCGCTGTTCCTCCTCAGGCGCCACAGCGCCGGAAAAAGAAGGGCGCAGGCCGCCAGCACGGCCAGCAGAATCAAATAGTTCGTGGCGATCTCATCGTAAATCACACCCCAGTACGCATAGCTGGAGCTGACCGTGAGCGGCCGTCCGTTTATGCTGTAATAGCAGTTTTCATTGGAGGAGTATATATAGACCTCCACCTCCGAGGGCCGTGTCATCAGCGCCGGAGACAAGCTCTGGGGCCCTACCCAGTTCATCACCTGCCTGGAGGTGAGGCCGCTGATCTGAGACAGCTCCAGGCTCAACTCGTCCTGGTTTTCCAGATGCTCCAGGGACAGCTCACCGTCCTCCCCAAATACCAGCACAAGGAAGAAGGGCTCGCTGTTCCCCTTCTCATATAACTCCTTCAGACTCTGGGAGGAATTGGAATAGCTGACTCCGGTCTCCCGGTCCACGATCTGATACTCCACCTCATAGGCCTCCATCAGAGACTCAAAGCTCTCTTTCCACTGCGCGAAGTCCGTATTGAACTCCTCATCCTCCAGGGAAATATTGGGAAAAAACACCTCCGACGGCTTCAGGACCCGCTGGTTCATTTTCTGCCGCAGCTCCCAGTACATGCCGTAGCTGCCCACATACATATACCGGATAAAGCTTTTCAGATTCGTCTCGCCTCCCGCGTCGAAGCTGGGCCAGGACTGTACAACGACGTCACCATCCGAGGCGATTTCCGCCTCTCCTGCGGAATAGTATATTGCGGATTCTTTCACCCCCGAGTAACAGCCCAGCATAATCAACGCGCAGACCGCCACCAGCGCGGCCGCCCACCAGAATCCCCTGTTTTTCTTTCCTTCGGCAGTCAGCTCCCCGCCCTGCCCCGATCGTTTCCAAAGCCTCATCATTCACACCTCTTTTTCTCCGGCAAGCCTCACTGCCGCTCAATCTTATAGCCTACGCCCCACACCACCTTCAGGTACTTGGGATTTTTGGGATTTACCTCAATCTTTGCCCGGATATTTCTGATATGTACCATAATCGTCTCTGTACCGATGGGCTTTTCGTTCCAGATCCGCTCATAAATCTCCTCCGCCGGAAACACCCGGCCGGGATTGCGCATCAGCAGCGCCAGGATCTTAAACTCCATGGGAGTCAAGGACACCGGCTCCCCGTCCACCGTCACCTCCACCGTGTCCTCATTCAGCTCCAGCCCGCCGATGACATACACATGCTCCTGCTGCTTTCCCGCCATTTTCAGGTATCGGGAATAGCGGCGCAGATGGGAATTCACCCGGGCCAGCAGCTCCATGGGCGCAAAGGGCTTCGTCACGTAATCGTCCGCCCCAATGTTCAGCCCCGTCACCTTGTCGATCTCCTCTGATTTGGCGGACAGCATGATCACCGGAAAATCGTACTTTTCCCGCAACCGCATGGTCATGGTAATCCCGTCCATCACCGGCATCATGATGTCCACGATGGCCAGGTGAATCTCCTCCTTCTCCAGAATCCGCAGCCCCTCCCGGCCATTCTGGGCCTTATATACCACATAGCCCTGATTTTTCAGGTAAATCGCCACGCCGTCCAGAATTTCCTTATCATCCTCCACCAGCAATATATGAAATGTGTCCATACATCTTCCCTCCCTAAACTCAAACAACTAATCCAAAATATGCCCGAAAATCCCCTGCGCCTGTCTGA
>CAZGRM010000142.1:3177-8836 GCA_964528295.1 uncultured Lachnospiraceae bacterium
CTAAACTCAAACAACTAATCCAAAATATGCCCGAAAATCCCCTGCGCCTGTCTGACAACCCCCGCCATCCGGTCAAATGATTTTCAAACACGCGCCTGCTACCGCAGGCACCGCCACACATGAAAGCCACGGATTGCTCCGTGCTTCGCATCTACGCTCCGCTCCGGTCGGCGCTAAACGAGTGCCGCTGGCACTCAGCGCCCCGCAATCCTACCTGTATGAGCAATCCGCACTATCGTGCTACTTGCTCATACAGGTTAGCGTCTCTGGTGCCCAGGCAGAAGGCCGCACAAGTGCGCCCTTCTGCCTGCTCACCGAGACTGGCTTTCATAGTATACTAACATTTCATATAACTGCGCAAGTCTTCTTCCCGTCCTTTTTAAATCTCTTTCCTCCGCCACCCTTCTTCCCGCGGCGGTCAGATCCGGGCAGGCCTGGTTTAAAACGCGTTCCATCCGGCTGGCGAAGCCGGGGAGATCCGATTCCTTCCAGACCTGGACCCCGTCCTCCAGCCAGCCCTCATAAACCGGTATATCTCTCACCAGCACCGGCACCTCCATTGCCAGGGCCTCCAGCATCACGATCCCCTCCGTCTCCTCCCGACTGGGGAAGAAAAACAGATCGCTGCCCCCGTAGGCATCCCGCAGCTCCTCCCGGCCCAGATATCCCGGAAAATGAAGATTTTCCGGTGCCTGCTCCATAGCCCGCCTCACCCGGGACGTCAGAAGCCCGGAAGCCGCGTGGCCGCACCAGACAAACTGATATTGAGGCAGAAGGCCGGCCAGCCGCACCACATCCAGTATCCCCTTTCGCTCAATAGGCAGGCCCACCGTCAGCACCACCCGGTCCTCCATTCGGAATCCGAACCGTTCCCGGAAGCGCTCTCTCTGTCCGGGGGACCTTTGGAAAAACTCCGTGTCAACCCCGTTGGACAACACCCGGATGGGATTTTTCAGCCCATACCCCTCCAGCAACCGCCTGGAATACTCGCTGGGCGTCACCACCAGATCCGCCTGCCCGTAGCAGCAGCAGATCCATTTGCGAAACAGCGGCGCCGCCGCGTTGGAGCCCACAAAGGAGTCCCGGAAATCCTCCATAGTGGAATGGCCGTGCCACACCACCTTCTTTCCCTCCCGCCGGGCCCGCCCCGCCATACGGCGGGCATCCGGCAGCACTGTGTTGATATGAACAATATCGTACTCCTCCTCCGGGTCCTCCGTCATCCTCACCCCCGCCAGACGCAGCGCCTTTTCCTGGTGGGACAGGGCCATCCCCACACCGCTTTGCCTCACCAGCCTTCTGCCCCCTGTATACAGCAATACCTTCATCCCTTCTCCTCCTCGTTTCGATGCTCTTTTCCCGGCCCGGTCAGCTTTCCGCTTTCTTCCGGCGCCGCCCCATGCCGTTCCCGCCTACAAAAGCTTTGTCACCGTCTCCGTCAGCGCCAGCAGCCCCATACTGTACAACGCAATGGACACCGGCTTCCCCAGCAGAATGATGGCGGCAAACTTTTTCACGGTCATCCTGGTGAGCCCCGCCAGAAAGCAGAGCAGATCATCCGGAGCGCAGGGAAAAAAGATGGCCGCCGCAAAGCACCGGTCAAACTTTTTCCCGCCCTCCAGCCATTTGCCGTATTTCTCCCAGGAGGCCCGGCCGAACATGGTCTCCACCAGGGGCCTTCCGTACCGCCTGGCCAGCAAAAAGGCACAGAGGGAGCCGATGGCAATCCCCGCGTAATTATAAATAAAGCCCCAGACCGGCCCAAACAGCACCACTCCGGCCAGGCAGCTGATGCCCCCCGGCAGCACCGGGACCACCACCTGCGCGATCTGTACCAGGACGAAAATCACCGGCGCCCAGATTCCAAAGGGCCGCAGAAACCGCTCCATGGCCTCCTGGGACCGGAAAATCCCCGACTGAAACCCATAAATCACAAAGACCGCCGTGGCCGCCAGCCCAAGGGCCGCGGCCCCGTTCAGCCAAAAAGAAGCTCCCAGCCCTTTCCTCCTCACCGTCAATTCCTCCATAGCCGCTCCTCCTATCTCTCACTCCGCCGCCTGCTCCTTTCTCCGCAGGGTTCCCGGGTGATTCCATTTCGTCTCCCGACACTCTTGTCTCCTATCCATTTATCCGCAGAGCTCCCGGGAATCGCGCTTCGTCTTCCGGCGCTCTTTGCCGCCTACCCATTGATCCGCGGCGCTCCCGGAGATTGCGCTTCGTCTTCCGGCACTCTTTGCCGCCTACCCGTTGATCCGCAGAGCTCCCGGAGATTGTGCTTCGTCTTCCGGCACTCTCCGCCGCCTACCCGTTGATCCGCAGCGCTCCCGGGTGATTTCCGTCCGGGCCCCCGGCAGTTTCCGTCCTCCACTCGCTTTTCCGCAGAGCCTCCAGGTAAAGCTCCAGTACCCTCTCTCCAAAATAGCTCCGGTCAAATTTCTTCGCGGACCGCAGCGCCTCCGCCGAGACGCTCCGATATACGCCCGGATCCTCCAAGGCCTCCAGGGCGTCGAAAAATTCCTCCCGGCCGCCGTACTGCCACCCGTTCCTGCCGTTTACGATCACCTGGTCCAGGCACTCGTCCCTTCGGCACACCGCCGGAAGGCCCGACGCCAGGGCCTCCGCGTAGGTCAGACCCTGGGTCTCACTTTTGGAGGCGCTGACAAAGATCTCCCCCCTCTGGTACCAGTCCGGGATCTCCTGGGGCAAAACCATCCCGGCGAAGTCCACCCGGTCACGGACGCCCAGGTCTCCGGCCAGCTCCTCCAGCCGCCCCCGGTCCGGCCCGTCCCCCAGAATCAGCAGACGGTAGGCCCTTCCTCTGCCCTCGGCCAGCCACCGCAGCAGCTCCTCCGTATTTTTTTCCTTTGCCAGCCGTCCCACCGTGATCAAGGTCCTGCGCTCCCGCGGCGCCCGCACCGGCACCACGGCGTTTCGGTTCAGGCGGCGGTCTCTGGCCCGGGCGAACCTTTCACAGTCGATCCCGCTGGGCACCGTGCGGATGGGACGGTCCACTCCGTATTCTTCCAAAAGTCTCCTCACTTTATCCGTAGGCGCCAGCACCTCATCCACATCCTTCAGGATAAAACGGCTGAATACCGCCGCCGCTTTCCTTCCGAAGGCCCGGTTCGGAGAAAAATAGTGGGTGTAATCCTCGTAAACCGTGTGGTAGGTGTGCAGCAGTACGGCTCCCGTGGCCCGGGCGATCCTTCTGGCGAACCAGAAGGTGGTAAACTCACACTGGGAATGGATCACGTCCGGCTTCCACGCCGCCATCTCCTCCACATATTTCCTGCCTATCCCAAAGACCGTCCTGGCTCCCGGATAGATCCGGCCGGCCCCCACGCTGGGCAGATACCAGACATTCTCCTCCCGGCCGCCCCTGCGAATCCAGCGGCCGCCCCGCCGCCCATCCCGCTTCCGGTCCTCCTCTTCGTTCTGAGCCAGGGTCAGCACCCGCACCTGACAGCCCTTCTCCTCCAGCTCCTTCTTTAAATTTAAAACGGAGGTCACCACCCCATTTACCGTGGGCGCATACCAGTCCGTAGTAATCAATACCTTCATGTCCCTTCTCCCTTCCTGTCTGATGAGCAAAGAATATCACCGGAATCAAAACTTCATCCGACAAAGAACGGGAAAAAACAGAAAAGAAAAACAAAAGAATTTCGAAAGAAAAAACGGCGGTGCTCTCGCACCGCCGCGTTCTTTGGCTGATTAATTTTGATCGTGTCCCACTGAGATCATAATCTCGCTGCCGCTGGCCTCCGCGATGTTGATCACATGGTTGACAATACGGGTAAAGCTATTCAGCGCCTCCACAAAGGTGAGTCCCTGCTGGAAGGTACATTCCTTGTCTCTCAGGCGGTCCATGTGGTTGTTCTGGGCCTTGGTCACCCGCTTCATGATGCGGCGCTCCATCTGCCTCAGCTCCAGCCAGCGCTCCGCCGACATCTCCTGACGGCGGAAAATCTTCATCACCTCATCCAGCAGCTCCATATCCATCTGATAGACCTCCCGCAGCTCAGCCTGAGCCGACTCAGAATAGCTCTGATCCATCTCCTGGCATTTTTCATTCTGCACCAGAATCTTGATGGCGTGATCCCCGATCTGCTCCAGATCGTTGATCACGTGGAAGGCGCAGCTCATATAGTGGGAGACGCTGGGAGGCAGCTGCTGGGCATTTACATTGGTCAGATAATCGGTGATCTCAGAGGCGAGAAAATCGATGACCTGCTCATTCTCCCGGATCCCGTTGGCGGTGGAGACATCGTGGGTGATCAGCCCCTCCGAGGCGGCCACCAGATTGTCCTTCACGATTTTAGCCATACGCTCCACTTCCTTGCCCACCTGCAGCGCAATAACGGCGGGGGATCCCACCATGTTGGGGTCGATGTACTCCAGACGGAAGGCGCTCTCGTGGGCCTGCTTCGGAATGATCCCGTAGGTCCACTTTACCACCAGGTTTACCATGGGCAGCAGCACCACGCCGGTCACAATCTTAAACAGAATATGGTACACCGCCACCTGAAATACGGGGCTTGGCACCAGCTTCTCGATCACACTGGTCAAGGGCGTTATCATGGTTAAGGGAATAAAAATCACCGCGCCCACCACGTTAAAGATCAGATAGATGATGGCGGCCCGCTTCGCGTTGTTCTTTGCGTTCAACGCGGATAAAAGGGGCGGCGTGGAGGAGCCCACGTTGATACCGCAGATCAGGAAGGCCGCAAAATACAGGGGCATCAAGCCCTGCATTGCCAACGCCTGCAGCACACCCACCGCAGCTGAGGAGCTCTGAATCACCGCACAGAGAATCACGCCGATCACAAAGCCCAGCACCGGGTTCTTCGCGTTCATGATGAAGCTCTGGAACTGGGGCATATCCTTCAGCGGCGACATGGCCGCGCTCATGGTATGCAGTCCCTGAAACAGGATACCAAAGCCCAGGATCACCTGGCCCACGTAGCGGTTCCGCTTCTTCTTTCCGTAGAGCAGCATCACCGCGCCCACACAGATACAGACCGGAGCGATGCCGGAAACATCCAGCGCGATCAATACACTGGTGATGGTGGTACCGATGTTGGCTCCGAAGATCACGCCGGTGGCCTGAGCCAGATCCATGATCTCCGCGTTGATAAAGCCCATCACCATCACTGTGGTGGCCGAGGATGACTGGATCACCACTGTCACCAGCGCGCCCAGCAGGAATCCTATGAACCGGTTTCTCGTAAGCTTCTCCAACAAGTCCTTCATCTTCGGGCCCGCAGCCAGCTCCAGTCCCTCACCCATGTACTTCATTCCGAACAGGAACGCGCCCAGACCCCCGAGCAATGAAATTATACTGTTAATACCCATATGTAATTTTCCCCGGGAAACGCCTTTGTCTCCCTTCTTCCTTCCCTACAAAGATTCCATTTCCTATGAAAAGCCTCACTTTTCACTTTCATCCGTCCTTTTTGGACAGACAGCGCAAATTTCATCAATATATAGGATAGCACATATAAGCGGATTTTGTAAAGCGCATGTGGTCATAAAGTAAAAAAAATGTAAAACGGCGGCGCTCCTGTTCACCGGAACGCCGCCGCGGCGTCCGTACATGATTTGCGAGCGGGTTTTCGACACTTGTCCAACCCGAAAAAAGAGTCATAAATCCCTGCAAGCC
>CAZGRM010000143.1:0-8832 GCA_964528295.1 uncultured Lachnospiraceae bacterium
CCTCGAACGGCAAACACTCATGTTTTGGGGCTTTCAGCCCCGGAACACGAGTTTCCGGGAGGAGGTGTGATCCATGCTGTTTTTATGCGTTGAATCGGAAAACAGGAAGCTGCGCCATTCCGTGATCTGGCTGGCCTGCTTCCTGCTGCCGCTGATCCCCGCCGTGATGGGGACCTTTAATTATCTGCAAAATATTGACATTCTCACCGGAGACTGGTATTCTCTCTGGACACAGTTCACCCTGTTCTACGCCGTCTTTTTCTACGGGCCCCTCATCGCCCTGTACTGCTCCTACCTGTGGCGGCTAGAGCATATGAACCACAACTGGAACATGCTGATGACCGCCCCGGTCAATGTCCGGGATATCTTTTTCGGAAAGCTCTACGTGGTCCTCAAGGTCACGCTGATGACCCAGCTCTGGATGCTTCTGCTCTTTATCCTGGCGGGTACCTGGATCCGTCTGCCCGGGATGGTGCCCTTCCGGATCCTCTTCTGGACCTTCCGGGGAACCCTGGCCGCCGCGGCCATCGGAGCGCTGCAGCTTTTGCTGTCCATGTGCATCCGCAGCTTTGCCGTGCCCATCGCGATCGCGCTGGCCGGAGGGATTTTCGGAATGTTCTGGGCCAACAGCGGAAGGGGCCTGCTCTGGCCCTACGCCCTCATGCTCATGGGGATGAACTCCAACAACTATGAGGATCAGCTGGCGGGCGATACCTGGAAATTTCTGGCGGCGGTGATGGTGTACGCCGTGATTTTCATCTCCGCGGGGATCTGGATTTTGAAAAACAGGGACGTGAGGGCCTAAAAAAGGTCCTCCTCCCCTAACCCAGCATTCCGCTCAGGCGCTCCGTCTCCCCCTTGATATTGGCCGCCTCCTCCTCGGTCAGCTTCTCCGGCTTCTTAAACCGGATGGCCCGCTGAAGGGAGGATATCTGGGCCTTCAGCTCTTTTTTCTGTTCTTTTTCTATGGTCTTTTTGTTCTCCGCCAGATGCTGCTGTGCCCGGGCCAGTGTCTTTTCCGCATCCCCCAGCACATCCATCTGCTCCATCCTGTGATGATCCTCCCGCTCATACTCCGCCGCGTCCCGGATCGCCTGCTGGATCTCGGACTCCGAAAGATTGGAGCTGGCGGTGATGGTGATGCTCTGCTCCTTTCCGGTGCCCAGATCCTTTGCGGACACATTGACGATACCGTTGGCGTCAATGTCGAAGGTCACCTCGATCTGAGGCACGCCTGCCGGCGCCCGCTTGATTCCGCCCAGGCGGAAATTCCCCAGCAGGGTATTGTCCCGGGCGAACTGCCGCTCTCCCTGGAGTACCTTGATCTCCACCGAGGTCTGGAAGTTGGCGGCTGTGGAAAACACCTTGCTGTATCTGGCCGGGATCGTGGTGTTGCGCTCAATGATCCGGGTGGCCACGCCTCCCACAGTCTCGATGGACAGGGAGAGCGGGGTCACATCCATGAGGATCAGGTCCGCCGCCGCTCCCGTGGTGACGGCGCCGCTAAGCTTTGCCCCCTGCACCGCCGCTCCCAGGGCCACGCACTCGTCGGGATTCAGATTTCGGGAGGGCTCCTTTCCGGTGAGGCGGCGCACCTTCTCCTGGACCGCCGGGATCCTGGTGGAGCCACCCACCAGCAGCACCATGCCAAGCTCCGAGGCCCGGACATTGGCATCCTCCAGCACCTTCCGCACCGGCCCCTCCGTCCGGTCCACCAGATCGCTGGTCAGCTCATTGAACAAGGCCCTGGTCACCTCCATCTCCAGATGCTTCGGCTCCCCGCGCACTGTGGTGATGAAGGGCAGATTGATATTCGCCACACTCTGGCTGGAGAGGACCTTCTTCGCGTCCTCCGCCGCCTCCCGGACCCGCTGCAGCGCCACCGGATCCTTCGCCAGGTTCACCTTCTCCTGCTTTTTAAACTCATCCACCAGATAATCGCACAGCCTCTGGTCGAAATCGTCCCCGCCCAGATGGTTGTCCCCGGCGGTGGCCAGCACCTCGATCAAATCGTCCCCGATCTCGATCAGCGCCACATCGAAGGTGCCTCCGCCCAGATCGTACACCATGATCTTCTGGGCCTGGCCGTTGTCCAGGCCGTAGGCCAGGGCCGCCGAGGTGGGCTCATTGATGATCCGCAGCACGTTCAGCCCCGCGATCCGCCCCGCGTCCTTGGTAGCCTGGCGCTGGGCGTCGTTAAAGTAGGCCGGCACCGTGATCACCGCCTCGCTGACGCTCTCTCCCAGGTAGCTCTCCGCGTCCTTCTTCAGCTTCATCAAAATAAAGGCGGAAATCTCCTGGGGCGAATAATTCTTTCCGTCGATCCGCTTCCGGTCACTGCCTCCCATCTCCCGCTTGATGGAGGCGATGGTCCGGTCCACGTTGGTGGCCGCCTGACGCTTGGCCACCGCTCCCACCAGCCGCTCCCCTTTTTTTGAAAAGGCCACCACCGAGGGAGTGGTCCGGTCTCCCTCCGCGTTCACGATCACCGTGGGACTGCCGCCCTCCAGCACCGCCACGCAGCTGTTGGTTGTACCCAAATCAATTCCGATTACCTTGCTCATTTATCTGATCTCCTGTTCTTTCATTTTTCTTCCGTTTTATCTTTTTCACTATATCCCCCGAAAAAGTTCCGGTCAAGAGCCCCTGCCGCTGTTTAACTGAAACTTCACAAAGTTTATGAAATCATTATTTTTTAATCTTCCCGCCGCGGGGGCATTATTTGTGTTATACTGGTCAATGTTAAGTTCTAATGACAGGAGAAAGGATTATGACCCGAATTCTCATTGTGGAGGACGACTCCACCATCAATCATCTGCTGCTTGAATATCTCACAGAAAAGTGCTGTCTCTGCCGCCAGGCCTTCTCCGGCACGGAGGGCAGGCTGCTGTTTTCCATGGAGGAGTTTGATCTGGCCCTCATCGACCTGATGATCCCGGGCCTCACCGGGGAGGAGCTGATCGCCTGGATCCGGGAAGCCTCCCAGGTCCCGGTGATTGTCCTGTCCGCCAAAACGGCTCTGGAAAATAAGGTGGAGCTGCTGGCCACCGGCGCCGACGATTATCTGACCAAGCCCTTTGAGCTGGAGGAGCTGTGGGCCAGAATCCAGGTACAGCTCCGCCACGCCCGTCTGGCCCGGCCCCGCCTCGCCAAAGACCCGGAGGCCCCGGGAGGTCCCGCGGCCCCGAACCATTCCGCCGCTCCGGCGCCCTCTCCCCTCACCTTCCGGGACTGGACACTGGATCCCGCGGGGCGGAGCTTTCTGGCGGGAGACCAGCCTGTGGAGCTGACGGCCCACGAGTTTGGCATCGTGGAGCTTCTCATGAGGCATCCGAAAAAGGTATTCACCAAACAGGAAATTTTCGAGTCCGTGTGGGAACAGGACTATTTCGTGGAGGACAAAACCATCCATGTCCACATCAGCAACATCCGGGCAAAGCTGAAAAAAACCGGAACGGACCAGTACATCCAGACAGTCTGGGGCATCGGCTTCCGGCTCATTCTTTAATCTTTCTTTACCTTTTCTTTGCGCTTTTTGAAACTATATGCCGGATAATAGAGTCATCACAGAGCGGAGCCAGCGAAGCCTCCGCCTGTGAGAGCACAAAAACAGCGCAAAACGGGAGGCTATCTATGAATGTGATTGAAACAAAAAACCTATGCAAGCATTACGGCAAACGGTCCGCCGTCTCCGGCGTGAATATGCATGTACGACAGGGAGACATCTACGGCTTCATCGGCCGCAACGGCTCCGGCAAATCCACCACCCTGAAGCTGCTCTGCGGCCTGGCCCGGCCCACGGAGGGCTCCATCGAGATTTTCGGCCAGTCGCCGGAGGATCCCGCCGCCCGCAGGCGGATGGGCGCTCTCATCGAGACCGCCGGGCTGGAACCGGACAAATCCGCCCACGAAAATATGCTGCTGAAGGCCATGCTCCAGGGCCTGGCGGATCCGGAGCCGGAGATCCGGCGGCTCTTGACCCTGGTAGGGCTGAATCCCTCGGACCGGAAAAAGACAAAGAAATTTTCCATGGGAATGAAGCAGCGGCTGGGTATCGCCATGGCACTGCTGGGCGGCCCGGACCTGCTGCTTTTGGATGAGCCCATCAACGGCCTGGACCCCGAGGGCATGTCCCAGATCCGAACGCTTTTGACGGATCTGAATCAGAAAAGGGGTGTCACGATCCTGGTCAGCTCCCATATCCTGGGCGAGCTTTCCAAGATGGCCACCCGGTACGGAATCCTGAAGGACGGGAGGCTGATCAAGGAGATCACGGAGGAGGAGCTCAGCGGCGAATGCCGGGACTACCTGTACGTGAAGGTGGACGATCCCAGACAAGCCGCCGTGGCGCTGGAGGAGTGCCTGGGGCTTCGGGACTATGAGGTGCGGCCCGGCGGTGAAATCCGCGTTTATGAAAAGGGGCTGGAGCCCGCCGCCGTCACCGGGGCCCTGATCTCCCGCCGCGTCGCCGTCCAGGCCATCTATCCCCACAGTCAGGACCTGGAGGGATATTTTCTGGACCTGATGGGAAGGGAAGACGCTTCCCCGGAGAAAGGAGGAAAACACCATGCTTAATCTGCTTCGAACCGACCTGCGGCGGATCTTCCGAGACAAGGGAATCTATATCACTTTGCTGTGCTTTTTCGGAGTCCTGCTCATCGCCATGATCACCATGAAGCTGGTCACCTCCCCGGATCTGGTCCATAAGGCCGTCTCCTCCGGCATGGAGATTGACGCCGACGACATGGATGACGCGGCCCAATTCCTGTCCTCCACCCAGACCGATTTTCTCAGCAATCTGCTGTTCAACGGCGGTCTCATGTCCACACTGATGGCCATCTTCGGCGCCATCATCGTGTGCGATGATTTTTCCACCGGGTTTGCGAAAAATATTTTTTCCTGCCACACCAGCCCGGTGCGGTACGTGGTGAGCAAGCTCATCACCCTGGCCGCCGTCAGCGCCTTTTTCCTGACCGCCCTGTCCCTCTTCACCTGCCTGCTGTTTTCCCTCTTCCGGTTCGGCAATCCTCTGGGAGATCCGGGAAAGCTCCTGCTCATGATGGCCGTCGGCTGGCTGGGACTGATCAGCCTTCACGCCCAGGCTTTGCTATTCTGCATGATCACCAGAAGCCCTGTCATCAGCAGCATTCTCTCGGTGCTGACCGGCCTTGGCGTGTTCGCCGGAGCCCTGGAGGCCTTCACCGGGATGGCCGGCATCCACGTGATCCAGTATTTCCCGGCCTACAACGTCCTCATGGCGCCCTACATCACGGGAAGCACCCTGCTGGAGAACTCCTCGGTCATGACCATCGTTTCTATGGGGGGCCAGCAGGCGGTCTCCTCACCGCTGCTGGCCGTGCCGGTAGCCCTGGCCTGGACCTTGCTCTACACTGTGCTGGCGGCCGCCGTGCTCGGAAGGAAGGACATCTGCTAAAGCAAAACTCAAATCCCCAGCTATAAAAGAAAGGAGCTTCTCCATGACCGCATACGCCATTTTGATGACGGCACTGACATTTTATCTCTGTCTCCGGCTGTACCTCTTTCAGGAACAGCTCCGGGACCTGTTAAGACAGCTTCAGGGCCTTTCCCCGGACAGCAATCAGCGGTTGACCTGCTTTCTCCGGGACCGGTCCGTCACCGGTCTGTGCCGGGAAATCAACCGCCTCGTCGAGGAGGGGCGGCAGGCGGTGCTGGACGCCTCCGAGACCCGGCGGCAGCTCCAGCACACCATCACCTGTGTGTCCCACGATATCCGCACGCCCCTAACCGGGGCGTCGGGCTATGTGCAGCTGCTGGAGCAAACCGGGGATCCGGAAAAACGCCTCCGCTACTGCCGCGTCGTACGGGGGAAGCTGTCGGAGCTGGAGGAGCTGCTGGATGAGCTGTTTCTCTACACCAGGCTCACCAGCGGCAGCTTTCCCCTGGAATGCCGGCCCGTCCAGCTGTATCTGGCGGTGTGCGACGCCCTGGCCGGGTGGTACGAGGCGGCCTTCCCCCAGGAACAGGCGGAGAATGTCCCGGCCATGGAGCCGGTCCTCTGCTTTTCGGACCAGGCCCTGTGGGTTCAGGCGGACCCTTCCCAGCTGGGGCGGGTGCTGCGCAATCTGATTTCCAACGCCTTCGCCCACGGCCAGGGGCAGCTCTCCGTCACCCAGTCCGGCAGCAGCCTGGTCTTCGCCAATCAGGTGGCGGACCCCCGGGGACTGCGGCCGGAGCTGCTGTTCGAACGCTTTTACCGGGAGGACGCCTGCCGCCGGGGCAGCCATGCCGGTCTGGGACTGTCCATCGCCAGGGAGCTGATGGAGGGGATGGGAGGATCCATCCGCGGTGAGCTCTCCGGCAATACCCTTTCCATCACGCTGACCTTCGCCGCGGCTCCTCCACCGGGCGGCGGCTAATGCCATTTCCCCTAACAGACGTGCGCTGCCGTACCCACTCGTTCCGGGCGCGCTTCCCGCCTGAATGCCAAGGCTTTTGAACTGACCGCTCAGCCCTTAGACAGACAAAATCGGCCTGCCGCATACGTTCTGCTATGCGGCAGGCCACTTCTTTTATGCTTTTCTATTTTTCCTTCAGAGCCCGCATGGAGTTCAGGATGGCGATCACGGAAACTCCCACGTCTGCGAACACGGCCTCCCACATATTGGCCATTCCCACCGCGCCGAGAATCAGCACCAGGGCCTTTACGGCCAGAGCGAACACAATATTCTGCTTCACAATTCCCAGAGTCTTTCTGGAAATGCGAACGATGGAAGCGATCTTGCGCACATCGTCGTCCATCAGCACCACGTCCGCCGCCTCGATGGCCGCGTCGCTTCCCATGCTGCCCATGGCGATTCCGATATCGGCTCTCGTCAGCACCGGAGCGTCGTTGATCCCGTCGCCCACGAAGGCCAGCCGCTCCCCTTCCTTCTTTTCTTTCAGCAGCTTCTCCACCTGAGCCACCTTATCCGCCGGCAGCAGCTCCGCATGGACCTCATCGATCCCCAGCTCCCGGGCCACCGACTCAGCGGCCGCTCTTCTGTCTCCGGTGAGCATGACGCACTTTTTCACGCCCACCTGCTTCATGCTGCTGATGGCTTCCTTCGCGCCTTCCTTGATGGTGTCAGAAATCACGACGCAGCCCGCGAACCTGCCCTGGCAGGCCACATACACCAGGGTTCCCCCGTCGGTACAGGGAGTGTAGCTGATTTTCTCCGACTTCATCAGCTTCTCGTTTCCGATCAGCACCTCTTTTCCGTCCACCCGCACCCGGATTCCGTGTCCCGCGATCTCCTCCGCGTCCGTCACTCGGTTCATATCCAGGGCCCTGCCGTAGGCCTCCCGGATGGAATTGGCGATGGGGTGGTTGGAATAGCCCTCGCCCAGAGCGGCCAGCTCCAGAAGCTCCGCCTCACCGCAGTCGGCGGCATGAAGCTTCGATACCTTAAATTCTCCCTTCGTCAAGGTGCCTGTCTTGTCAAAGACGATGGTGGTCATCTCGGCCACCGCCTCCAGATAATTACTGCCCTTCACCAGCACACCCACCTTGGAGGCGGCTCCGATTCCTCCGAAGAAGCCCAGCGGCACGGAAATCACCAGGGCGCAGGGGCAGGAGATTACCAGAAAGATGCAGGCCCGCTGAATCCAATCGCTCCAGCCGCCGCCCAGAACCAGGGGAGGCAGAATGGCCAGAAGCACCGCCGCCACCGTCACAATGGGAGTGTAGTATTTGGCGAACCGGGTGATGAAGTTCTCCACCCTGGCCTTTTTGCTGCTGGCGTTCTCCACCAGCTCCAGAATTTTGGCCACCGTAGAATCATCGAATTCCTTTGTGGTGCGCACCTTCAGGGTGCCGCTGCCGTTGACGCAGCCGCTGACCACCTCGTCTCCCGTCCTGGCCCGCCGGGGCACCGACTCTCCGGTGAGGGCCGCCGTATCAATCAGAGAATCGCCCTCCACCACCACGCCGTCCAGCGGAATCCGCTCTCCCGGCTTGATCACAATGACGGTACCCACCTCCACATCATCCGGATCCACCTGGGTCAGCTCTCCGTCCTCCTCAATGTTGGCATACTCCGGGCAGATATCCATCATGGCCGTGATGGACTGGCGGGACTTTCCCACCGCATAGCCCTGAAACAGCTCCCCCACCTGGTAGAACAGCATCACGGCCACCGCCTCATCGTACTCCTTCACGCCAAAGGCGCCAAAGGTGGCCACCATCATCAAAAAGTTTTCATCAAATACCTGGCCGTGACTGATATTGCGGAACGCCTTGTAGAGGATATCGTATCCGATCACCAGATAGGGAATCGCATAGATCAGCGTCATCAGGATCCTGTTGTCCTCGATCCCGGCCAGCCATCCCAGATGATCTCCGGCCATCAGCACCGCAAAAAGCACAAACGCGACGATGATGCGGACCACCATGTTTTTTTGCTTCTTTGTCATTTTCTCTCGCCTCCCGTTAAAAACTGCTATGTAAACGCGTGTTCCGCGCTGTTTTCTTTATTCTCGAACCTTCTTTTGCCGGACAGTAGGGCCGGATTTTCTGTCCGGCCCTTTCCGTAGGTTTTTCCCCGATTCTTTTACAGAAGGATCTTGCAGTCCGGCTCCACCTTCGCGCAGGTGGCTACCACCGTCTTCATGATCTCATCAAACCTGCCATCCTCCGCGTCGATGGTCATCTTCTGGGTCATAAAGCTGACGCTGGCATCGTTGACGCCGGGGATTTTCTTGATGGCGTCCTCCATCTTTGCCGCACAGTTCGCGCAATCCAGATCCTGAAGCTTAAATTTCTTTTTCATGACTCTTCTCCTTTTTGATTTAAGTTTCTATGATACCCGAGGC
>CAZGRM010000144.1:0-8826 GCA_964528295.1 uncultured Lachnospiraceae bacterium
AAAGTTTGTGAAATATAAATTTACCTCTTGACAAAAGTCACTTCATAACAGGAGGGAGAAGATGTGAAAGTAGAGCTGTTAAGAGCAACTATTGGTGACACAAAAGAATTACATGCCATGCAGATAAAGGCATTCAAAGAGCTGTTAGAGAAATATCGGGATTTTGACACAAGTCCCGGAAATGAAAGTGTAGAAAAGGTAGAAGCACGCTTGAAACAGGATTTTACGTTTTACTATTTTATCCGTGTCGGCCAGCAAAAAGTCGGAGCCATTCGTATTGTTGACAAAAAGGAGGTCGGAACAAACAAGAGAATTTCCCCTATCTTTATTTTGCCGGAATTTCAAGGCAAGGGCATCGCACAGAAAGCAATCCGGCTATGTGAAGAAAAGCATGGAAATGAAAATTGGGAATTGGACACATTTTGCAGGAGGCCAAAAACTGCCATTTATATGAGAAAATGGGGTATCGACAGACCGGCAAAATAAAAGTCATCAACGAAAAGCTTACATTGACATTTTATGAAAAAAAGAGGCCAACAGAATAGGAATGTAAGAATGCTTGGTTCCGGCGGCTGTGTCAGCACGCCAAGAGCATACGGTAACTGTCGTGTATATACGGAAGCATGACAGAAAGGATTTCTAAGCACGCTCTGACGCCCCGGACCTTAAATCCCCGGGGCGTCAGGGATGCTTCGGAACAGCGCCGCCGGGGCCAGGGCCCGGCGGGTTTTCAATGGCAAAAAAAGTGGAAAGCCCGTATCAGACGGGAGACCGGCGCCCTGATTGCTAAATCGATATCCACCAACACACGCCATATTTGTCAATAACAGTTGCACAGCATTTACTCCACGGAAGCTCGCCAATAGGTTCGATAACAACTCCTCCATCACTCAAAACCTGAAATGCCTGGTAGACAGCTTTTTCTGTTCCCATCTCAAACACATTAAAAGTCATAGTCTCCCATCTGTTTTTATGCACGATATTTATATCGCAAGGATTTTTCGCTTCTGCTAATGCTAAAAAGCCTTCTCCATTCACAGACAATTCACAATGTTCATAAGCCGTGTTGCTTTCATTTATAAACTCACGAGTAATTTCTGCTCCAAAGGCTTTACAGTACATTTGTGCTGCTTCAAAACTGTTTTTCACATAAACCTGAGTATAGTTTTTCATTGGGCAGCATCCTCCATAAAATTCTGATTACATAGTCCAATGACTTTGTTTGTCACAGATCATTTAAAAAATTAACGTAAAAAGTGTATGATATTCTTGCCATTCGCCGGGGCCAGGTGGGCTTTCAATGGCAAAAAAGCGGAAAGCCCGTATCAGACGGCGGACCGATCCCCTGATACCGATAAAAGAAAGGAGATCATCTCGGATACTCCAGCACTTTGGACGGTCGACGGTCCGAAGCACCCCGAAACGGAGAACTAAAACTCAAATCGTCTTCCGTGGGAGAGCAGCAGTCCGTCTGTCAATTCTACACGCAGAATGATGGTATTTTCATCACGAAAATCCGTGTGGCCGTTGTCAATCCACTCCGCAAAGACAAGTTTCAGCTTCCCGGCGATCCAAAGATTCTCCGGCTTCCCGAAATATCCCAGATTAATGCCCCTGCCATGTGCGGTAAACCACTCCCCGGCTATGGCGACGGCGGGATTCTGCTTAATCTGCCGCATCTTGTTTGACAGGGCATAGGTGATGATGTAGAATGAACCGTTCTCATAATAGGCATTCACATTTCGCACATAAGGCGTTCCCTGCTCCGTGGTGGCCAGGGCGATGACCGTATCCTTTCCGAAACGTTCCACCATTATTTTTTCCGCGTCCGGATCCCAGTTGTTCATATAAAATATT
Organism: uncultured Lachnospiraceae bacterium; assembly: GCA_964528295.1. GTDB lineage: Bacteria > Bacillota > Clostridia > Lachnospirales > Lachnospiraceae > Choladousia. The sequence goes on from CAZGRM010000144.1 coordinate 1,858, forward strand.
CTCCTTTTTCCTTGGTTATGCTGTCCGTTGAAAACTGATTTTCAGGCCTCTTATCGCCGTCTAAAAAAATGCTCTTTTGCGCCGCAAGGCGCACCCGGTTCAGCCCTCCCACACGACCTCGCCCCTGCAGATCGTATACTTTACCTTCCCCTGAAGCCTGCATCCGGTAAAGGGGGTATTCTCGGACTTGGACTGGTAATGCTCCGGGATCCAGGACTCCTCCGGGTCGAAGATTACGAGATCGGCGGGGAGGTTCTCGGCGATGGTCCCGCCGGGCAGATGATAGAGCCGCGCCGGGTTCAGGGACATTTTTTCCATGAGCTCCATCATAGTCAAGTGCCCGGGGCGTACCAGATTCGTGAGGCCAAGGGCCAGGGCGGTTTCCAGGCCGATAATGCCGCTGGGGGCCGAGAAAAAGTCCTCCCGGCGCTTTTCCTCCGTGCTGTGGGGAGCGTGATCCGTGGCGATACAGTCAATTGTGCCGTCCCGCAGCCCCTCTATGATGGCCTGCCGGTCCTCCTCCGTGCGCAGCGGCGGATTCATCTTCGCGTAAGTGCCATGGAGCTTCAACGCCTCCTCCGTCAGAGAGAAATGATGGGGGGTGGCCTCCGCAAATACGTCGGCTCCCAGAGCTTTGGCGGTGCGGACCAGAGCCACGGAATTCTTGGAGCTGATGTGCTGAATGTCGATCCGGGCTCCGGTGTGAAGCGCCAGCATACAGTCCCTCGCCACCAGAATATCCTCCGCAATGGCCGGTGCGGTGCGGTGGGTTCCTGCCTTTTCAATAAAAGCAGGGTGCTCCTCGTGGAAGGCGAGGGGCAGATCCAGGGCCTTCGCCCGATTCATGGCCTCCGTCACCAGCTTCACATCCAGGAGCGGAATTCCGTCGTCGGTAAAACCACTGGCGCCCGCTGCCGCCAGCCCCTCAAAGTCTGTCAGCTCCGTCCCCTTCAGACCCTTTGATACGGTGGCGCAGCTGAGTACCCGCACCGGCTCCTTCTCCGCCCGCTTTAGAAGCTGGGACAGGACCTCGGGACAATCCACGGGAGGCTTCGTGTTGGCCATGCAGATCACGGTGGTGAAGCCGCCGGCCGCCGCCGACAGGGCGCCGGTGTGGAGATCCTCCTTGTAGGTGAGCCCGGGATCCCGGAAGTGAACGTGGATATCCACAAGCCCCGGAGCCACTATGCAGGAGGAGGCGTCGATGACCCGCTCCCCATCCTCCGCGTCCAGCGCCCCGATGGCCGCTATTTTTCCATTGCGGACGCGGATATCCGCTTTTGTATCCATATGATTTCCAGGTGACAAAACATGTCCGTTCTTAATCAGCATGAGCAGATCCTCTTTTCAAAAATAGTTTTTATTCATTGTAAATAATCCTGAAATAGCTGTCAAGAAAACTTAAGGGCATTTCCCCATTTGTTTCCCGTCCATGGGAATTCGGACCGCTTTTCCTTATTTGGAAGCTCTGTCACTGAGGGCCTCCGAGGTTTTGGCTTCCTTGTAATGGATGGAGATGAGACTATGACATATGGGTTTCGCAAAAGATTATATGGCTGGTTTTACCACAGCTCTTGTAAGGGTGAAATCGGCTTTTAAGCGCGTATTGTATGGCGGCATATTTTATCGCGCTGAACAATACAACGGCATTTACGCCGGAAGAAAATGATGAAATTACAATGGATATTGCATATTATAGAGCTTTCGATGTATAATCCCATTTAAAAGGAGAAAGAACAAAGGAGAAGGACGATGAAGGTTGTAGTTGCGATTGACTCATTTAAAGGAAGTCTCACCTCCATGGAAGCGGGAAACGCGGCGAAGGAGGGGGTGCTGCGGGCCCGGGAGGCTCAGGTGGTGGTGCGGCCGCTGGCCGACGGCGGCGAAGGCACCACGGAGGCTCTGGTGGAGGGGCTGGGCGGCGCCTATGTGGAGGTACCGGTCACCGGTCCGCTGGGAGAGCGGGTCACGGCCCGGTACGGCATTATGGAGGACGGAAGAACCGCTGTGATGGAGATGGCGGAAGCCTCCGGTATTATTTTGGTGAAGCGGGAGGAGCTGGATCCCTGGCGGGCCACCACCCTGGGAGTGGGGGAGATGATCCGGGACGCGGTGAAGCGGGGCTGCCGGGAATTTATCATCGGAATCGGCGGCAGCGCCACCACCGAGGGCGGCATCGGGATGCTTCAGTCCCTGGGATATGAGTTTTATGACGGGGAGGGAAGGCTTCTGCCTCCGGTGCTGGAAAGCCTGGGAAGGATTGCCAGAGTCAGCGGGGAGCATGTGCTTTCGGAGCTTTCCGAGTGCCATTTTCAAATTGCCTGTGACGTGACCAATCCTCTCTGCGGGGAAAACGGGGCGGTCTACGTCTTTGGTCCCCAGAAGGGAGTGAAGCGGGAGGAGAGGCCGGTCATGGATGAGAAGATGGCCCACTTTGCGAAGGTGACCAGGAAATTTACCGGAAAGGATCACAGTCTGTCCGCCGGGGCAGGGGCGGCAGGAGGTCTGGGGTTTGCCCTCCTTAGCTATCTGCCGGACGTGGAGCTGAGGCCGGGGATCTCCATCGTGCTGGAGGCGGTAGGTCTGGAGCGGGAGCTGGCCGGCACGGATGTGGTGATCACCGGTGAGGGCCGTCTGGACTTTCAGACCGCCATGGGCAAGGTGCCGGTGGGTGTATCCCGTTTGGCAAAGAAATACGGCTGCCGGGTGCTGGCCTTTGCCGGGGGCGTGACGGATGACGCAGGGAAGTGCAACGAGGAGGGCATCGACGCCTTTTTCCCCATCGTGCGGGGCGTGACCACGCTTGATGAGGCCATGGATAAGGAGACCGCGAAGAAAAATATGCGCCTGTCCGTGGAGCAGGTGTTCCGCCTGCTGTGAGCTCCTGCAAGCGGCGGCTTGTTGGCTGAATCGCAGCACAAATGTACCGGGAAAGCTAAAAAAATAGTTGAAAAATATCCGTAGATACGATAGAATATGTGAGATAATGTGATTCGAGAGAGATCAAAGGTTGATGAAATAAGGAGGAATACGAGAAAATGATTTCGGCAGGCGATTTTAGAAACGGTGTTACTTTGGAAATGGACGGAAATATCTATCAGATTATTGAATTCCAGCATGTAAAGCCGGGCAAAGGTGCCGCGTTTGTAAGAACAAAATTAAAGAACATCATCAACGGCGGCGTAGTAGAGAAGACCTTCCGCCCCACAGAGAAATTCCCGACGGCCCGCATTGACCGTGTGGAGATGCAGTATCTGTATTCAGACGGTGATCTGTTCTATTTCATGAATACGGAAACCTATGACCAGATTGCTCTGAACCAGGAGACCATCGGCGACGCGCTGAAGTTCGTAAAAGACAATGAGATGGTAAAGATCTGTTCCCACAACAACAATGTATTTGCTGTGGAGCCGCCTCTCTTCGTGGAGCTGGAGGTGACGGAGACCGAGCCGGGCTTCAAGGGTGATACCGCTACGGGCGCCACAAAGCCGGCTACGGTAGAGACAGGCGCTGTGGTTTACGTACCGCTGTTCGTAGAGACAGGGGACAAGCTGAAGATCGACACCAGAACAGGTGAGTATCTGTCCCGAGTATAAAAAAGAGACATGGACCGTCAGACTGACAACAGAGTGTCAGCCTGGCGGTTTTTCTTTTGATAAGAAATATATAATTTGAGATTTTTATAAATATTTTTAAAAGATAAACTTGCAATAAGAGCATTAATATGATATAGTATGTAATATCAAGCACGAAAGTGTGTCTGCGCAAATCGCACATTTTTCCAATTCATGAGTGGGCTGCCGGAGGGGCAGCGGCCTGTATTTGACAGGGATTATAGAAGAGAAAGGTGGTTTTTATTTGGAATACCGGAGGTTTATGGAACAGGTAACGCAAAGGGTAAGGGCGCGTGCGGGGGAGAACGCCAGAGTGGATGTGAATACCATCTACAAAAATAATATCAGGCCCATGGATGGTTTGACGATTCTGCGGCTGGACGAGAACGTGTCTCCTGCCATCTATTTGTGGGATTACTATGAGCGGTACGAGCAGGGCGTCTCCATGGATCAGATCGCGGAGGAGATTCTGGAATACCATGACAGGAACCAAAGAGGAGGGAGGTTTGACGTGTCTTTCTACACGGATTTTGAAAAAGTGAGGGGGAGAATTGTCTTCCGCCTGATCCATTATGGGAAAAACCAGGAGCTGCTCCGGGAGATTCCGCATCGGAGATTTCTGGATCTGGCGGTGATCTACTATTATAAAATGGAGAGCTCCTTTTTTGGCAGCGCCAGCATTCTGGTGAAAAACTCCCACATGGGAATGTGGAGGACGGAGGAGGAGACGCTTTATCGTCTGGCCCGGGAAAACACGCTGCGCCTCCTGCCCTGGGAGTTTATGGATATCGTAGATCTGATCGGGGAGCTGACCGGAACGGACCGGGAGCTGGGCCTTTATCAGGAGATTCCCCTTTTTGTTCTCTCTAATTCGGAGAAAAATTACGGAGCCGCCCTGATTCTATATCCCCATGTATTGGAAGCGGTGGGTGACCAGCTTGGGACAGATTACTTTGTTCTGCCCAGCAGCATCCACGAGTGTATCATCATCCCGGCGGTGTACGGCCTGGAGGCAAAGCTGCTCCACGAGATGGTGGAGGAAATGAATGAGGAGCACGTGGAGCCGGAGGAGGTGCTGGGCGCCTCCGTGTACCGCTATTGCCGGGTGACAAAGGAGCTGTCCATGGCGTATGAGGACGAAGAAGCGGAGGAGGAGCAGGGGGACGAAGCGTGAAGAGCGAAGGGGAAGACGGGAAGAGAAAATAAGGCTGGGGAAAGGAAGGACGAGGTGGAGCGGATGAGCGGCGGACCGGATACGAGGCAGACCGGATGCGAGACCGACCGGATGCGAGGCGGAGCGGATGCGAGACCGACCGGATACGAGGCAGAATGGATGCGGGGCAGACCGGATGAAAAGCGGAGCGGATGAGAGGTGGAGCGGATGCGAGACCGACCGGATGCGAGGCGGACCGGATGAAAGGCGGACCGGATGAAAAGCGAAGCGGGTGCGAGGCGGACCGGATGAAAAGCGGAGCGGATGCGAGGCGGACCGGATGAAAAGCGGAGCGGATGCGAGGCAGACCGGACGAAAGGCGGATCGGATGTATCGTCAGTTTGATGGGGGTTTGATTTTATATAAGAATGGAGGATCGTGGAGGAATGATATTCGAGCGGATGACGGAGGGGGAGCTGACGGAATATCTGTGGTCCATACGGTGGATGGAGGGACGAATACGGGAAAAGAGAGAAGAATTAAGGCGGACCGCTGTGTCGGTGGAAGAGTATATTGAAAAGAATGCTTACGCCGCACGGCAAATCAAGGAGGAGCCGGCCCCTTACGGAGGATTTCGCCGGACCGATACGGTTCACCGGATGCTGGAGCGCTCCTGCCGGGAATATGAGGAGCGTCTGGAGGAGCTTTCCAGGGAAACCTTCCAGCTGGAAGCGGAGGAGGAGAAGCTGCGGTACGTGATGGACTGCCTCCATAGGCTGCCCCTGTCCCAGTCGGACCTGATCGAGGCGCTGTATCTGGAAGGGATGAGCTGGGAAGCCTACGGCCAGGCGAACTATATCAGCAGAACTACCGTACAGCGCCGCAGAAAGCGGGCAGTGGGAAATTTACTGATTTTATATAATAAGAAATTCGAGGAAGAGAAGGCTGAGCCGGAAGGGGAAGGGATGGCAAAGCGGAAGCAAGAAGAATCGGATAAGGAAAAACCGAAGAAACAAAAAGAAAGCGGGGATCATGAACAGGCGGGAAGGCAGATATAGGACCATGCTCGGGGCCGGCCTCTTAATGGCGGGGCTTGGTCTGGCGGGCTCTGTGTACGGAGGATATTGGAAGGGGAGGGAGGAGTACCGGCGCATCAGAGATCAGTTTGTTTTTCAGGAAACAGAAGGGAGCGGCTTGCCGGATGATTCCGGCGGAAAATCGAACCCTGCGTTTGATCATAAAGCAGACCAATCCGGTCTTGAAGAACACGAGGATGACTTTGACGGCTCGGTGTCCATGGGGAAGGCCAGTGGATGGCAGGATATTCAGTCCGAAAAAATGGAGGGGCTGTTGGCGGGAGAGGGGGCAGGTTTGGCAGAGGGAGAGCCTTTCATCCCCGGGGATGCGCCCCAGTGCCCCTCCGTCGACTGGGAGGGGCTGCTGGCCGTGAACGATGATATCACGGCCTGGCTGGAGCTTCCGGCGGCGGACATTTCCTATCCGGTGGTGAAGGGCGTCGACAACGACTACTACCTTCACCGCTCCGTGAATCGGGAGGAACGGTTTGCGGGGAGTATCTTTATGGACACCGGCTGTCAGACAGAGGAAGTGCCGGCCGAGGGATACAATACCGTCATCTATGGCCACAATATGCGGGACGGCTCCATGTTTGCGGGACTCCACCGCCTGACTGAAGAGGACGCGCTGAGGGAGGCCCCCTATTTCTGGGTCTGCACACCGAAGAAAAAGGCGCTGTATCAGATTTTTTCCGTCCACACGGCCCGGGCGGCGGACGAAACGTATCAGATATCTTTTTCAGATTCCCAGGCGTATACTGATTGGCTGCGGGATATGCGGGAAATGTCAGACCCAAAGGCGGAGACCGGGTTTGTTTGGGACACTTTGCCGTCCCGGCAGGAGATGCCAGATACCGTCACCCTATCCACCTGCACCAGCGACGTCTCCAGACGTCTTGTGGTCCAGGGAATCCGGGTGTGGCTGGGTGAGCTGTAATGGAAGCTGTTGTTATTGTTTATACGCCAGCCAGTATACAGCCCCTAGCCGACACGGCGGCGTCCGGGTGAACATAACAAGCGGTTTCCCAATAGTGAAAAAAATTAAAAAAACATCTTTACATTTTTAACTTTCTATCCCATTTTCGACACTTGGGATGATTAAAAAAGCTGGAGCTCCTTGAAAAAT
>CAZGRM010000145.1:0-8726 GCA_964528295.1 uncultured Lachnospiraceae bacterium
AGTGACTTGTCGCCAGTTTTCATAACTTGACATTCGCTCCACGGAAAACCTGCGGCTTCCCAAACCGCAGCAACCTCACGCTTCTACGCTATCAAGGTCACAACGAATGTATTATATAGGAAAGGGCTGGGAAATGCAAGAGGGTTACGGAAAAAGAGATTGTACTTTTTTTCGTACAATCTCTTTTTTCTGTTCTATCCCGGGGCTGTCCCCCTTTTTCATGATATTGGACGGATGATATCCGCACAGGCGCATTTCATCCGACAGTCTTTGGAACCTTTTTCTTCCTATAATAAAGTATGCATAATATAATCTGAACCACGGTGGAGCACGGTGTCGCCAGTCCGATGTGGAAGAGGGTGGCTGTGGGGATCCGGCTCACAAAATAGGAGACAGGGATTCGGACGCAGAAGGCTCCAGTAATGCCCTCCGCCATCACAAAGAAGGTCAGGCCCCTGCCGTTGAAGTAGCCGGCGAAGCAGAACAGGAAGGCGGTGAGAAGGCAGTCTATGGCATAGGCTTTCAGATACTCTCCCGCCGCCCCGATGACCTCCTGATCCTTCGCAAAGATGGCAGCCAGCAGTTCTCCGTGAAAAAAAGAAAGGTAAGCCATTACCACGCCTACGCAGACGGAGGTGATGATGCCGTAGAAAAGCGACTTGTCAGCCCGATCAATTTTGCCCGCCCCCACATTCTGGGCTACGAAGGCGGACATGGACTGCATGAAGGCCGAGGGTACCAGCATGATGAAGCCGCACAGCTTTTCCGCCACCCCTACTCCGGCAGACGCGATCAGCCCCAGGGAATTGACGATGGCCATGATCACCAGGAAGGAGACGCTCACCAGCAGATCCTGGAGGGCAATGGGAGCGCCCAGCTGAAGGATTTTCCCCACCCTTCTCCGGTCAAACCGCAGATAGCCCCGGTGAAACGTAAATGGAAGGCTCCGTCGGCAGATCACCACCAGGGAAATACCTACGCTCACCGCCTGAGCCAGCACCGTGGCCAGGGCCGTGCCCGCCACTCCCATATGAAAGCCCGCCACGAACAGCAGGTCACCGCCGATGTTCAGGGCACAGGCGATGGCCACTGTCACCAGAGGCATCCTGGAATCCCCGATTCCCCGAAAAATGCTGCCCAGCACATTGTAGGCCACAATGAAAATGGTGCCCGCCGAACAAATTCGCACGTAAACCACCGTCAGGTCAAAGGCTTCCTCAGGAGCCCGCATCAGTTCGCACAGCCCTTTGGACCAAGCAAGAGCCAGCGCCGTCACCACCAAGGCCAATACCCCAAAGAGGCAGATGCCGCTTCCTATGGTTTTTCCCGCCTCCTCCGGCTTCTTCTCTCCGATCTTCTGACCCGCCAGGATCGTGATTCCCATGGACAGCCCCACGATCACCGTGGTGATGGTGTGCATAATCTGGCTCCCGGTGGATACCGCCGACACGTCCGACGGCGTACCAAACTGTCCCACCACCATCAGGTCCACCGCACCGTACATGGCCTGCAAAAACAAGGCCGCCAGCACCGGGAGGGCAAACCGGATCAGCGGCGCCAGAATTTTCCCCTCTGTAAAGCTTTGGTTTTTCTCCATTTGTTCTTCCTCCTCTTTTTTGCGCAAAAAAATTTCATTAAAAAGCCGGAAAAGACCCCGGGCGCTCCCCCGACATCTTTTCCGGCTTCATAAACGCGATTACAAGCCCTCCGATGAGCAATTAAAATTTACCATGAACATCCTTTTTTGTCAAGCCAGAGGCGCGTTGCTTGCTACTACTAACAGTGTCTATAAATGAGGTTTGACTGTCGTTTGCGTTGATGGTATACTATCTGGTAGATTACCAGAAAATTACCATTTTAAAGGAGAAGATTTATGTCTGATTTCAGCATAAATGAAATGTTAGATATGCAAAAAAGGCTTCATGATCAATACAATGATAGATGGGAAAAGCTTTCTCCTAAAGCAGGTAAACACCATCTGCTTTGGATGATAGGCGAAATTGGTGAAGTGATTGATATTGTAAAAAAACACGGAGACATCAAGGCGTCTAACGATGTTGAATTGAGAAAAGACCTTGTTGAAGAAATGGCTGACGTTCTTATGTATTACAATGATGTTATGCTATGTTATGGAATATCTGCTGATGAATTAAAGCAGTCCTATACCGCAAAGTTCGAAAAGAATATGACACGTTGGTAAATTCTGGCTTATCGGGGGGATTTCATCTTTAGGGTGAAATCCCCTCTTGACAAAAGCAGATGCCTAAGCGATTGCCTTATAATAGGCGGACTCGGAAATTTTGGTACTCTTTTTCGTGCTGATTTTATATTTGTAATAGGTCACCTTATATTCTCCGGTGGTTGTGTTTGTCTTGCCCGTATAGTAATAGATATAGCTGTCAGTAACTCCGCCTATAGAGTCCACGTTCTTCATGGTGGCAATCAGTTTGGCCTTTCCGCTGCCGTTTAACGCATAGCGGTAAACCTTGTCGGTGGAAGTAAGGTCACTGTTCGGAGTAGAGATTACACAATAAAAATATTTTTTTGAAACGTATAAAGTCGCATAGGCAGAGGACTTTTTTTGCAGTGACAGTGTTTTTATGACTTTTGCTTTTTGACAGTCAAATACCCGAATCGTCGTTTTTGTGCTGGAGCTAGTCGCCGCGTATATATATCGTCCTCCGGTAATACTATAAATTCCGTCATTGCAGTTTTTTACAATCGTCTTTGTTTTTTTCGTCGATGTAGAAAGCGAGCAAAACGAACATCCGCTGCTGGTGTACCTGGCGTAATAAAGCTGGTTATTATAGACTTTCTCCAAGACGACACGGTTAGCGGAGATGGTGGCAAGTTTTTTTCTGCTCTTTCCTGTCGCGCTCACCCGATACACAACGTGCTTGGTATTGCTGCTCGCGGTTGTATAATAGACTACGGAGCCGTTTGTCACGATCGAATAAGCGCTGTCCAGCAGCTGCACGGTCGCGACGGTGGTTCCGGTTTTGGCAGTTTTCGATTTAGAGGAATAAATCTTATAGCCGCCGCTCTTAAAAGCCCCCCAGAAGTAATAGCTTCCCACCTTTGTGCGCTGTCCATCTGTGCCTACGCTGATGTTGACAACCTGATAGTTTGCCGCTTCCACCTTCGCGGGCATAAAGCCAAGAAATAGAAACGCCGCGGCAAAGAGGATACACAGTTTCAGTTTTTTCGTGATTTGTTTCATAACGAATTCCCCCTTTTTCATGATATTAGACGGATGATATCCGCACAGGCGCGCGAAGCGCCCTTTTCTTGTTCATTAGTATACCACAGCGCATTCCTCCTTCCTGTAACACGCAAGGTCCCTTTTGGGCAGCGGCTCAGGCGCTCAATAGGTGATATCAATTCCATTTACCTCAAAGGGGCCGCCCTCCTTCTGCCGCTCCTCCCACCACCTTGTGGTGGCCATGGCTCCCCGCCCGATTTCCCTCAGACTTTGCGGAAACTCAATCTGTTCCAAATTCACGCAGCCAAAAAAGCAGGTTTCTCCCAGACTGACGACCCCCTCCGGGATTACTACTTTCTTCAGATTTTCATTCTGTGCGAAAGCATCATCAGCGATGTGCCGGATGCCCAGATTTTCCGGGATCACCAGCTCAGTTTCATCCCCCTGCCACCCGATCAGAAAATCCCCCAGAACGATATATTCGCTTTTCTTTTCCTGTTCCTCATACCACGCCGTCCCCTCAAAAGCCCGCTCTTCAATGGCGGACACTGTTTCCGGCAGCAGGATTTCTTTCAGATTCTGGCAGCCCAAAAAAGCGGTTGTCCCGATTCGCTCCGCCCCTTCCGGAATCGTTATCTTTTCCAAAGCGGAACAGTTCCGGAACATACTTGCGGAAATCTCCCGCAATTCCGGGGACAGGGCGGCCGATACAAGAGCGGAGCAGCCGCTGAAGGCCTCCTCCCCCACCTCCTCCACCGCGTCTGTCAAAGTCACGCTCCGCAGCTTTTTATTTTCCGCAAACGCTCTGCCGCCGATCTTCCGGATGCCCAGCTCTTCGGAAAGAACCACATTCTCCTCATCTCCAAAGTAAGCCAGAAGTATATCATTTACGATCAGGAAGCCGCCCTCCTTCTGCCGTTCTTCCATCCAGACAGTACTGCGGAACGCGTCACTGCCAATTTCCTTTACGGAGGAAGGAATTTCCACTTCCGCAAGATTAGAGCAGATCCCAAATGCCATGCCGGAAATTGTTTCCAGCCCCTCCGGCAGCGTCACAGTTTCCAGCGCCGGACAGTTTGTAAAGGCCATTTCCCCGATTTCCTTCAGCGTGGAGGGAAAGGATATCTCCTTCAGATTTTGGCAATTCTGAAATACATAGTTTCCGATGGTTTCCAGTCCCTCCGGCAGCTCCACCCGCCGCAGGGACTGGCAATTTCCAAACTGCTGATCCAGAGCCGTCACATTTCCGAGAATCACAAGCTTTTTTATCTCACCGCTGTTTTTCTGCCAATCCTGCAGCTCCAGATAGGAGGTAAGGACCCCGTCCCCCCGAAAGGTCAGGGTGCCGTCCCGGCCAAGACTCCACGTAAAACCATCCTCCCGCTGCTGCTGTAGAACCGGCGTTCTCCACCAGACCCAGACCCCGGTTCCGCAGACCGCCGCCAGCAAAACCGCTGCCGCCGCCGCTTTCTTCCACCGGCTCCAGCGGCCAAGCATCCTGCCCAGCTTGCTTTTTTCCTTGCGCAGACACTTTTCCAAATCTCCTCGAAGCGCCGCAGCCTTCTGATAACGCTTTTCCGGGCGAAAGGCGCAGGCCTTTCGCAAAATCCTCGCAAATTCCGGGGACGCGTCCGCGGGCGCGGGAAGCGGCACGCCCTCCATCCGCTTTTTCAGAGCCGTTTCGCTGTCCTTATAACTAATAATCTGTTTCTCTCTGGAGACAAAGGGTTCTCTCCCTCCATTCATGATCCGGTAAAATACCATCCCCAAAGAATAAATATCAGCGGTCCGGTCAATTTTTTGTCCATGGAAAATTTCCGGAGCCATGTAAGTAAAAGTCCCCTGAATCCTATGGCTTCCGTCTGTTTCCAAGGGCCCCGCCGCAATACCAAAATCCCCCAGCTTCGCCCTTCCCTCCGCCGTTATCAAAATATTCTCCGGCTTGATATCTCTGTGAATGATTCGTTCCTGCTCGCATTTTTCTAATCCCCGGCAAAGATCGATCATCATCCGCAGAGCCTCCTCCTGCGCAAGAGGCTTTTCATGGAGAAGCTCCGTCAGGCTTTTCAGGCATTCCATTCTGAGAAACACCTTCCACTGTCCCCCACCCGCCTCCTGAACGCGGTAATCCTCCAGCTCCACAATATACGGACACCCTTCCAGCCGCGTCAATGCCCGCACCTCGAAGGAATCCGCCGGAACACTCATGACTTTAATGGCTGAAACCTGCCCGCTCTTATTCTCCGCACGATAAACGTTCCCGCAGGAACCTTCTCCGATTTTTTCTCTGATCCTCCACTCTGACCAGTCTTTTGGAAAATCGCGAATTTCTCTCTCCTCCATTACAGCTCCTCCCCGCTATTTTCCCCGTAGGACATCTCCCACACATCCCCGAAGGTTCCCAGCGGGTCATCCGTCATCAGACACATTGTGACAAACGCTTCATAGGGATTGGCAAAATACAGCTCTGCCATATGACATTTCGTCAGAACCGCGTTGGCTTCCCGGATAAATTCATCCCGCCTCCAATCCGGCGATCCCTCTTTTTTACTGTAAAGATAAAATAAAAAGGTAATAAGGTCAAACCGGTCCACCGGCCTTTCCTGCCGGAGAAGCACATTCATCCGCTGACGGCTCATCTTATGGTGAAGAAACGGTTTTGCCAGGGAGGATTCCGCAATCCGTCTCAGATTTCCCGCCGAATCCCTGGGTATCCCGCAGCCAAATACGTTTTCTATTTCATAGGACAATCCGCTCCCGCTTTTTGCGCAAAGCGCCCCCACCCGGTCATAGAGCTTCTTAAATTCGCGGAAGGCGGTTTCCTTCCCCTCAAGCCGGCTCACTTTCAGATACCGCAGGTATTCCCTCAGCGTATTCTCCTCCCAGAGACACAGCTTCGGATTCAGGGAAACACTATTCAGATAATCTTTATCTGTCCTGGGCTTCTCCTCATCCCGCTCAAATTCCTCCAGCAGCTGTTTTACCGCTTCAAAGCTGAAACGGTGATGCAGACAATACCAGTATATCGTTTCCGTCGGATCATAAAAATCAAAATCGGCTTCCTTCAGGCACTTCGTCAGAAAATCCGTCACATCCCTGTCATCCATACGCAGGCCGAATCCAAGGAGAAACACCGTCCTCCGCTGAGCCGATTCTCTGGTAAGCCATCCCCGGATGACGGCGGTGGTTCGCTTTTTGGTGGGCCGGAAGGAAAACACCATATGATTTTCAAAAAAAGCATTGCGGATTATTTCCACATAAACAGAATCCGGAATGCTGTCGAAAGGGTCCTCCAGCTCCGCCTGGATATAGATGTACCTTTTCAGATAAGCGGAAAAGGGAATACTCATGGTCTCCCTTGTCAGATAACAGTAAATCAGCTGCGCGTCGCACGTCTCAAACTCCAAAGCGGAGAGGATCCGATCCATTCTTTGAATGGTGCGTTTTGTATACTCAAATGTACTGACGGTGCGGTCATCCTGAAAATAGTATTGATTGAGATATTCCTCATAATTGTTCCATCCCGCGATACTCATTTGTACTTTTCCCTCGATATGATCTCATGAGCTTCCTGCTTCTTCTCACGTAAAACGCTTTTCTTCCAAACCGCCGCGGCCCTCCTCCAAAAGCCGCAGCAGCCGCTTTTTCACATCCTCCTTCGCAAAGGACACCTCCACAGCGTTTTTCTCCATGGCCAGAAGCTCCCGGTCCGTCGCGCCGTAGTCCCGCTGGGCCAAAAACAGCTCCCGGGACAGGGTGGTGCCGCTGACGGTGCGGTTGTCCGTGCTGATGGTCGCCAAAAGCCCCGCGTCAAGAAACTCTCTCAGGGGATATTTGGAGGGATGACGGACGGCCCTTGTCTGGAGATTGCTGGTGGGACACAGCTCTATCCCGATCCGGCGCTCCCGGCAGAGGCGCTGCTGCTCCATGCGCAGGCTCCGGTCCGCCGTCCCCGCTCCCGTCCCCATGGCGATCCCGTGTCCGATCCGGGAGGCTCCCGCGGCGATGGCGTCGGCAACATTTTGTACGCTGCCGCACTCCCCGGCGTGGATGGTGAAGGGCAGTCCCAGCCGGCCCACCTCCTCAAACAGGTCCCGAAATCCGGCCATGGGCCAGGAAGCCTCATCCCCCGCCAGGTCCGCTCCTCCCACTCCCCTTCCCAGAAAGGAGGCCGCGGCCCGGAACATGTCCAGATTTTCCTCAAAGGACTGGTGGCGCATGGCGCAGACAATCACCTGGTATTCCACACCAAATTCTCTCTTTCCCTGCTCCAGCCCCTCCAGCACCGCGCCGATGATCTCCCCGGCAGACAATCCGCTGCCCGCCGAGCTCAGGGGAGCAAACCGGGGCTCCGTGTAGATGATGTGGTCCGCCGCACTGTACTTTATAAAGTCATAGCCCGCCTCCCTCAGCCCTCTCTCACTCTGGATGCTGGCCAGGGGCAGCCGGAATTTCGCCAGGTACTCCGCCAGATCCCGGCAGTCCTCTGACACCCGGACCTCCTCCGGGCGGATGGGTCTTCCGATCTGCCTTTCCATGTATTCCCGGGAAAGGGAGCCATCCAGATGGCAGTGAAGCTCCACCTTCGGCAGGCTTCTGATCTCCTCCAACGTCATATCAAATCTCCTCTCTCGTCCCAATTCTCTCCGTATTCGCTTGTTTTTGCCTGCCCGCCCTGATATAATAGAATTATCTTATTATTACGAACGGACACGCTTTACGCGTGGGAAAAGGGGTAACTATGGAACATCACAATCCTTTACTGAAAAACGACGGCACACCGAAAAAATTTCTGGCCATCGGCGAGATCATGCTTCGCCTGACGCCGCCCAACTACGCGAAGCTCCGCATGGCCAGCAGCTTTGAGGCCAGCTACGGCGGCAGCGAGGCCAACATCGCCCTGGCTCTGGCCAACCTGGGGGTGGACTCCACCTTCTTCTCCGTGGTCCCCGCCAACAGCATCGGCAAAAGCGCCATCCGGATGCTTCGCAGCAATGACGTGCACTGCACGCCTGTGATTCTCAGCACGCCGGAGGAGACCCCGTCCCACCGGCTGGGCACCTACTACCTGGAGACGGGCTACGGCATCCGGGCCAGCAAGGTGATCTATGACCGGAAGCACAGCGCCATCACCGAGTACGACTTCTCCAAGGTGGACCTCCGGGCGCTGCTGGAGGACTTTGACTGGGTACATCTAAGCGGCATCACCCCGGCGCTTGGCCCCAACTGCGCGAAGCTGATCCTGGACTGCCTGAAGGCCGCCAAGGAGCTGGGCCTCACAGTCAGCTTTGACGGCAATTTCCGCAGCGCCCTCTGGACCTGGGAGGAGGCCCGGGACTTCTGCACCCAATGTCTTCCCTACGTGGACGTGCTGCTGGGGATCGAGCCCTATCACCTGTGGAGGGACGAGGAGGATCACAGCAAGGGAGACTACAAGGACGGCGTACCGCTCCAGCCCAGCTATGAGCAGCAGGACGAGATCTTTCAGGCCTTTAGCCAGCGCTATCCCAACATCAAATGCATC
>CAZGRM010000146.1:0-8723 GCA_964528295.1 uncultured Lachnospiraceae bacterium
GTACCGATCTGATTCTCTATAGCGCCGGAATCCTGGACAGCGAGCACTCCTCCCCGGAAGAGCAGGCCCTCTATGCCAATCTCGCTCCTCTGCTTCCCGATGGAGCGGCGGGCCTGAATACGGTGGAGGCGGATGGAGAAATCAAGGGAATTTCCTTCGGAACCTTCCTCCAGTCAGACGGAAGTCCGGCCAATGATATCTTTTTGGTCTCCCAGCATTCCGCTCTGAAGGAGGAGGCGGTGACTTTTTGCCTGGAGGCGCTTCAAAATGAACACTATGAGACCGCGGTCCGGGCAGCAAAGCTGACCCCGGCAGAGTAAATATTTTCAAGGAGGTATGAGATGAGACTGTATCACAGAAAAAGAGTTTTTATCCTGGTGGCCCTGATGGCCGCGCTGGCGGTCCGGGGACCGGGCGCAAGGGCAGAAGAGAACGGCTTCACTGTATATATGAGCGATGAACAGCTGGAGCGTTACCAGCCCGCCATCGACACATTCCGGGAGCAGTATCCCGGCGTGGAGGTAAGCCTGGAAATTTATCACATGCGGGACGGCTTTTTGCAGGAGGCCAGCGTCCTTGCCACCCGGCTGATGGCCGGGGAGGGACCGGATCTGATCCTCTCGGAAAACTCCCCCATAGGAGATCTTCAAAAGCTGCTGAAGGCCCAGGTCTTTGCGCCGCTGGATGAATTTATGGCGGAGGACGGCGACTGGAATGATGAAAATTATATTATGCCCGTCATTGAAGGCGGAAAATTTGGAGAGACCCAGTATGTGATCCCCCTGACCTGCTGGCCCATCCTGATGGTCAGCTCCCGGGAGGCGCTGGAGGAGGCCCATCTGACGGAGGAGGAATGCCCCGATACCCTGTCTTTGCTGAAGGGAATCGCGGCCCTCTATGATACGGACTATTCCAGCCGGATCGTGGCAAATGGGGTGGATACGGAACTGGGAGAGTTTCCCCTATATCTGGATGGGGATTATCTGGACTATGAGAGCGGGGACATCCTCACCGATCCCCAAATCTTAAAGGAAGCCTGTGAGGCATACGCCAGAATGTACCGGGAGGACGGCGGCATGGACATTCTGGACTATGAGGCCTACGGCGAGGCGGTGCTTCTGCGGGACGCCTACTGCGTTCCCATGTCCATATCCACCATTTACTCCGTATTAACATCCGCCTCGGTCATCGCGGCCCAGGAGACGCCGGCCATCCTCCCCTTTCGGAACAGGCAGGGGGAAGGCCTGGCCAATGTGGCGGTCTACGGAGGAATCCGGGCCAACAGCCAGCACAAGCAAGAGGCCTGGAATATGCTTCGGCTGCTTCTGTCCCGGGAAACCCAGGAGGCGGAGGGCGGCAGCCGGGGGTATTTCCCGGTAAACAGAGCCGCCCTGGACGGGATGCTGGATCAGGGTCTTTCCTGGATCGCCGACGCCAAATATCATTCCCTTCCCTTTCAGGAGCCGGGCGACGACTTTGTGGAAAGCCTGAGGCAGGCCGCCTCCACTCCCGGAAAGTGTATTTATATCAGCAATATCGTCTGCTCCTCCTTCCGGGAGAAAATGGAGCCCTTCTTCCTGGGGGAAGACAGCTACGAGAACTGTATGAAGGACTTTGAGGGCTTTGCCAGGATTTATCTCACGGAGTGACTTTACACCCCGGGCGTCTCCCTCACAGGCTCCATGGTCACCTGGAGCCCCAGCTTCCGCAGGGTGCTCTGGTCCACCTTGGAGAGCCTTGCGGAGCAGTGGAGCTGGCAGCCCCGCAGTCCGGCCATGGCGTCCAACGCCTTCTGGGCGTTCTCATTTTCGGAGGCGCTGATGGAGAGGGCAATCAGCGTCTCATCGGTGTGAAGCCTTGGATTCCGGCTGCCGAAATACCGGGTCTTCAGGGTCTGGATCGGCTCCAGGGCCCTGGGGGAAATCAGCGTCAGCTCATGATCGATGCCCGCGATTTCTTTTAACGCGTTCAGAAGCACCGCCGAGCAGGGACCCAGCAGGTCCGAGGTCTTTCCGGTAACGATGGTCCCGTCCGCCAGCTCAATGGCCGCGCAGCACACGCCCCGCTTCGCCGCCTGCTCATTGGCCGCCGCCAGGCAGCGCCTGTCCCCGGTGGTGATGCCCAGCTGCCGCATCAGAAAGGCTACCTTCATCAGCTCATCCTCCTGGGCCTCCTGGTCAAATTCCCGCACCAGGGAATCATAGTAGCGCCGGATAATTTCCTGCCGGGAGGCCTCCCGGCACACCTCGTCATCCACGATACAGTATCCCGCCATATTGACTCCCATATCTGTGGGGGACTTGTAGGGGCTCTCCCCGAAAATCTGCTTGAACATCTCGTTGAGCACCGGGAAAATCTCGATATCTCTATTATAATTTACCGTGGACACACCGTAGGCGCTGAGATGGAAGGAGTCAATCATATTCACATCGTTCAGATCCGCCGTGGCCGCCTCGTAGGCCAGGTTCACCGGATGCTCCAGGGGGAGATTCCAGATGGGGAAGGTCTCAAACTTCGCATAGCCCGCCCGGACGCCCCTCTTGTGCTCATGGTAGAGCTGGGAGAGACAGGTGGCCATCTTTCCGCTGCCCGGTCCCGGGGCCGTCACCACCACCAGAGGGCGGCTGGTCTCCACATAATCATTTTTTCCATAGCCCATATCGCTGACAATCAGCGGTATATTTTTCGGGTAGCCCGGGATCTTGTAATGACAGTACACCGGGATTCCCTGCTTCTCCAGCTTTGCTTTAAAAAGCTTCGCGCTGGCCTGGTCCTCGTACCGGGTCAGCACCACGCTGCCCACATACAGCCCCTTGCCCCGGTAAACGTCAATGAGCCGGAGTACGTCCTTATCGTAGGTGATGCCCAGATCGGCCCGCACCTTATTCTTCTCAATGTCCTCCGCGTTAATGACGATAATGACCTCCGCCTGGTCCGAAAGCTGCAGCAGCATCTGAAGCTTGCTGGAGGGCTCAAAGCCCGGCAATACCCGGGAAGCGTGGTAATCGTCAAAAAGCTTTCCCCCGAATTCCAGATACAGCTTGTTGTCAAAGCTGGCAATCCGCTCCCGTATTTTTTCAGACTGCATACGGAGATATTTCTGATTATCAAAACCTGTCTTCATAATAAATACTGTCCTTTCCTTGTTGAAAATTCACCGAAGCAGATCTCAAAAGGGCTTCTCGGTTTTTCCGATTCAGTATACATGAAACAGGAGAAAAAAGCCATATTTTTTGATAAAAAAGTGTTTTTTGTATATTGCAACAATTATTGACATTGAATTTGCATTTGGTTATAATAAACTTACCGAGAGTACCTGCCTGATGGCAGGTAAAACTATGTGTGAAGAGGGCGCGAAAGTGGAAGAACATGAAATTTCAAAAGCGGTGGTGAAACGGCTGCCGCGGTACTATCGATATTTAGGCGATCTGATGGAGGCCAAGGTGGAGCGCATCTCCTCCAACGAGCTGAGCGACATGATGAATGTGACCGCCTCCCAAATCCGCCAGGACCTGAACAATTTCGGCGGCTTCGGCCAGCAGGGCTACGGCTACAACGTCAAATACCTTTACAACGAGATCGGGAAAATCTTAGGTCTGGACAAGGTTTACAGTATGGTCATCGTGGGTGCGGGAAATCTGGGCCAGGCCCTGGCCAACTATGTCAAATTCGAAAAGCGGGGCTTCTGGATCAAGGGCATTTTTGATGTGAATCCCCGGCTGAAGGGGATGGCGGTCCGGGGCATCGGCATACGGATGACCGATGAGCTGCCCCAGTTTATCCGGGAGAACCAGATACAGATCGCCGCGCTGACGCTGCCAAAGAGCGGTGCGGAGGAGATCGTCCCGGTCCTGGTGGAAAACGGAGTAAAGGCCATCTGGAATTTCGCCCACACGGATCTCCATGTGCCCAGCGATGTGGTGGTGGAGAATGTCCATCTGTCAGAGAGTTTGATGCAGCTATCCTACAATTTAAACCATAGGGAAAAGCAATAGGAGAGAAGGCGGCCGGTTTTCGCGGCGGCCTTTCCTGTTCTGTTTGGAAGGAGTGTGACCAATGGAATATTTAGTAAATGCCCGGGAAATGAAGCAGTACGACGCGGACACCATTGAAAAGATCGGCATCCCCTCCCTGGTGCTGATGGAGCGGGCCTCCCTGGCGGTGATGGAGGAGATGATCGAGTCGTCCCTCCCCCTGTCCTCCGTCCTGGTGGTCTGCGGCTCCGGCAATAACGGCGGCGACGGCTTCGCGGTGGCCCGGCTCCTTGGGGAGCGGGGGATCGCCGCGGAGGTGCTTTTTGTGGGCCGGGAGGCCTCCATGTCCCCGGAATGTCGGATACAGAGACAAATCTGTGAGAATTGCGGAATAAAAATCAGCAGTAATTTCCCGGATGGTGAATATACTACTATCGTAGACGCTATATTTGGAACCGGTCTGTCCAGGCAGGTGGAGGGGCGGTACGCGGAGCTGATCCGCCGGATCAACGCGGAGCCCGCCCGGAAGGTAGCGGTGGATATCCCCTCCGGCATCAGCGCCGATACCGGTGAGGTGCTGGGGGCGGCGGTGCGGGCCGATCTCACCGTCACCTTCGCCTTCCGAAAGGTGGGGCAGGTCCTGTATCCCGGAGCCGGGTACTGCGGAAGACTGGTCCGCCGTTCCATCGGAATCACCATGGAGGCCTCCGGCCAGAAGCCCCGCCTCTTTTCCTGCGGGCCGGAGGATCTGGAGCGCGTCCCAGAGCGAGGCGCCTACTCCAATAAGGGAACCTACGGAAAGGTGCTCCTGATCGCCGGATCTGAGGGGATGAGCGGAGCCGCCTGTCTCTGCGCCCGGGCGGCCCTGCGGACCGGCTGCGGTCTGGCGCGGGTATTTACGCCTCAGTGCAACCGGCCCATTCTTCAGACCTGTCTGCCGGAGGCCATAGTCACCGCCTACGAGGGAGAGGAGGACGCGGCATCCGCCCTGCCCCGGCTCCTGGAGTGGGCCGACGTGGTGGGGATCGGCCCCGGCATCGGCACGGGAAAGGTCAGCCGGGCTATTTTAGACGATGTGCTGAGGCGCTGGCAGGGGCCTTTGGTGATCGACGCGGACGGACTGAATCTGCTGGCCGGCATACCGGACTGGCAGAGCCCGGGGCCCCGGACCATCCTGACGCCCCATGTGGGAGAGATGCTTCGCCTCACCAAGGCTCCCAGGGAGGAGCTGCTCCGGGATCTTGTCTCCCATGCCCGGGATTTCGCCCGGGAGAGAGGAGTGATCTGCGTCCTGAAGGACGCCCGCACCGTCATCTCCGACGGCCAAAGGTCCGCGGTCAACACCTCCGGCAACGACGGCCTGGCCAAGGGAGGCTCCGGCGACGTGCTCACCGGCGTACTCTGCGGACTGCTGGCCCAGGGAATGGAGCCCTTCGAGGCCGCCTATACCGGCGCGTATCTCCACGGTCTGGCGGGGGATCTGGCCGCCCGGCATTACGGAAACTACGGAATGCTGGCCGGCGAGACGGCCGACGCGGTGGGGGAGGTGCTGCGTTCCCTCCAGATCAGCCGCGAAGAATCAAAGACCGGCGGCGGGCAAAACACAGCAGCCGCGGCCGCGGTGAAAATACCCCGAAGAGCAGAGGAGAAGAAAGAGGGATAAAGATATGGAAAGAAAAAATGGAAGGATTACCGCTTACATTCATATGGACGCCATCCGGCAGAATTTTCAGAACATGAAGGCCAACCTGGCGGAGAACGCAAGGATGGTGGCCGTCATCAAGACCGACGGCTACGGCCACGGGGCCGTCCCGGTGGCAAGGCTGGCGGAACCATGGGACTATATCTGGGGCTTCGCGGTGGCGGACGTGTCCGAGGCCTTTGCCCTGCGGGAGGCCGGAATCCGAAAGCCCATTTTGGTGCTGGGCTATACCTTCGCCGAGGACTATTCGGAAATGGTCCGGCTGGGCATCCGCCCCGCCGTTTTCACCGTCAGGATGGCCCGGGAATTTTCCGAGGCGGCATCCGCCCTTGGGATGGAGGCGCCGGTCCATATTGCCGTGGATACGGGCATGTCCCGGATCGGCTTCGCGGACCGTCAGGAGAGCATTGATGAGATCAAACAGATCAACCGGATGGGTCACCTGCGCATAGAGGGGATCTTCACCCATTTCGCCCGGGCGGATGAGTATGATAAAACCTTTACGAATCAGCAGTTCGCCCGCTTCCAGGGCTTCTGCAGGAATCTGGAGCACGCCTCCGTGACGGGCTTTCTGCGCCACTGCGCCAACAGCGCCGGGATTCTGGAGCTGCCGGGGACTCACCTGGACCTGGTCAGAGCCGGCATTTCCATCTATGGTCTCTACCCCTCCGACGAGGTGGACCAAAGCGCGGTAAAGCTTGCGCCGGCCATGGAGCTGAAGTCCCATATTGTCCACCTGAAAACCATCGGCCCCGGCACCCCGGTGAGCTACGGCGGAACCTTTACGGCAAAGCGGGAGACCCGGGTGGCCACCATCCCCGCGGGCTACGGAGACGGTTATCCCAGAAGCCTCAGCGGCAAGGGCTGTGTGCTGATCCGGGGCAGACGGGCGCCCATCCTGGGAAGGGTCTGTATGGACCAGTTCATGGTGGACGTGACGGACATTCCCGCCTGCCTTTTAGATGAGGTGACCCTTCTTGGCCGGGATGGGGAGAAGGAGATCACCGTGGAGGAGCTTAGCCGGCTCTCCGGGCGGTTCCCCTATGAGTTTGTCTGCGACATCGGCAAGCGGGTGCCGCGGGTCTATCTTTAACACTTTTTTTAAAGAATCTGAATACACCGGGAAAACATGGAGATACTGAAGGTATACCTGAAGGGGTAGAAATACGGATATCCTAGTATCGGAGTGTGAAGCGTTGTGAATATAAGAAGAGGCGACATTTTTTACGCGGATTTAAGACCGGTGGTGGGATCAGAGCAGGGCGGCATCCGCCCGGTGCTGATCATTCAGAACGATATCGGAAATAAACACAGTCCCACAGTAATCTGTGCGGCCATCACGTCCAAGATGAACAAGGCAAAGCTGCCCACCCATGTGGAGATCGAGGCGGGAAGATACCAGATCGTAAAGGACTCTGTCATACTGCTGGAGCAGCTGCGCACCATCGACAAGCGAAGACTGAAGGACCGGGTCTGCCATCTGGACATGGAGCTTTTGGAGCGGGTGGACAAAGCACTTCAGGTCAGCCTGGAGCTTCTTACATAAAGGCTGACCGAATCACAATCAGGACGGGAAAATGGCCAAACCGTACCCCATTTTCCCGTTTCTCCTGTATGGAAAACTTGACGAACACGGCGGAAAATGATATAGTCTAAAGAAGTCACGCAGTATTTTTATCAACAAAGGAGTGTAACACACCGTATGGATAGTGATGCGGGCGCCCTATTGGGAGCCGTCATTTTAGTGATTTTATTTCTTTTGGACTTTATTTTGACCGCGTTTTCTTCCGCCCTTGGCTCCGTCTCGGACGGGGAGCTGACAGAGGCCTTTGAGGCGGAGGGGAAGCCGCCGGACGCGGCCCTGGAGATGAAGGACCATCCCGGACAGCTCATGCACACCATCTGGCTGCTGACCGCCGTCACCTACACCGGAGCCGGCTTCCTGATCACAAGGATGACCCGGCAGTATCCTGTGTATGTGATTTTCCCGGTGCTGGCCATCCTCTTTTATCTTTTCGGAAATTCCATCCCTGAAATGCTGGGGCATAAAAACGGGTGCCGCTGGGTGCTGCGCCGCTTCGGCGCCGCGCGCCGGGTGATGACGCTGCTTTCCCCCTTTACCTTTATCATGACCGCGTTGTCCCGATTCTGCATCCGGCTTTTCGGCATTGATCCCCAGGCCCTGGAGCAGGAGGTGACGGAGGACGAGATCATCTCTATGGTAAATGAGGGCCATGAGCAGGGGGTGCTGGACGCTCAGGAGGCGGAGATGATCCAGAATATTTTTGAGATGGATGACAAGAAAGCCGCGGATATCATGACTCACCGGAAAAATATCATCGGTATCAGCGGTCACGTCAATCTCAGCGACGCCATCAATTTCATGGTGGAGCAGCCGGTGTCCAGATTTCCCGTCTATGAGGAGGAGATCGACAATATTACCGGCATCCTTCATTTTAAGGACGCCATGAAATTCCACACCATGAACTCCTATGACAACTGGCTCATCAAGGATATTCCCGGGCTGCTGCGTCCCGCTAAGTTTATCCCGGAGACCAGAGGCATCGACCTGCTGCTGCGCAGTATGCAGTCCGCCAAGCTCCAGATGGTGCTGGTTTCCGACGAATACGGGCAGACCGCGGGGCTGGTCACCCTGGAGGATATTCTGGAGGAGATCGTGGGAAATATTCAGGATGAGTATGACAAGGATGTGCAGCTCATCAGAAAAGATGAGTCCGGCGCCTATCTGATGGACGGGATGGCGCCTCTCTCCGAGGTGGAGCGGACCCTGGACATCAGCTTTGAGGGGGAGGATTACGATACCCTGAACGGGATGCTGATTTCCCGTCTGGACCGGATTCCCGCCGACGGAGAGCAGCCCCGGATCCGGGAGAAGGGCTGGCTGTTTCAGATTTCTGAGGTGGAAAATAAAATCATCCGCCTTGTTAAAATTACAAAAATCGAAGAAAAAGAAGAAAAGGAGTAACACGCTATGTCAGGACATTCAAAATTTGCCAACATCAAGCATAAGAAGGAAAAAAACGACG
>CAZGRM010000147.1:0-6784 GCA_964528295.1 uncultured Lachnospiraceae bacterium
TAACCGGGTCCACCACAATATGCTTCGCCTGATAGCGCTGGAGGGCGGCGGCGATGGTTCGGATCAGTTCGGCCGAGGAGACCATGCCGATCTTCACCGCGTCGGGGTAGATGTCGGTAAAGACCGCGTCCAGCTCCTCCTCCAGAAAGCGGGGAGGCACTTCAAGAATGTCCGTGACGCCGGTGGTGTTCTGGGCAGTCAGCGCGGTGATGGCACTGGTGGCAAAGACCCCGTTCAGGGTCATCGCCTTGATGTCTGCCTGGATGCCGGCGCCTCCGCTGGAATCGCTCCCAGCGATTGTCAATGCTGTTTTCACCTTCGAAAACCTCCATTTCTTTTCTTTTTTTCCGCGACAGAGAGTGGTGCCCCCGGTCTGCCCCGGATTTTTTGCCTGGCCCTCGCCCGATGAGGGCGGAGGCCACAAACAGAAAGCGGTAATACCAACTAAAACAGTATTACCGCATCTCAACTCTATCTCTAAGACGTTTTATACTCCTACGTTGGCATTATCCAAATCAGGTTACGGGTCAAGGCGTCCACGCCTACTCTCAGCCTGCTGCCGCAAGCTCCCCTCTTTTTATTTTTGTCTGATTACCGCTCTGTGGTCCGCGGAATACTCCGCCATTTTTCGCCGGAAGCCCTGGATGTTCTCCCGCACATTTCCTTTCAGGATGCCCGCTGACACGGCCAGCCCCTCCGCCCCGCAGCCAAGAGGCCGGTCACAGTTTTCCACTGTAATGCCTCCCACCGCCACGCTGGGCAGTCCGCTGATCCTTCGGATTTCCCGGTAGGTCTTCGGATCGATGGGCGCCGCGTCCCGCTTTGTGGATGTGGCAAACCACGCGCCGCTGCCCAGGTAATCCGCTCCGTCCGCCTTTGCCCTGGCCGCCTGCTCCGCCGTCTTTGCCGTGACTCCGATGATCCTGTCCGGCCCAAGAAGCCCTCTGGCCTCCCCCGCCGGCACATCCGACTGGCCCAGATGTACGCCGTCCGCTTTGGACAGCAGGGCGATGTCGATCCGGTCATTGACGATAAAAATGGTGTGATACGCCTCTGTCATCTGCCGCAGGCGCTTGGCGCGGCTTAAGTACTCCGCCGATGAGATCTCCTTCTCCCGAAGCTGGACCACATCCACGCCACAGGCCAAAGCCTCCTCAATCCGCTCCTCCCCGTAGGAAAAGTCCGCAATCAGATAAAGACAATTCTTCCATTCCATTTCCATCTCTCCCTCAGCCCTGGCCGTAAATTTGCGGCCGCCGGGCGGTTTCTTTGCGGTTTTCATCTCAGCCTGGTTCTATCCGGCGGCTTTCTTCCGGCTTTCACTCACTTTGGCTCTCCCCCGTTTTTTCCCAGTACGAGACAAGCCCGCGGCCGTCGGTCTCTGTCAGCGCGTCGAGAAGAGCCAGCTTTTGGCTGCCGTATCCCCGCTGGCCCGCCGCCCGTTCTCCGGCGCAGGCCATGATCAGGAACGCCGCCAACGCCGCCGTCACCGGGTCCGGCTCCACGGCATAGCATGCTCCCATCACCGCTCCTGTCAGACATCCGCTGCCTGTGAGCATCATTTTGCGCCCCGCCCTGTGGGGCAGGACAAGTCTTCGTGTTTCGTCGAAAACCAGGTCCTCCGGTCCCGACACCGCCCATACCCGGCCCTCCCCGGCCTCCATCCGCAGATCAAATTCCCCGATGGAATCGATGCCCTGATGGCTGAGAAGCCCGGACTGCAGCGCCGCCGTCTCGCTCCGGTTTCCTTTGATAATCCCTTTCCATTTCATCTGAAGCAATCGCCCGTACTCCTGCTGCCGGAAGGCAGACGCCCCGGCACCCACCGGATCAAATACCAGAGGAATCCCCTGTTCCCCGGCGGCGCAAAGCGCGATCCGGGCAGCCTCCAGCTTTTCCAGACCGGGCTGTCCCATATTCACCACCACCGCGTCCGCGTGGGAGACAATTTCCTCCATCTCCTGAGGCGCCTGGGCCATCAAGGGCCTGGCCCCAAGAGCCGACAATCCGTCCGTGCACAGCGCCACGGTGACCGAATTGGGAATCATATGTACCAGAGGACGCTCCTTCGCGATCCTCCCCGGTATCTCCGCAATCCGCTTTGATATGTCCGTGATCTTTGCCGGCACAGGTCCGGTCCGCTCTGATCTCTCCGCAATCCGCTTCATCTCTCCCGCCTCCGGCTCATGCCTGCTGCCGCTCTCCCAGAAGCCCCCGGACATAGTCCATGGCTCCCGAATGGTACAGCGCTCCCAGCAAAACCGCCGCGATGCAGGTTCCGCCCAGGGTGCTGACCCCAAAGGGAACCACGTAGGCAAAGAGAGCCGCTTCCTTTCCCATCACCAGCGTGGCCACGGGATAGCAGAGGATCCCGCCGATCACCGCCGTGCCGAACACCTCACCCACATAGGCCAGGGTCAGCTTTTTCGTATAGCGGTACAGCATACCGCACAGAAACGCTCCCACCATGCTCCCGGGGAAGGCCAGAAGGGTCCCGGTGCCGGAAAGATTCCGCAGCACCGAAATGCAAAAGGCCACCGCCGCGCTGTAGGCCGGGCCGAGAAGCACGCCGCCCACCACATTGATGAGATGCTGGATCGGAAAGCATTTGGACGCCCCAATTGGAAATGAAAAGGCCGACAGGGCAAACCCTATCGCCACCAACATCGCTGCTACTGTAAGTTTCTTTACATTCGTCTTCATTGTAATTTCCCTCTTTTCACAGTTCTATTGGGCGCTACCGTAGTAAAGCATATCACAAAAAGGGGGCGGATGGAAGCTCTTTTCGCAAAATGGGCCGGTTTTTGGAAGAAAAACCAAGGGTATGCGGCACCCTTGGTCTCCTCACTCCAGCAAAGCCCCGTAAATATCCCTCTTCGACACGCCCCGGTCCTTTGCCGCCTGTTTCATGGCTTCTTTTTTGTCCATTCCCTGGCTCATGTAGTAATCCACGTGCTCCGGCACTGTCAGTTCCTCCCAGCGGCTCCGCTCCTCCGCCTCCATGGCCTCCCGGCTGCGCCCCTCCATCACGATGACGCACTCGCCCTTGGGCTCATTGGCCTCATAATAATCCGCAGCCTGGGTCAGGGTGGTCCGGAATACCGTCTCGTGGCGCTTCGTCAGCTCCCGGCAGACGGAGATCCGCCGCTCCCCCAGCACCTCCCGCAGCTCCGCCAGGGTGCGGGTGAGACGGTGAGGGGCCTCATACAGTATGGTGGTTCTGGTCTCCGTCTTCAACTCCTCCAGCACCCGCTGCCGCTCCTTTTTATCCGCCGGCAGAAAGGCCTCAAAGCAGAACCGCCGGGTGGGAAGCCCCGACAGGGTCAGCGCCGTCACGCAGGCACAGGCTCCCGGCAGGGAGGTCACCTCCACCCCCGCCTCATAGCAAAGCCGCACCAGATCCTCCCCCGGGTCGGAGATTCCCGGCGTCCCCGCATCCGTGATCAGGGCCACATTCTTCCCCTCCCGCAGCTTCGCGATCAGCACATGGGCCTTCTCGATCCGGTTATATTCATGGTAGCTGGTCATGGGAGTGTGAATCTCAAAATGATTCAGCAGCTTCATGCTGTTCCTTGTATCCTCCGCCGCGATCAAATCCACCTCCCGCAAAACCCGGAGCACCCGCATCGTGATATCCTCCAGATTTCCGATCGGGGTGGCGCACAAATACAGGGTCCCGAGACCCCCTCTCACATCCTCCTTCATCCCATCATCCCCTCTCTCCTCTCAAGCAGACATTCTCATCCGTCGTTCCTTTCCGCCCCCGCCGTTCCTGGTTTCCCACCGATTCCCCGTCCCGCGGTTTTTCGTCGCGGCAAAACGAACGGACCTTCCGGCGAAGCTGTACCGGTTTCTCCCCGGGCTCAGTACCCGTAAATCTCCGTGATCTCCTCCGTGTACACCCCGGGGGCCTTATACACGATCAGCGGCTTCTCCACCGTCATCCTGGGCTTTCCGTCCCGGACCGCCTCCAGCAGCACCATATTTGGCTCCTTGTCCGCGAAAGGATACACCAGCTTCATCCGCTTTGGCTCCAGCTTATATTCCGAGAGGGTCCGAATGATCTCCGCCAGACGGAAGGGGCGGTGCACCAGGTAAAACCGTCCGCCGGGCCGCAAAAGCTTCGCCGCCGCCCGGGCCACGTCCTCAAAGGTACACAGAATCTCATGGCGGGCCGCCGCCTTCTCCAGATCCGGGTTCACCAGCCCGTGACTCCCGATCATGTAGGGGGGATTTGAGGTAATCACATCAAAAGAAGCCGGTGCGAATAATTCCCCAGCTTCCCTGATATCTCCATGAACAATGTCCATCCGGGCTGAGAGCCCGTTGAGCGCCACACTCCGCCGGGCCATGTCCGCGCTGACCGCGGAAATCTCCAGCCCCGTGAAATGCTCTCCCCGGGTCTTTGCCGCCAGGAGGATCGGGATAATCCCGGTGCCGCATCCCAGATCCAGCGCCCGCTCTCCTTCCTTCACTCTGGCAAAGCCGGACAGCAGCACCGCGTCCATTCCGAAGCGGAACAGCTTCCCGCTCTGAATGATCCGGTAGCCGTTTCGCTGCAGCTCATCGATCCGCTCGCCCTCTTTTAGCTCCACCAAAGCCCCGCCCGGCTCCTCCGCAGGCAAGGCCCGATCCTCACCGGGGGCGGCTTCCTTCCGCCCTTCCCCGGCACAGTTCTTCTGCTCAACCTTCATCCAGCTTTGATTTCCCTTCCTTTTTCTCCAGCGCCTCCAGCTGCTTCAGCTCCTTATCCTCGGAGGAGCCTCCCTTGCCGCCTTTTCCGCCCTTTTCCTTGCGGCGCCGGGGCTTGAACTTCAGCTCCTTCACGTCGAACTCCTGGAGTTCCTTCTCATCGTTCACATCCACCAGCACCTTCACCCGCTGCCGCAGCACATTCACGCTCTGCACCTCGCCCTTCAGGCCCTCCGAGGTGGTCACCGAATCGCCGATGCCCGGCAGGCGGCTGTTCAGGTATTCATAGGTGTCCTCCTCATTTTTCAGGCAGCACATGAGACGGCCGCAGACCCCGGAAATCTTTGTCGGATTCAGGGAGAGATTCTGCTCCTTCGCCATTTTGATAGAGACCGGTGCAAACTCCGAAAGGAAGGAATTGCAGCAGAGCACCCGGCCGCAGATCCCGATGCCGCCCAGGATCTTCGTCTCATCCCGGACGCCGATCTGGCGCAGCTCAATGCGCATCTTAAACACGGCCGCCAGATCCTTCACCAGCTCCCGGAAATCGATTCGTCCGTCCGCGGTAAAATAAAACAGCACCTTATTGTTATCGAAAGTGTACTCCGCATCGATCAGCTTCATCTCCAGCCCATGCTTTCGGATCTTTT
This sequence comes from uncultured Lachnospiraceae bacterium, assembly GCA_964528295.1. GTDB lineage: Bacteria > Bacillota > Clostridia > Lachnospirales > Lachnospiraceae > Choladousia. The sequence continues at coordinate 5,343 of CAZGRM010000147.1, forward strand.
CCCCGCAGATGCGCAGGGCCTCCTTCTCCCTGGCCCGGTTCTTCTGGGCTCTGGCGTCATCCTCCTGGGTGGCCGCCCGGATCACCGACTTCAGCGGCGGGACAATCTTCTCCTCCGGCACCTCCTTGACCCCGCCGATCACCGTCCCGTACTCCACGCCTCTGGCCGTCTCCACGATCACGTGGTCCCCGGCCCTCAGCTTATAATTCTTCGGGTCAAAATAATACACCTTGCCCGCGTTTCTGAATCTGACTCCAACAATTTTAACCATGTATATTCTCCTTAATGACGAGGAACAAAAGCTCCATCGTCAAATCAAAATTCACATTCGCGCTAAGACGGGTCTTGGCATTTTCGATGGCCTTCATCACTTCCTCCGCCCCCTCGTAGGAGCAGATCTTCACCGTCTCCCGGATAGTGCGTATCTCATCCTTGAAGACAACACCGTCCAGATCCCGGGTGGCCTTGAAGTAAACCATGTCCCGGTACCACAGCGCCAGGATGTCCAGATAGTCCTGAATCGAAATCTTGTAATCCTGCACCTCTTTCACATAATCAATGATCTCGCTGATCTCCATAGAGCCGATCCCCCGGACCAGCCGCATGGCCGACGCCTTGATGGCGCCGAAATCCTCCGAGGTGGCCAGCCGCACCGCCTTTCCGATATTTCCCTGGGCGAAGGCCGCGCAGATATCCGCCTCATAATCCGGGATCTGCGCCTGCTCCATCAGGTACCTTTTCACCCGCTCATCCGGGACTGGCTTCATCCCGATCAGCACACACCTGGAACGGATCGTGTCCAGAAAGCTCTGCTCGTTGGTGGTCAGCAGCAATATCACCGCGTATTCCGGCGGCTCCTCGATGGTTTTCAAAATGGCGTTCTGGGCCTGCGCCGTCATTTTTTCCGCGTCCGGTACGATATAAATTTTGTATTTTCCATTGTAGGGGCGAATCCTCACGTCTCCCACCAGCTGCTCCCGCACATCCTCCACCCCGATGGTGTTGGGCTTGTCGTGGCGCAGGATTACGATATCCGGGTGATTGCCGCTCATCGCCTGCCGGCAGGAATGGCATTTGCCGCAGGGCTGCTCCCGCTCATCCGTACATTGCAGTGTCATGGCGAAGGCCTTTGCCAGCGTCAGCTTTCCGCAGCCCTTCTCCCCGCTGAATATATATGCATGGCTCACCTTCCCGGCCCTGATCGCCTTCTCCAAATGGGCGATCTCCCGTTCGTGTCCGATAATATCCTTAAAACCCACCATTTTTACCTCCAATGGCGCGCCGTCCGCGCCGTACTTCCCCGTGATCATCCCCAAATGATACACAATGGGCGTCGTAGTCACACACTCATTTCAGTATAACACAAAATCCGGGCAATGTGAAGTAGTTGGGCCCGGGACGGGGCAGAAAAACCAGGGTGCGGCGGCCGTTTACCCGGACGC
>CAZGRM010000147.1:6884-8716 GCA_964528295.1 uncultured Lachnospiraceae bacterium
TCCCCGGGGCCTCACCCGGAAACGATCTGGCCCCGGATGTATCCGGTCACCTCCGCCATACATTCCTCCCTTGGGCCATCGTTGGCAAACCGGCGGAGGATGCCGGCCTCCTGGATGTTCTCCTCGGAGAAGTCCTTCTGATCCGCCAGGAAGCGGCGGCACACCTCATCATAATTGGGAGCCGCCTGCTTCTGTTCCCTGCGGATGGCCCGCTCCAGCCGCAGCCCGTCCTCCACCTCGATATAGATGGGGATGACCCGCTCCTCCCCATAATAATTTTTTACCTTTCCGTAGGATTCCAGAGTGCCCAGAGCCAGGTAATCCCAGCGGGCCAGGTCGATGGATTCCGTGTCCGCCGTAAAGTAGTACCAGGGTCCAAAGACCGTCTGATAGGTCCGCCTCTCAATGACCTTCCCGGCCCGCTCCATCTCCTCCATCCTTTCCTCCGTCACAAAGTGGTACTCCACCCCCTCCGTCTCCTTAGAGCGGATGGGGCGGGTCGTATACATTACGACGGGGCGCAGCCCCAGCTCCCTTTTGGACAGGATCTCGGCGTAGATCGTATCCTTACCGGAAGAGCTTTTTCCCATAATATAAAATATTTTTCCCATTCCTTTTCCCTTCTGACCATCACTGTTTCCCGGTGATCCCGCGTATCACCCGGATTCGCTCCGCCTCATAGTCCTCCAGCCCCTCCAGCTTCAGGCCGGCCTTTTTGCAGGCCGCTATTTTTTCCAGAAGCGGCCTGCTGATTCTTTCTCCCGGGACCAGCAGCGGAATGCCGGGCGGGTAGAGATACAAAAATTCCCCGGAGACCCGGCCGGCGGAATCCCTCAGAGAAACCTCCTCCCAGGAAGCCTCCTCCGCCTCCGCCAGAGTAAGGACCTCCTCCGGCTCCGCAAAGGCGGCGGCTTCCCGCGCCCGGGCAACAGACGCTTCGGGATCGCTCCCGCCGCCCTCCCCCCTGGTTTCGCGGGAAAGCTCCCCGTCAATCTCCAGCAGGGCCCGGCGCAGGCGGTCAAAGCCCTCCGGCGTATCCGCGATGGTGGTAATGGCCGTCACGTACCGCTCCGCCTCCATCTCCAGCTCCAGGCGGTAGCGCCGGCGCAGCCGCTCCATCAGCCAGGGGCCGTCTATGGGCGCCCGCTCCGCGGAGATCAATATTTTGGAACGGTCATAATCATAGCAAAACAGCTCCCGCTCCCGGCCCGTCACCAGATGGAGCGTCTTCATTTGCCCCAGGGCGCTCCGCAGCTCCTCCAGCCGCCCCACAAATTCCGAAAACAAACGAGGCCCTTCGGCCTCCAGAAGGCGGACGCAGGAATCAATCCCCGCCATCAGCACATAGCTGGGGCTGCTGGTCTGATAGATCCCCAGATACCTCTTCAGCCGCTCCCTGTCCACCCGGGGTCCCTGCACGTGAAGCAGGGCAGTCTGGGTCAGGGAGGGCAGGGTCTTGTGAAGACTGTTGATCACAATATCCGCGCCGTTCGCCAGGGAATGGGACGGAAAATAGGGATCCATCCCGAAATGAGCCCCGTGGGCCTCATCCACAATCAGCACCGCCCCGGCCCGGTGGACCTCCCTTGCGATCCCTCTTATGTCCGAGACCACGCCGTCGTAGGTGGGCGAGGTGATCAGCACCGCCTCAATTCCTGATCCCTTTTCCGCAAACGCCGCCGCACTGCTGTCCGCTTGATGTATCGGCCGATCCACCCGCGCCGCATCGCTGTTCTCCTGGCGGATCGGTCGATCCGCCTCTCCGTGCGGATGCTTGGCCGCCCCGGCGTTCCCGGCCAGCGCCTCTCTCACCGCCTCCACCCGGACGCTTC
>CAZGRM010000148.1:0-8704 GCA_964528295.1 uncultured Lachnospiraceae bacterium
AAAGTCTTGATTTTCCGGGCTTTTTCTCGGTTGTCCCTATTATATCTCCATCACCAAGCATGGCAATATTCAAATGTCTTTCATTCATATCCTTTGCTACTCCCTATCCCGCATTAAAAATCGCATATTTCTCTGTAAAGACTGTGGGTATCAGAAGCTTTCTCTCACATCGCCCCATCCTTCTTCACCACCGCCCCCACTGTCTTCAGCAGAATCAAGCAGTCCAGCCCTATGCTCCACTCGCTGATATATTGTGTGTCCAGCTTCACGACCTCCTCGAAGTCTGTTATGTTGCTTCGGCCGCTGACTTGCCACATTCCGGTCAGGCCGGGTTTGGTGGCCAGGCGTTTTCGGTGATGGGCCTCGTATCGCTCCCACTCGTCCACGGTTGGCGGGCGGGTGCCCACCAGACTCATATCGCCCTTTAGGATGTTGAGGAACTGCGGGAACTCGTCCAGGCTCCAGTCCCGGATGAAGTTGCCGATCCCTTTTTTCGTGGTGCCGTCCGGCAGCTGGCGGCTGCCTATAATCCGGGGGTCCCAGTCCAGCTTGAACATCATGCCGTCGCCCACCCGGTTCTGCCTCATCAGCTCCGCCTTGCGCTCCCCCGCGTCCAGATACATGCTTCGGAATTTGTACATCTTGAAGCGTTTTCCACCTTTTCCCACCCGGACCTGGGAGAAGAAGATCGGGCCGGGGGACTGGATGTAGATGGCGGGGCCCACAAAGATGAGCAGGACGCCCGTGATCAGGCAGCCCACCAGGCCTCCCGCAATGTCCATGGCCCGCTTCAGGAACAGTTGGGTCGGCGTGGCGTAGTTGATGCTGCTGGTCACCACCGTGTACCCGCCCAGGCGCTCTATGAGCTGCTTTTTGCCGGGGAGGGTGGACATCCAGCCCAGGGATATATGTATCACGATGCCCATCTGAGTCAGCTGCTCCACCAGGCTCTCCGGGTAGGGGTCGGTTTCCGGCACGTAGAAGAACGCCTCGTCCACCCACTGCCGGCAGGCGTACTCGATCATGGTGTCCGCGTCCGCCACCACCGGCACCCCGCTCAGTGTCTCGCCGGTCATGCTTTTGTCCGTGACGACCACCCCGACGATTTGGAACAGCTCGTAGTTATTGTTTCTGATATCCTCGATGATGGAGACCGCATACTTCTCGGTGGTGACGATCAGCAGGGAGCGTTTCCCTCCCGCCGCCATTTTCTTTCGGTACACCCGCTTTAGCGCGACCCGGGTCGTATACCCCAGCCCGATATACAGAGCCCCCATCAGGAAAATGACCGTTCTGGAGTAATTCCCGATCTCATGAAGGGAGAAAAAATAGAACACCACCAGAAACTCCACCAGGAGCCCCTGCTTCAGGGTCATGACAAGCTCCCGGTAATATCCTCTTTTCAGGACGTTTTTCATGGAGTCGGCGAATATCACCACCACGATTTGAATCAGCGTGATGACCAGGGCCATTTTTCTGTAATGGTAATCCCCGTATGGGTTTTGCAGGCTGTGCCGGATCCAATAGGACAGGATAAAAGAAAGATGGAGACAAATCATATCCAGCAACATAAAATCAAGATGCTTTCTCCAGCCGTTTGAAGCTTTCCGATACATTTCAACTCATCCCCTTCCCAACCCCGCTTTGGAGGGGACAGGGACGGTCCTGTCTCTTCCAAGGCGGGATTTTTATGAAACAGACCCATGCGGAGCGGGCTCATTTTCAGAGCTTTTCCGATCGGCGCGTTTCTCAACTCACATTGCACGCAAATTATTCCCGTTATAAAACGTTCCTCAAAATCAATTTGAATATACTCATTCCTTGTTCGCGTCCTCTTTCCCAACGATAATCCAGACATCCACTTTCTCCGGCAATTCAATGCCGTCCGCAGTTTCGATATCTGTCCTATCTTCCAAATCGCCGATCCGTATCTGGGCGTTTTGAAAGTTGGCAGAAAAAGGCTCCGCTTTCTCTTTTGCGTCAGAAATTATAAAAGTTTTTTCTTCAGATTTTCTGCCATAACTGGCTGAAACTATATTGGTATAGCCCTCTTTTTCCAGTTCGGATTTCCAGTAACCGGCCACTCCTTGGGTTCCAGTTCCATTGAGTATTACAATATCGATATCATAATCAATACTTTCTGTCTCGCTTTCACTTTCTGTAGGAGCCTCTGTCACTAGTTCAGTTTCAGTCCCCGTCGGAACACTCTCTGTCTCATTCAGAATATCCAGAAGCGTCTTTACCTCAGTCTCCTTTTCCTGACTAGAGATCATGTTTTCCTCTCGGTTTTGAAACTGCTTCACCTTTTCCTGATATTCCGCGCTCTGCTTTCTGGCTCGCAAAATAAAAAATCCAATGCAGCACAACAAAACTAATACTGTCACTATATAGAGAATCATAATGAACGGATTTTTATTTCTCTCGTAATTGTGATTTTTTCTTGCCATTTTGTCATCCTCGTTCTCTTTATGGTTATTCCAGATATAAAATACTTGGAAAAAGCACCTCGTAAATCCGCATGTTTCCTAATATACCCGAACTGGCTGACGGCTTTACTTTTCTTCTGATTTGCTCACAAAATGTGGCGCCAATCTCGGGGTACATTTTGCAAAGAGCTTACGCCGCCTCGTAAAATAGATCAAGCACTAGATCCCCTAGTGCGGTCTCATTCGGATAAAATTCATTTGCTTCGTCAGTAACGCGATTTTCGCCCTCCAGGACATAAAAGCTGATATCTTCAAAAGAAATTTTTTCCAAAAAATTCGCCATATTCAAACTTTTCGTTGCTGTCACACTGGACTGAAGATTGGCTCCGGCCTGACTTATTTTTTCCCATGTCCCAGCAATATCCTCGCCCAGCGTTTGCTTCCATTGATCCACATAGGAGGTTACATACGTCTTAAAGTCCTGATTGGTATTCCAGCATTGCACAAAAGTGCGGATATTTGTATCATTCAACGTAATAATGGTCCCTCCCGCCAATTCCGGCCACTCTTGTTCCGAGCCGCAATCTAAAAACTCAGCTGTTAAATCATCCACCGCAATATTAATTTCTTCAAGAGCAGATTGATTAATTATCACATATTCCTGAACCGGAATCTCACTCAGAAGCCCCGAAACTGCTGCCTGTAAGTTCCGGCAGCTTGCCCGTCCTCCATCCCCATAGCTGTAAGCGCGACTGAGAGGGCTTTCATAGGTCCCCATGTCTGTTCCTGTTTCAGTGTAGCGATGAATTTCTGTCACTGTATCCCCACTGAGAGCAATCACCGATACCTTTTCATTTAGCTTATCGAGGGCAACCAACAGAATGCTGGCAGCCTCAGCCTTGTTTCCATAAACACCGTCTCCATTTTCCATCGGATCTGTAGAATCCAGAACAGCGAAGAGCAATGTGGTTATTGTCTGATTATATTCGTATTTTTTTCCATCCCGAATAACGGTTCGGTATCCGCTGCCCACATCAAAGGAATTGCTGGCCGTGATTTGATAGCTCCGCTGATCCTTCCACGCGCGCCAAACGATGGCGGCGGATATTCCCAGAATCACCAGAACAATAGCGGCACATCCCGCAAAGAATTTTTTCTTTTTTCTGTAACCGCTTTTTTTTCGATGATGATGATGTTTTTTCATCTTCTCACTTCTTTCGCTTGGACTTTCCGGATTCCTTTTCTTCCCCGTAGCCGTAACCGTATCCATAGCCGTATCCATAGCCATAACCATAGCCGCCTTTATGTCTGTCGGCTCTATTCAGGACAGCTCCCAGCACCTTCACTCCCGCGTATTCCAGCTGATTCTTGGCTTTTATAGCCTGATTGCGGTCTGTATGACCGCTCCCCACCACCAGTACAGTCCCATCACACTGCTTTGCGATCAACGCGCCGTCAATCACGGTGTTGATCGGCGGTGTGTCCACCACCACGTAGTCATATTTGTGATGAAGCCACTGAAACAGCCTGGAAAATTGGGGGCTGGATACCAGCTCACTGGGATTGGGAGCCTGCGCTCCGGTCATAATGACATCCAGGTACTCGTCATCTGTGCCATATACCACATCGGGGATCCGATAGCTGCCGCAGAGGAACTCTGTCAGTCCCTTCACGCTGTCCTGAATATTGTACCGCTCCGCAATGACAGAATTTCTGATATCACAGTCCAGGAACAATGTTTTTTTCTCCAGGCTGGCAAAGCTGCGGGCCAGGTGAAAGGCCACGGAGGATTTTCCTTCGTTGGGCGCCGCGCTGGTCACAGCGATGATCTTCATCTCGTAACCGCTGAGCTGTATATTTCCCCGCAAAACGTTAATTGCCTCCCTTGCCTGAAACGGCAGCTTCTCAACGTGCGGCCAGAGCTTTTTCTTGACAGGGGCTTCCATCCTCTGATACTGATCCATTTATATTTCCTCCATCTTTTATCCGTACTTCCCTGACTGAGGAAGCAGCCTTATTCTTTAAAGTAGGGGACACTGGAGAGCACCGGAAGATTCAGATATTTTTCAATCTCCTCCTCTGTTTTCAGTGTCGTATCCATCAGCATCCGCAGCACGATAATTCCACACACCAGCGCCGCTCCCAAAAGTGCGCCGATCATCAGGTATTTCCTCAAGCCGGGCTGAATCTCCTCCACGGCCTCCGCCACAGAAAAATCAATCACGCTGGGCATACTGCTGCCCACAATCTGGTAAATCTGGCTCACGCTGATATTAGTCAGCGCGTTCGTAATGTTCCGACTCAGCTCCGGATCGCCGCAGGTAACCGTAATCTCCACAATATGGGTGGATTCCGGATTTGTCACACTGACCAACGCGCCCAATTCCTTGTAGGTCAGCTCCAGCCCGAGCTCCTCGATCACTTTATTCAGCACAGTCCGGCTGGTAATGATTTTTGCGTAGTCCTCCGTCAACGCGGCGCTGAGCTGCAAATCAGAGAAGGTGATCACAGAGTCTGTATTTGTTATGTAAATCGATGAGTTGGCCTTGTAGGTGGGCTTCAATAGGAAGGTGCAGTAAGCGCCCAACAGCGCCGCTCCCACCAGCATAGCCAGCAAAATTTGTTTCCAGCCTCCCAGCAAAAGGAAGAATATCTCCTTCAGATCAATCACATCCTCCGGTTCCGGCGGTCTTCTCCCGACTACTTGTTGTATTGTATTATCCTTTTCCATGTGCTCTCCTGTCCTTTGTCTCTACTTTATAATTCTCTTGACATTTCTCTCTAATATTCTGCGTCTCAATTCCGGCTCCAGCTCCTGTTCCAGCCAGTTTTGGTTTTCCCCGATTCTGAGGGGCCGGTAATGGACACCGTGGCAGTCGCTGCCGAGGAAATCCACCATGCCCTCTTTCACCATACGCCTCCACTGGTTTTTTCGAAACAAGCGGTCCGGCTCCAGCAGACGGTCAAAGTTCATCTGGATCAAAAATCCCTGCTCCTTCAGTTCTCCCAGATGCCCCTCCCGAAATAAGCAGGCGTACCGCTCAAAGTGGGCCAGAATAGGAATATATCCCGCCTGTCTAAGCTCCCGGAGACCTCCGGCCAGATAGCGGAAGGAGCATTCCGGTTCAAACTCCACCAGTACATAGACGCTTCCCGCCAGGGTCAGTACCTGGGAGCTGCTCAGCTTTTCCACCAGCCCCGAATAGTACATACATTCCTGTCCCGGATACAATTCCACTTGAATCCCCTGGTCCGCGCATTCTCTGCGGACACGCCAGAGACATCCCAAAATCTGGGACGGGGCAGGTTCGTATTTTTCCGGATAAAAGTGAGGTGTCACAATCATCGCCTTTACATTCTGGCTCTCCGCTGCCCGCAGTGTTTCCAGTGTCTCTTCCATTGTCTCGGCCCCGTCGTCCAGTCCGGGAAGAATGTGACAGTGCATATCTATGATTTCCTGCACGCTTCTAATCGCCTCTTTCTATAGTAAACGGACATAACCGCCCGATATTTGCGGTCCTCCCCGCGGACACGCCTTGTCCCGCCGCTGCTGTCCGGAATTTCCACCGTAAGCCTACATCTTGCTCACAATCTCCAGCCCTACCTGCATCAGCTGCGCTCTGCCAAACATGTTGACCTCCAGCCATGCTTTTCGTTTGTGGCGGTCGATCCTGCGGATGTATCCCTCCATCCCCTTCAGCGGACCGGACTGAACAATCGTCCTGCTGCCCACAATGATGCCGGTGGACATCTCCACCACCTGCTCCTCTCCTCCGAAGTGTTTCAAAAAGCACACCTCTTCTTCTGATAAAGGAACGATTTCTTCGTCAACTGCCAGCAGGCGGGTCAGACCAATTACTTTTTTCAGAGACTCCTGCAGCTCGTCCAGCTGATCTGTCACTACAAAAATGTAGCCCGGGAACAGTATCTTTTGGTATGTCTCCCATTTTCCGTTGAGGTTTTTCTTTTCTTTGTAGTAGGGCAGAAAACAGCGCTCCAGGATCTGACTGGGGATTTCTTTTTTACATTGAATAATGGTACTTTCCTCTCGTCCTGTCCTTACCTGAATGACATACCACATATCATTGACCTCCTTTGCGGGGACTGGCTTTGCTACAATTGAAACGTGACCAATCATAAAAAAGCGCAAAAAAATAAGAAACCGACATGGTCAGCACATATGCGTCTGCCTGCAATCGCCTTTTTGATATCCACTAAAGTTTCCTACCTTCTGTCCTCTTTTGCTTGTTCTGCCAGTTTTTGTGATATCTAATGAGAATATTTCCACATCACTTCAATGCCAATCGGTATTATTTCTTTATATTAAAATTATCTTCTTGTATCTTCTCTCCTCTCTTATGTCATCCCCGAAGTCTGTGCTATGCCGCTTCTATCCCTATCTCTTTGCAAATAGGTGCGCTTCGCCATTCCGCCCTGTTTCAGGCGGACAGTAACCTTCGCTATGACATTCCGATTTTCTAAACGCGGCGAAGCGACGATTTAGGGGTACCGGAAATTTCTCAGAAATAACCACTATGTCACAATTTCTACCACAGAATTTGCATTATGTGGTGGTTACAAAAAGAAAAAAATAAATTTTTCCCCTTTGAAATCTATCTAAGGATAGCAAACATTGCAAACTTTGTCAACCGAACAGACGCAAATTCTACTATGTATATGACTGGAAATTTTTCTAGATTAATTTTAGGCATGATGGAAGATCCTTCTTCCCATTTTTGTTTTTATGTGTAAAAAACACCACTTATTGTCTTTCTTATTTTGCTGTATGGTGGGGAGAAGTTTCGATTAGACCGCTCTTTCGAGAAAAAATTTTTACGTAATGCAAATTATGTAGTAATAAACTTGACATAATGCAAATTATGTGGTTTCCTTCTATTCCGTCAGATCACCAATCCCAGCGTCTCCATATGCTGCCGGTGTTCCTGTCCGGTGGAGAGAATGTAGATGCGGGTTGTGTTAATATTGCTGTGGCCCAGAATATCCGCCAGCTTGGCCAGGTCCTTGTCAACGGCGTAGAAGCAGCGGGCGAACAGGTGGCGGAGATTGTGGGGGAATACCTTTCCTGACGCTACTCCGGCTTCCTGGCAGATGCCCTTCATCATTTTCCAGATATTACTCCGGTCCAGCGGATTGCCCTGGCGGGTGATGAAGATGGGGCCGGTGATGATTTTGTGGGCGGACATGTATCTTTTTAATATTTTGCAGAGCTTTCCGGGCAGAAGAACGACCCGGATTTTTCCTTTGTTGTGGATGAGGGCTTCTCCTCCCCGCACGGCCTCCGCCGTGATGGCCTGGACCTCGCTGACCCGGATGCCGGTGCCGCAGATGGTCTGGAGAAGCAGAGAGAGTCTTTCATCCTTCCGGCGATTGGCCGCCTGGACCAGGCGCAGGTACTCCTGCTTTGTCAGCTCCTTTTCCTTCGCGCAGAAGGCCCGTCTCTGTATTTTCAGCTGTCTCACCCTGAGCTCGCTTTGACCAAGAAAGGTGAAATAACCGTTTAACGCGGCCAGCTTGGCGTTTACGCTGGCGGGCTGGTAGACGCCCTGCAGCTTCTCCTTGTATTCGATGATCAGCTCCTTGGACAGCTCCCGCTCCTTCGCGTAATTCAGAAAGCAACTGATATCTCTCTGATATTGCTTCTTTGTGGCCTCGCTTTTTTCTTCCTGCGCAAGATAATTTAAATATTCCTGTAATTTTTCTTCCATAATATAGGGATCCTCCTGATATAAGTTTTGGGTTATACTCTCTTTAGTTGTATGTTGCCCAAAACCGCAGGGTTTATCAAGAGATTCCAGGAGGTCCGCCGATTCTGTATCTTTTTTCCCGCAAAAAATCGCGGCTGTCAGAGCGAAGGACGCTTTGACAGCCGCGCATAGGATGAGATAATCCGCAAAAGCACCTTCGGCCGCCGGATTTTCGGCGGGGGAGGCCGGAGTGTGTTTTTATGTAGTCTGGGCCGCCACCAGCTGGGCCAGGCTCTGGAAGGTGTAGCCCATCTCCTCCCACTTGGTCAGAAGCTCATCCAGTATTTCCCCGTTGGTGGAGGAGGTGTTATGCAAAAGGACGATGGCCCCGGGATGAATCCGGCCCAGGAGCTTTTCGAATGCCTCCTCATGGGTGGGCTGATTGTCTGTGTACCAGTCCACGTAGGCCAGGCTCCAGAAGAAGGTTTTGTAGCCCAGGTCTTTGGCCTTTTGCAGGGAGGCCTCACTGTATTTTCCCTGGGGCGGGCGGAAATATTTTACCATCTCCTGGCC
>CAZGRM010000149.1:0-3091 GCA_964528295.1 uncultured Lachnospiraceae bacterium
CCCATAAAGCTCCTTCTCAGAAATGAGGCGGTAAACCTCCTGATCCATCCCTGCCGTCCGCCCGTCCCGGTAGCCGTAGCTCTCTCCCAGGATCCGGTCCTGTCCGTCCAGTAAAACGTAGTCCACCGCCCAGGTATCCACCCCCATGCTCACCGGGATCCGGCCTCTGCGCCCGCATTCCCGCATGCCCTCCAGGATCTCCCCGAACAGCTCCTCCAGATCCCAGACCAGGGATCCGTTTTTTTTCTTCATTCCGTTTTCAAAGCGGTAAATCTCCTCCAGTCTCAGACATCCGTCCTCCAGATGCCCCAGAATGTGCCTCCCGCCGGAAGCCCCGATATCCACCGCCAAATAGTATTCGCCCATCCTGCGCCTCCTTATCTGTTTTCTCTCTTATTATGCTCCAGAAAAAGCCGAAAAAAAAGAACACTGATTGCACAAAAAAGTGTCTTTATTTGTAATCTGGTGTTGCCATGTCCCGAATTATTTGTTATGCTTGATCTATCCATTTGAAACGCAAAGGAGAGTTTTGAGATGAATTCGGAGCTTCTCAGAGAGCTGAGTCAAATCACAGAGGAAGAGCAGGAAATTTTGAACGGACAGGAGGGGATCAATCCCAGCCTGTATTCCGATCAAAAGTCCCTGGTGGTGGACAGCCGAAAGCTTTTGGCCTCCGGCAAGCTGATCCAGGTACGTCCCCACACCCGTTTTGTCCATTTTCCCAGGCACACCCACAATTATGTGGAGATGGTCTATATGTGCTCCGGGCAGACCACCCACTTGATCAACGGCAGGGAGCTCGTCCTTACCGCCGGAAACCTTCTTTTGCTGAATCAGAACGCCATCCAGGAGATTCAGCCCGCCGGGCGGGAGGATATCGCCGTGAATTTTATTATCCTGCCGGAATTTTTCGACCGGGTTCTCTCTATGCTGGGCACGGAGAGCAGTCTGCTGAAGGATTTTCTGGTGGGCTGTCTGCGTTCCAGCGATTCTCCCATCGACTACCTCTACTTTCAGGTGGCCGACGTGCTTCCCGTTCAGAATCTGCTGGAAAATCTGATCTGGACCATCACCCACGGCCTGCAAAACAAGCGTTTCATGAATCAGACCACCATGGGGCTTCTCTTTTTGACGCTGCTGAACTACACGGACAAGCTGGTCTGCGGGAAAAATTCCTTTGAGCAGGAGCTGTCCATCCGGGTGCTTCAGTACATTGAGGAGCATTACCGGGACGGGGAGCTGACCGTCCTGTCCAATGAGCTGGACTGCGAGCTGACCTGGCTCTCCCGGACCATCAAGCGGGTGACCGGCTCCACCTACACGGAGCTGGTGCAGACCAAGCGGCTCCATCAGGCCTGCTATCTGCTCACCGCCACCGCCATGTCCGTTATGGATGTCAGTCTGGCTGTGGGCTACGACAATTTCAGCTATTTTTACCGGATTTTTAAAAAGAAATACGGGGTGTCGCCAAAGCAATGGCGCAGGCAGCAGAACGCCCCGAAAAAGGAGGATCACCTAACATGAAAATTTTATTCGTATCTGACTATGTTTGCCCCTACTGTCTGGTGGCAAAGGAGGCGCTGGAGACCGCCCTCTCCCGGCTGGGTCTGACGCCGGAGATCACCGTCCACCCCTTTGAGCTGACTGTGGAGCCCGCTCCCCGGGTGGACACCTGGAATGATGAGAACCGCCGTTCCCACTATCAGGTCCTGACAGAGCCCTGCAAGAGTCTGGGGCTGGATATGAAGCTCCCGCCCCACGTGGTGCCCCGGCCCTACTCCCGCATGGCCTTTGAGGGTTATTTTTTTGCGAAGGAGCAGGGGTGCGACAAGCAGTATAATGACCTGGTTTACCGGGCTTATTTTATTCATGAGGAGGATATCGGGGACCGGGAGGTGCTTTGCCGCATCGCAGAGGAGTGCGGGATGGATCCGGCGGCCTTTGGCGACGCTCTGGAGAACCGGACCTACCGGAAGGAGCTGGAGGAGGCCAACCGCCGCGCCAGGGAGGTGCTTCAGGTGACTCATGTGCCCACGATCTATGTGGACGATAAGAAGATTGACCTGGAGGCGTACACGGCGGAGGAATTTATTCGGATTTTAAGTTGAGTTTCCGGGACTCACCCTCCTTCAGCCGGACCTCCAGCACCGTATCCACCGGATCCGGCAGCACCGGGTCGGGGCCAAGGTCCACGAATACCACTCCCGGGTAATTACCGCACATCCAGCCGTCGCAGAGCGGCACCTCCGCCCCGGTGGCCAGCCTGCGCACGCAGGCGATCTCCTCCCGCTTCAGGCCCATGAGGGGAAGGGGGCCCACCGTGTTCTCAAAGAGATGGAAATACAGACGGTTTCCCTTTGCCGTCACCCGGCCGTAGTCGGGCTTTTCCACCCCGGCTCTGTCACAGCCGTAGATGCTGTCCCGGTTTTTCTCCATCCATTTTCCGATGGCCTCCAGGCGCTCCATGGACTCCTCGGGGATGTTTCCCCGGGCGTCCGGTCCCACGTTCAGCAGCAGATTGCCTCCCTTGGAGACGCACTCCACCAGCTTTTTGATCAGCATGGAGGCGGGCTTGAAATAGTGGTCCCCCGCATGGTAGCCCCAATTGTTGTTCATGGTGATACAGGCCTCCCAGGCCAGGTCTCTGCCGTCCGCGTCCTGGATCCCCTTTGGAGGGATGATCTGCTCCGGGCTGACGAAATCCCCGTGGTAAGGGGTGGGATTTCCTGTGGCCAGGGAGCCAAAGCCGCCCTCCCCGCTGACCTCCAGACGGTTGTCGATGATCACATCGGGCTGAAGGCCCCGCACCATGTCCACCAGCTTCGTGGCCTGCCAGGTCTCTCCCCTCATGCCTTCGTAGGAGAAATCAAACCAGAGAATATCCAGCTTTCCGTAATTGGTACAGATCTCCCGCACCTGATTGTGAAGATAGGTCACATATCGATCAAAGTCTCTTCCCTCATTGCCATACTCCGGCCGGTTCCGCATGGGATGATGCAGGTCGCCGTAGTGGGGATAATCCGGATGATACCAATCCAGAAGAGAAAAATACAGCCCCACCTTCAGCCCTTCTTTTCGCACCGCCTCCACG
>CAZGRM010000149.1:3101-8672 GCA_964528295.1 uncultured Lachnospiraceae bacterium
ATTCCGCCACGATATCCCGGCCCAGCTTCGTATTGGTGGATTTGAAATCGGTGTAGGCGCTGTCGAAGAGGCAGAAGCCGTCATGATGCTTGGCTGTCAGCACCACGTACTTCATCCCGGCCCGCTTCGCCGCCCTGGCCCAGGCGGAGGCGTCGAAATCCACCGGGTTGAACTCTTCGAAATATTTCATGTAATCCTCTCTGGGGATCTCCTCCACACTCCGCACCCACTCGCCTCTGGCCGGAATGGCGTACAGCCCCCAGTGGATGAACATGCCGAACCGGGCCTCCCGGTACCACTCCATCCGTCTGTCATACGCCGCTCTGTCAAATGTATACATAAATCATCCTTTCCGCCCTGACACCCCAAGGCTGACCGCCCAATTGATCCATAACAGCCTGGCCAGGCTCACCTTTCCGTATTTTCTACCGCTTCACAGAGCCAGACGCTCCATCTCCTGGCGGACCGGCTCCTCGCAGGAGCGCATGGCAAGGATCGTTTTCTCCATCAGCTCCTCCAGGCTCCAGCCCAGCCGCTCCGCGCCCTGGCGAATCACATCCCTGGAGCATCCGGCGGCAAATTTTTTATCCTTAAATTTTTTCTTCAAGCTGGACACCTGCATGTCCATCACGCTGCCCGAGGGACGCATTTTGGCCGCCGCTCCGATGAGACCGGTCAGCTCGTCCGCCG
Organism: uncultured Lachnospiraceae bacterium; assembly: GCA_964528295.1. Classification (GTDB taxonomy): domain Bacteria; phylum Bacillota; class Clostridia; order Lachnospirales; family Lachnospiraceae; genus Choladousia. Next base: position 3,792 of record CAZGRM010000149.1, read on the forward strand.
CGAACAGCACCTTCTCCATCTCATGGACCGGCTCCACATCACAGCAGATTCCATAGCCATGGCTACAGACAGAATGGATCATATCCTCCCCCACTCCGCCCTTCTTCAAAAGCTCCGGCGCCTTCTGGCAGTGCTGTTCCGGGTAAAGCTCAAAATCAATGTCGTGCAGCAGTCCGGTAATTCCCCAGTACTCTTCCTCACCGGCATATCCCAGCTCCCTCGCGTACCACCGCATGGTTCCCTCCACGGTGAGGCCGTGAAGAATATGAAAGGACTCCTTATTGTATTCTCTCAGAAGCGCCAGCGCTTCCTCTCTCGTGATTGTACTTACCATTTTCTTTTTCCTCGCTATCACTTTTTTCTGTCCGGCGGCCAGCGGCCGCCTAAATTTTCAAACCTAGTATAAACCGGGGCTGAATTTCTGGCAAGAACCGGAAGAAAAAAACACAAATTTATCACACGTCCTTCAGGAAATCCACCCTCTGTCCGACCAGTCATGGCCCTTGATCCGCTCGTATTCCTCCATGGTTATGGTCAAAATCGTCCCGTGCTTAAAACCGTAGGGGAAAGAAAATTTCTGGTCCGCCCGCGTAAAGCGGCCCTCCGCCAGGCGATCCGCCAAAAACGGTACATAGCCCTGCCCCGCCCCCGGCACACCGTAATAGTCAAGAAACAGACCCCATCTGCCGTCCGCCAGCCGCACCGCCGTGGGAGCCTCATATTTTCCCTCCTCGATGGCCTCCATGCTTTTTGCGAAGCCCTCCACCAAAGTGTACGGCCCCGTCACCCGGTCAGATCTCAGGAGCTGGATTCCCGCCGGATTTTTACCACTTTTCAGAAACAGATAATAGCTTCCGTCCTCCTCATAGATGGCGGAATCGATCAAATCTCCCCCCTCCCGGCGGTACAGCACCTCCGGCTTTGAAAAATGCTGAAAATCTCTGGTCCGGCTGTAATAGATTCCCTTATCGCCATAACCGTTGCAGTCATGGGCGGAGGACCAGTGCAGCACATAATCCCCCTCTTTTTTATCATAAATAATATCCGGCGCCCACAGACAGCCAAAGTGCTCGTCTCCCAGCTTTACCAGCCGCTGCTCGGACCAGTTTACCAGGTCCTCCGACTCCCACATGGACAGGCATTTGCTGCCGCGGCGGCCGATGGCCTCCCAGGAATGGTGGTACTGATTCCGCATCCCGTAGGAAAGGCTCAGATCCGTGGCAAAAATGTAAAATTTCTTTCCGCGTCTGGTAATGGTAAAATCCCGCGCGCCCTTATCTCCATAGTAGGCCCACAGCACCGGATTTCCTCCATTTACGGCCTCCCAGCAAAATCCGTCCCTGCTCAGTCCGAAATATACCTGCTCCCCGTCCGGGGTGGTCTTCTCACGAAAATGCACAAATAAATACGCCTGCATTGTTCTTCTCCTTCTCTTCCACTCTCAGGCCGAAGTCCGGCCCGTTTTATCCTCTATGTTTTTATCTCATCTGCCGGGCGCCGTCAACTGTTTTTTGCGTAAAATCAAAAATCCCTCTGTCCCGTCCATCCATCGACGATTCAGAGGGATCAAATTTTTGCTTCTACGATAACTGGTCATCAGAGTCCGCCATCATCACCCGGCATCTTTTTTTATAAAACGCGATCCCGTACTTTAAAATATGTTCCATTCCTTCATCGAGAAGCTCCTCCTCATACCTCCTGCGCTCAATCTGTTCTAGGGCTTCCCCGCAGGCCCTCTCCAGTCCGCCGTCTTCCGCATACTTCATTTCGAGAACAATGCCGACTTCCCCGTCATCCGTCTCCACCAGAATATCACTGTATCCGTCCCCGGATTCCTTATTGGAGGAAATGCCCCAGGTGTCCTGAAACCCTAAAATTCCCAGTAGAATGCCGTGATAAAAATTCTCCTTCATCTGTTTTTTCACAAAGGTATCACGGATACTGATCGTACGCCTGAGATATTCGCCCAACCGTTTTTCCACACGCTCCGGCTCTCCATTTCTCAACGCTTCACAGAAATCTCTTAACGCCTCCCCATTTTTCGGAACACTCTCTTTAAAATACTCCATGATCTGGGTTGTAAAAATTTTCCTGATTTCAACGTTTGGAATCGCCAGACAGAAATTGTCTCCCTCCGGCTTTCCCCGATGGGTCAGATAGCCTGTGGTAAACAGGACACTCCAGAGATTCTCGATGGAAGCATACATGTCCTTGTATGTCAGCTCCTGGTGGATCTCCTTCGTGATCGTTTCACCGGCAACCAGTTTTTCAATTTCACGCCTGACCGCTCCCTTGTCCGATTCCTGAATGAAGCGCTTTACCGCTTCATTGCCGCTGGTATTGGACCAATAATTTTTCGGCCTTGCGTCGGGATCCGTCCGCAGCGCGTCACAGTAATTGATCACATCCCAGGGACAATATACCTCCACATTTCCGAACTGATAGCCGTCATACCACTCTTTTACCTCATTATAGCGGTCAGAAAAACCGTAATAATCCAGCATCTCTCTTACTTCTCTATCCGTAAAACCGAAATATTCGTCAAACTGCGCCTCCGCTACAGACAGAACCTTTAAATTATTCAGCCCGGTAAAAATGCTCTCCTTTGAGATACGCATACATCCGGTCAATACCGCAAATTTAAGGCTGTCATTGGTCTTCAGCACATGCTCAAACATATTTCTGACAAATAACACCATCTGATCGTAATAGCCCCGTTCAAATGCCTTCGCCAGAGGTACATCATATTCGTCAATCAGCAGGATTACCTTGCGGTTATGATGTTTTTCAAGAAGCTCCGACAGGACCTTCAGACCACCGCACAGGACCGCCTCGCTCATATCCGACTTCAGCAGCGCGGAAAACGCCTCCTTGTCATAATCGGTAAGGCGGTCGCTTTCTAAAAGATACTGGAATCTCCTGGCCTCCCCGTTCACGACCTGCGCGGCCATATCACAGGCCTTCTCGTAGGTCGCCGCGTTGACACTTTTCAGAGAAACCAATATTACTGGAAATTTCCCCATGTATTCTTCGCACAGAGAGACTTCCCTGGAGATTTCCGTTTTGCTGAATATTTCTTTCTCTCCGTCTAATTCAAAGAATTTTTTCAGCATACTCATATTCAGTGACTTTCCAAATCTTCTGGGGCGCGTAAAAAGATTCACCTCTGCCCAATGAGCCAAAAGCTCCTTAATAAGATTTGTCTTATCTACATAATAAAAATCTTCCGTCCGCAATTTTTCAAAGTTCTCAATCCCTATGGGGAGCTTCTTTTTCCCGGGTTCCATATTTCTCACACTCCTCGTCACCTATTTTATATGGAATCTCTCCATGTCTCCGCTCTTGTAAAATAAATATCCCCCTACATTATATCAAAAATTATATGGAAAGCCCACCCCGCTTTTCCAAAAAACAGACTCTCACCAATCCTTTTTCTCTAAAAAGGGTGGAGCCATAATTTTTTTGGCTCCACCCGGGAAATTTCTTCTATATTTATATGTAGGAACTACTCCACATCGTTGAGGGCATCCAGGTCTTCCTCGCCGGTGCGGACCTTCACTACCTTCTGTACGTTGTACACAAAGATCTTTCCATCTCCGATATGGCCGGTGTACAGCGCCCGCTTGGCGGTCTCCACCACCTTCTCCACGGGGATATTTCCCACAATGACTTCCACCTTCATCTTGGGAAGTACGTTCACATCCAGCTCTACACCACGGTAGCGCTCGCCGGCACCCTTCTGGATCCCGCAGCCCATCACCTGAGTCACAGTCATACCGGTCACACCCAGCTCGTTCAGCGCCGACTTCAGAGCCTCGTATCTGGAGTGCTTTGCCACGATGGATACCTTATACATACCGGTAGCGCCCTCGATGGGAGCCGTCTTCGCGACGGAAACAGAGGCGTCTCTCTGAGTCTGGCTGGCCTTCTCGTAATCGCTCTCTCCCAGATCTGTATTCTCGTTCACATCCATACCGGTGGAGAGATCCACGATGCTGAAGCCAGCGTATGCGGAGGGCAGGCCGTGCTCGGTGGCATCCAGTCCCAGGATCTCCTCATCAGCGGTCACGCGCAGACCGAAGATGGCCCTGATGGCCAGAAAGGCAATGGTAATGGTCACAGCCGTCCATGCCATGGTGGCAAACATACCGATCAGCTGAATCCCCAGCTGATGGAAACCGCCGCCGTAAAACAGGCCCTTGCCCGCGATCTGGTTTGCTCCGAAAATCACGCCGTCGCCGATTCCTCTCGCAAAAGCGGGGGCTGTGTCTGTGGCAAACAGACCTACCGCGATGGTTCCCCAGATACCGTTCAGACAGTGTACCGCCACGGCGCCCACCGGGTCATCCACCCGCAGCTTGTTGTCCAGCAGCCATACGCCAAATACCACCAGAACACCGGAAACCGCGCCGATCACAATGGCTCCGAAGGCGTCACACACATCACAGGGAGCGGTGATGGCCACCAGACCTGCCAGAGAAGCGTTCAGACACATGGACACATCCGGCTTCCCGTATCTGATCCAGGTAAATACCATGCAGACCACCGTAGCCACGGAGGGAGCAATGGTGGTGGTCAAAAAGATGGATCCAAGCTCAGGAACAGAGGTGGCCGCCGCGCCGTTGAAACCATACCAGCCAAGCCACAGAATGAACACACCGAGACAGCCGATGGGAAGGTTATGGCCGGGGAAGGCGTTTACCTTCACGATCTTTCCTGACTTATCCTTCGTAAATTTACCGATACGGGGCCCAAGGATGGCCGCTCCGATCAACGCGCAGATGCCGCCCACCATGTGGATGCAGTTGGAACCCGCAAAATCATGGAAGCCCATCTGTGCCAGCCAGCCTCCGCCCCAGGTCCAGTGGGCCTCGATGGGGT